>JAEDEG010000002.1 GCA_016293435.1 Clostridia bacterium
CACAATTTTTGGTTGTTGTCTTTTTTAATGTAACATATCTATTTTAACACTACAATATTGTATTAAAAGTATAAAAAACGATTTGAAATCATACTTTTTTTGGCTATTATTGGGAGAGATTTCTGAGCAATGATTTTTCAAATATTAAGAAGAGGAGAGAAAAGCACATGGTTAAAAGATTATTGAGTCTTTTTACTGCGGTATTTTTGTTTAGCACAGGTGTTGTATCATTTGCCCGAAGTGATGTCAATTTTACCGTAGTGTTCGACCCTGATACAAAGCTTGTATCAGTATCGGGAGAAGGAAACGGAATAGTCACCATTAAGCTTGTTCCGGAGGGTACCGATCTTTCGGAATTATCGGCAGCTAATCCGCCGATTGATTTTTATCAGCTTAAGGCAGGAGGCAGCTATACATATAGCTTTTATATGCCTGATAGCGCTCCCGCCGGAAAATACGATGTGTATGTCACAGGGCATGATACACCGGTGACTATCATGTATTTTGATTTGGAGGATGCAGACTATGTTGTGTCTGAACTAAAATCAAAGACCGAACTTAGCGAATTCACATCATTTTTCTTGTCTAAGCTGCCCGAGCTTGGCATAGACAGTGACAATGCCGATATAAAAGGAATTGAGGCCGAGCTTGCGTCAGAGCTCTATAAAGAAAAAGCGAAGTTTACCACAGGTGCAGATTTTAATAAACACGCCATGAAGCATGCTGCAATTTTGAATTTTGCAAGAGCCGATGCCGAATATATACTTAATCAATATGCTTTGTTTTTAGGTATTGACTATGCAAATGATTGGGAAAAAGATTCAAAGCTAACTCAGCAAATCAAGGCAAAAGTATTGGATAATCTCAAATCAATTGATTACACTGATGATTGTAATTCGGCAAAGGCTGTTTTAAACAGCGGTATAAACGATATAGATTTTCCTGAGATTTTTATGGCATATAAAGTGCTCAGCACACTCCAATTGTGCTCAGATTGGATGTCTGTGAAAAAGGTCTATGAGGATAGCTACAAGGATATTCTTTCGGACATTACAGAAAATAATATTTCTTATTCATCATTATCCTCTGCAAGTGTATACGGAATTCTAATAAACAAGAGCTTTGACAGTATATCCGATATAAGGGATAATTTTGATATGGCAGTAAAAGAAGCAAAAGAGGCTTCAAACAGCACCGGTTCGTCGAGCTCAAGCAGACCCTCGGGCGGAAAGAATAATATATCTGTAGGCGGTGTAGGTGCAGGCGTCATAACTCCGGTTTATGATGAAACGAGTACTTATGACGAACAGTCAAAGATAACAACCTTTGTAGGTTTGCCAAAGCTTACTGTGGCAGATGCGGCTTTTTGGGATATTTCATCCAAGCATTGGGCAAATAAGGCGGTCGGCACACTTGCAGCCGTCGGTATCGTCTCCGGTTATTCGGACGGCAGCTTTAAACCTGATATTCAGATAACGAGGGCAGAATTTTCCAAACTTATTGTTTCGGCATTTAGTGTAAAATCAATGTCGCAGAGCTTTAATGATGTTTTGGAGACGGATTGGTTTTATCCCTATGTCGGAGCGGCAGCAGGTGCCGGTATTGTTAAGGGATACGAAGGTAATTTTTCTCCTAATGCCATAATTACAAGAGAAGATGCTGCGGTAATGCTCTATAGAGTAAGCTCACTTTTTGGCATCGATTATAGCGGCATAAAGAAATTTAAGGATTTTGACCAAGTATCTTTATATGCCTGGACAGCGGTCGGAGCTCTTGCCAATAACAATGTAATAAGCGGAGTCAACGGTGATTATTTTGAGCCAAAGGCATCGCTTACAAGAGCGCAGGCGGCACAGCTTATATACAAGCTAAGTATTAGTCTCGGAGAGAAAGGAGCGAGCTGATGAATAAGAAATTTATTTCATTATTAATCATATTGTCTATAGTATGCTCAGGCTTTGGATTCACTAAAATATCTTATGCACAGAATACAACCGAGTATCTGAGCTATGTGCAAAGAACTGCTTCTTTTTTGAATCAGCTCGGCATTACAGACGGAATAAACACAGAGCTTTCATCAGATATAACCAGGAAGGAATTTTTTGCTCTTGCAATAAGAAGCATGGATATCCCCTTGCTTTCATCCGATAATATCGGATTTAAAGATGTATCTGCAAGCAACCCTTTTGCATATGAGATTTATACATCAAAGGTATACGGCCTCACAAATGGTACCTCCGAGGGCATGTTTTCTCCCGACGGAAAAGTACCGTCGCAAGCTGCATCAAAGGTCATAATTACCATTCTCGGATATGGTGATGTTGCCGAATATAAGGGCGGATATGATTTGCTTGCCAATAATCTCGACTTGTTTGACGGTGCAAATCTGCATGGCGGCTACCTGACGGTAGGAGATGCCTACATAGCTATATACAATGCACTTCATACCGATATCCTGATATCCGACAATCTAAGTGCTGATGGCAGTGATTATTATACCATCGACGGTAAAAATATGCTCGAGCATTATTTTGGGCTTGGGTTTATAAAGGGCACGCTCACAACGGTTGGTCTCATGGGTCCTGATGAAAAATTTGCTTTTAGCGGAAACCTTGAAATTAACGGCAAGGTTTTTCACAGTGATAAAGACTATTCCTCGTGCTTTGGCAAAAATGTAGAGCTCTGGTATGAGCCTAAGAGCATGAAAGCTGTTGTTGTAGATGAGCTCGGAAGCAATAGTGAAATAGTGCTTGATGCAGCTAATATTGTAGATTACGCTTCGAGAACAATCAGCTATGATGACAACGGTAAAATTCGAAGATATAAGCTTGAAAATAATTTCTCATATTTCAAAAATGGCAGTCTTTGGAGCCCCGATGAGAAGGATTTTATACTCCCCGATGGTGTAATTCGGCTCATAGATAATAACGATAACGGAAGCTTTGATTATTGCCTTGCTGAAATTCCCGAGTACTTCATAATTCAGGGAATCGACGAAATCAACAAGGTGATATACGATAGTCGAAGCACACTTCAATACATAAGCTTTGCCGACAGCGATGCAAAATATGAGATATATCATGACGGTAATTTGACTGAATTTGACAGCCTGAAAGCAGATGGAATATACCGAGTCTATATGAGTGCCAACAAAAAAATATGCAGGCTCTACGGTTATGGCAAAATTATTTCCGGTACTGTAGACGAGCTTAATTTTGAAGATAGGGAGCTTATTATAAAGGGAACTAAATACAAAGCTAATTCATACTTTGCAAAAAACTCTGCTTTTGTCCGTCCCGGTGAAAGCTATAGATTTGCAACGGCTGATGACAAAACTCTCACCTATGCTTTTGAAAGCAATACGGGCTTTGTCTACGGGTACTATCTGGCATACAGCAAAGGTCAGGGATTTGGTAAAGCTAAGATAAAAATTTTGACAAAAAATAACGAAAAGGCTGTATTTGACATCTCTGACAGATTTAAGCTTAACGGAGCAAATGTCAGCTCCAACGGGGCTGAGATTGAAGCTGAACTTTTAAACGGTGAATATCCCAAATATCAGCTTGTCAGATATTTGGTAAACGGTGATGAGCTGACAGCGCTCGATACTTCAACAAATGCTTCCGTTCCATGGGATGTCAGCTCGCATAAGACACCTGATGACCGACTTACCAAATACATAGATGCACATGACGGAATTAAGTATAAATTCAGACTTGAAGCCGATTGTATCATACCGTATATTCCGTTTAGCTCAACACTGATGTTTTGTGTTCCCCAAATGCTTGCAACCAATCCCGACACCCCTGCTATATATGAAGACGATATGTTTTATGTAACAGGAAAAGGAGATTTGTCCAATGATTTGGAATACTATGTTGATGCATATGATATGAGTGAGGAATATATTCCCGGTGCTGCTGTTGTATACAAAGTGATTTCTGCGGGCACATATGTAAGTCCGTCCAACAGCGAGAGCTCATATATTGTATACGATGTCAGCGATGCTGTCAGCATTGACGGTAGTGAGACTGTAGCGATAAAGGTATATGACGGCAGAAAATATGTTAAATACCTTATTGCACCCAATTCTTTGGAAATCCTTAAGACAAGAATTCCCAAAAAAGGCGATATAGTCAGGTTCACTCTTAATAATCTCGGTGAAGCTACCAGTATATCGCTCGATGCTTCCTACATTCCACAAAATAACAACGGTACGGGCGGAAATGTTATAATACCGTATGCCTCCTATGGTATAGGCACGGCATCGTATTCAACTTTAACATATTTCTCCGGCAAGGTTCTTGCCAAAACCGAAAGCAATCTTGTTATAAAATATGACAATGCTCCTTCCGACTCGCTTAAGGCTATAGATAATATCATTAATATGCCTCTCGGCGCGGTTAGGTATGTGATATATGACAGAACAACCAATCAGGCGCGGCTTGGAACCAAAAATGATATAATGACATCTCTTGATGTCGGCGAAGAAAACGCATCGTATGTTGTATGCAGAGCAAGCTACTATAAGGTAAATACAGTATTTATTTATATTAACTAAAGGAGGTGAGCACTGTGATAAAAAAAATAATAACCATTTGTTTGGCTGCACTGCAGCTTTTTACCGCTTTGCCCTCTATGGCAAAGACAGGAGCCAGCTTCAAAATAGTGTTAAATGAAGTTTTTGATAACTATGCCTCCAATGAAACCAAAATAAGCGGAGCAACCCTTGAGGGAATAGATGCAAGGATTGTTGATGTATCCGGCATCAACAAGGCGGCCTATGCCAAAATATGGGGCAAGAAGTCGGATATTAGCTTTCCCATAGCCAATCAAGACAGTAAAATGGGCTTTTCTTTTGATATAAAAATTGACGGAGACCCGGTAGTCGGCACAGCACTTACCATGGGTAATGAGCTCTTCAATTTTAACCAAAACCGCTCACTTACCACAAGGGATGGCTACTATCTTGCGGGATATTCAAGCGGTAAGTGGATGAGAATCACCGCTATGGTTAATTTCACAAAGGGTACCATGGATGTGTATATAGACGGTAAAATGAAAATTGCCGATTGGCGTATTGCGTCTAAGCCTTCAAAGCCTAAGTCATGCTCCTTTAGCTTTAAGCCGGCAGATGAATATTCATCCTCGGAGGTATATCTTGATAATCTCCGTGTATGGACGGGAGATACCGTGCTTAATGACAATGCTTTTCCAAAAAAAGAAATATCGACAGAGGTCAGAGAATTTACTCCCACAGCCGAGGTTGAATATGAACCTGTAATATATATACGCACAAACGGTGCAACCGGGCTTTCTGCTATGTCACCGACATCAAAGGATAATTCAATTATAGGTGTCGGCGCAATGGACGATGGCAGAAAAGCTATTCATGTGACTCAGGGCTCTACTTCAGACTGCTTTGCAGATTTTGTAATCAATCCTCCTGAGCTCGACAGCTTTGTATATGAAGCCAGCTGTTACATTGAGTCTCTTGAAACGGGTACGGCACATCTTGGATATATCACCAACAGTGCAAATGCTCATTCTTTCTTGTTTTATGTAGACAGCAAGGGTATGCTTTATTTCGGAAACACAGCAATTTGTGAAGTGCCCTTTGGTGAATGGTTCTCTGTGCAGGCTATATATAACATTGCCGAGAATAAAGGTACTGTATACTATAACCGCGAGCTTGTAGGCGAAAACCTGCCTATCCATGCAGGTGCAAAACAGCCATATAAGGTCAGAATAAATGCAGAAAGCGTATCAACCGTAGGTGATAATGAGTTTTGGATTGATAAAATCCGCCTGTATGAAGGAAAAAAGCTCATAGAATTTGAAGAGGATGCATCGGCAGATGCGCCTGCAGTTTCAAATCCGGGAGAGCTGTCTTCGATAGTTGTCAGCAATGAGGAGACCATAAAGGCACTTGGCAAAGATATAATCTATACCGCAGACAGTGATTATCTTTTTGCAAACGGCGGCAAGATAAATTATTCTGCATACGGTACAAAGCCTTTTACAGCCGATAGTGGCGAAGTGATGGTACCCGAAAATATTCTTGACCAAACCTTGGGATTGAACTTTAGCTGTGACGGAGCAACTGTTACGGCAGGAGATTTAAAGGTTCCTATCAAAAATTTGAAAAAGGCTCCCGTGAAGAAATCAGATGTATGGTATTACCCGATAGCTGAGCTTGCAAAGCAGGGCCTCAAGGAATATGTTTATACTGATAACCGCAATTTTGTATTATTGTCAAATGAGAATAGGGCATATTCAAACTCTTTGTCAACCAATGATAATATAGAGGCGATTGACGATATATACAGATATATGCAGTTTGAGAGGCCAAACGAGGAAATGCTTTATAATGATGTCAAAAATCATAGCTACAAGCAGCATCCTCGCATATTTATCAAAAAAGATGAAATACCTGCACTCAGAGCCAAGGTCAGCTCTGATCCCGAGCTTAGGGACGCAGCGTTAGATCTTATTGCATCAACAGACAGACTCATCGGTGCCAAACCTCAGCCGTATTTCATTGAAGACGGTCTTAGATTATTCTCCGCTTGCCTGAATGTCAGAAACAGACTTATGAATTTGGCAACCTGCTATCTTATTACGGATGACAAAAAATATGCCGACAGAGCCTGGGAAGAGCTTCAATGTGTGCTTGAATGGAAGGACTGGAATTTGGAAAGACATTTTCTTGATTCAGGAAAGCTCCTGACAGGTGTTACCGTAGCATATGATGTGTTTTATGATTATTTTACTCCCGAGCAGAGAGAATACATACGCAGGCAGGTCGAAAAGCAATATATAAACTATGCAGTGGGAGTATATACCGGCTCATCTGCAATACTTTCCATGGATTTTAGACTAACCGGAGATAACTGGGGCGCTGTTTGCGGTACATCAATGCTTTATACCGGACTTTGTTTTATGGACGAAGA
The DNA here is from genome assembly GCA_016293435.1 of Clostridia bacterium. GTDB lineage: Bacteria > Bacillota > Clostridia > UMGS1810 > UMGS1810 > RGIG1828. The sequence continues at coordinate 6,954 of JAEDEG010000002.1, forward strand.
AGACCCCGACTGCGAATTTAGCCAAAAATGTAAATTCCTTGCGGTTAATGCAATGCGTACCCTTGAATATGCCTTTGGTCTCATGGCTCCCGACGGAGCAGTCCTCGATGGCATAGGATACTGGGAATACTTTGTGGAGCATACAGCCTGGTCGCTGAAAGCGCTCACCAATATGACGGGCAAGGATTATGGATTTAAGTCATCTCAAGGGTATAACCAAGTGCCGTATTTCGGACTTATGGTACAGACTCCCGGCGGCGGAAGCTACAATTATTCCAAAACCACAAATGATTACGCTTTTGTATTCCCGGCAGAGAGCTTTTTGATAGCAGATTTATATGGTGAAAAGGAGCTTATGCCCGTACTCAACAATTACAGAAAGGCTTTGGGCATCAAAACCAATTGCAGATATATTCTTTGGTATGAGCCGCAAGCCGAGGATAAAACTGCCGGTGTTCCGCTTGACAAGTATTTTATAGGTCAGGATCTGCTCATAATGCGCGAATCCAATGATGACTCCATGGGCAGCTTTGTAGGTGTCAAAGCCGGTCAGAACACTATGCAGGCAACCATATCCCACCGTGATAAAGGCTCATTTATATATGAAGCAATGGGTGAAAGATGGTTTGTTGATGCAGGTCATGACAGCCGTTCGGTCATCGAAAATGTTTCAAATGATAAGCCCCTTGAATGGATGGGTGTTCGTGCCGAATCGCATAATTTGCTACTTATTAATCCGTCGCTGTCTGATCCGGGGCAGGAGATGAATGAGATAGCTTCTCTCATTTCATTGGAGACTAAGCCCAGGGGTGCGGTTGCCGTATTTGATTTACAGCCTGTATACAAAACCAATGTCAGCGAATACAAACGCGGCTTCCTCTACGGTGATGACAGAAACACCCTTATAGTTCAGGATGAGCTTACATTAACCCCCGGCAGTAAAGAGCTGTATTGGCTCTTAAATACAAAGGCAGATGATATAAGCATTTCGTCTGATAAAAAGAGCGCAGTTCTGACCCAAAACGGCAAACAGCTTAAGGTAGAATTTTATTGCAGCGTACCCGATTATGAGCTCGAAGCGGTGAACTCCACTCCCATAGGTCTGGATGAAAGTCCGATCAGCCGTAAGGATACCAGAGTTCTCAGGATAAGAGCAAAAGCTGAGGGCAAGGTTAATATTGCGGCCAAGTTTCTTCCGCAAAACGGAGGAAGCTACCCTTCGTATCAATTTGTTCCGATGAAGGAATGGACTGTCCCCGATGGAGAATGCAGTAAAAAGCCCGAACTGAATGCTCTTATGATAGACGGTGAGCCTATGACAGGCTTTGCACCCGGCGTTAAGGACTATGATGTCGAAATCCCCTATGGCAGCAGCATACCCGTACTCAGCGCAAGCACAAATGACGGAAGCATAAGCATAACTCAGCCAACCTCGCTTGACAGTACAGGAGTTATAACACTCAAAAAGGATGGTGTGACCATAGAATACAAGGTTAACTTCAAAGCAGTACACATCATAACAAACAATCTTCACAGCAGCACAGCTACCCCCGGTATACCCGATAATGTACAGACCATTGAGGGAGGCAAATATACTGTGTCTGAAATACAACAGAGCGAAAATCCGCCCGAGCATCTTTATGATAACAACTTTGATACCAGATGGGCATGCAGCACAAGCGGCTGCTGGATAGAGCTCGATTTGGGCGAAAAGAAAGATTTGAGCGGCTTTGCAATGAGCTATATGTATGGTACCGACAGAACATATTTTTATCAGATAATGATTAGTGATGATAATATACATTATACTGTTATCTATGACGGACAATCAAGTAATGAGACCAACGAATGGGATTATCTGCCCATAGACGGTATTTCTGCAAGATATATCCGATACATCGGTACAGGCAACAGTGCCAATTCGTGGAACAGTATAACAGAATTCAGAGCCTGCACATATAAATAAGGAGGATAGCAATGAAAAAATATTTTAAGCTTATAATTTTATCATCATTTGTTTTGCTTATGCTAAGCATATGTCAGGCTTTTGCCTCAGAACCTGAAATCAGCTATCCTCAAGACGGTTCAAAGATATATATAGCAGATGAAATAAGAGTCACCGCCCCTGATGGGGCAGAGCTCAGCTTCGTTCTTGACGGCAAGCCTTTGGCTAAAACCTGCGAGCATACGCAAGCATTGCCCGAATACTTAAGCTATGGCAAGCACAGGATTGAGGTAAGCTATATCGAGGGTAAATCGGTCTATACCGCGTCAAGCGAGTTTCAATATCTTAAATCATATCAGGCACAAAGCAAATCTTGGGATTTTACCACTCTCACTTCCGGTGAAAGCGGCTTTGGTGCATACGGTATACAGCGAGGAAACGGCAAAGACGACACATATCAGGTTGTCGAAGGACCCGGCGGCACGGGAGACAAAGCTCTCGCCCTTATATCCACCGGCACAGAAACAAGCAATCCTTGGGTCAGATTTACTCCCCAAAAGGCATTTGGAAGCGGAGTGTTTACCCTCGAATTTGATTTGAAGCTCAATGACAGATATGATTCTGTAAGCGTTGAGGACTATGTTTTATGGTACCCCTACGGTAACGCAAGTGCCAATCCTGCCAATACATGGGATCATTACATAGTAAAAGGAGGATATTATTATGGCACAGACATCCCCGCTCCGACAGATTGGGTACATATCACCATGGTTATCGATTATGAAAACGGCACCTTCCTCCTCAAAGAAGATGACAAGATAATAATAGACAGTGATGAAATTGATAACGGTGACTACGGTATGTCATCTTCAATATTGGGATTTACTCTGACCAGAACAAGAAGTGAAAATCATACAAATACTCCCGGCTTTGCTATAGATAATCTCAGCTACTCTCAGGAGCTTAGGTATGGAGACAGTGATAAGCTCAGCTATGTAAAAGACGGTGCACAGAGTGATTCGGTAGGCGAAGTTATCCCGTGCGATTCGGAGGCAGTAATTTTTCATCTTAATCAGGCTTTTAAGACAGAGAGCATAAATAATGGCAATGTGTTTTTGAGGGATTCCTACGGCAACAAACTAAGCGGAACAGCCTCGGCAGATTCTTCCGGAAAGATAATAAGCTTTGTGCCCGACAAAGCCCTTTCCGGTTCCGAAAGCTATGAGTTTGTTCTCGGGCCGAAGCTTCAGCTTTCCGATGGTGTTGCCCTTGGCAGAGAGTGGATACAGCGCTTTGAGACAACTGCTGCAATCCTTGATACAACGGCCGATATAAGCATAGATTCAAAAAAGGTCATAGCTGCAGAACAACTAAGAGGAGGAGGTGATATATCCGTTAGTGTTACAGCTACTGCCGTTAAAAGTGAAATAGATGCAACCTATGTGCTTGCACTGAGATGTGACAACAAGCTCATAGCCATGACCGCGTCTGAGATTACTGCGGTAGCCGGAACAGGCACAGATTTTGTGATGAAGCTTGAGTCTGTTCCCGCTCTTCCGCCTGAGGGAGAGATAGAGCTTATACTTATGAATTGTAAAAATTTTGCCGATGATACGGCAATTGACAGCTTCTTGGTATTGCACTAAAACTTAAATAATGAAAGGTGTGTAATTTATGAAAAAAAACACAAGAATCTTATCTATGATTATGACTGTGCTTATGATGCTTGGCATGATAAGTATGGAGGCTTTTGCCGAAACTCCGCGCAAGCTCTGCCCGGGTGATGTTGTGTTAGTTGATTTTAACAGCGTTGACGATACCGGTGCAGATAATAATGACGATTTTGCATGGACAGGTAACGGTGCAGCGCTTGCCCGTGTGCAGGGCTCGACCGATGCCGAAAATGATTGGGCCATACAGTATAAAATAACCAATGCGGCAAGCTATTGGTACGCTGCATTTGAATTGGATAACTCAAAATATATTCTGCCGGACAGCGGAATAATTAAATTTAGCTTTGACGGATATTTCTTTGGTGCTCCGAATTTAAATTTCAGAGGCTACAAAACATGGTTTGGCGGCAATCCGAATATTATTACTTACAGATGGCACAACAGTGTTGAAAAAAAGGGCTCCTACGGATATTCCATACCCGAAAACACATGGATACCGCTTGAATATACATATGATATAGACAACAACCTCTGGACAGTTGTTGTCAACAATACGGTGCTGGCAGATAATGTGCCCGCAAACACTGCAAGCACGGCATCTACAGGTACTCTCGGCTTCACCTTTAATTGCAATGATTTAGATTCAGGCTTTGCCGTTGATAATTGCAGGGTTGAAGTTTTGTCAAACGAAAGTGCAAAAATTATTTCTCCTGCAAGAGGCGCAAGCATTAAAGCCGAGAATGTTGATGTAACTGTTTCGGCTGAAGGTGCAAGCTCTGTTAATCTCTATATAGACGGCATGAACGAAGGCGAGATGACAGCCTCCTCTGCATTGTTTACCAAATCCGTTAATTTTGCCGATTACGGCACAGGCACTCACAGCATCAAGGCTGTGGCTCTGTATCCCAACGGTTCCAAGCATATTGCACAGCAGGAGATAAATTGTCTGGCCGGCAGCTTAACATGGTCGGAGGATTTTGATACAAATCTTGGAGAGGACAATATATTATCATCAGACAGTTATTTTATAACAGACATTGGCAAAAGAAAAGAAGACAGAAACGGCGGCTATGCATTGAGCCTCACTCAGTATGGTTCATACAGTGCAGAGGACACCACCGCCAGCATACTTCTTAATACCGAAAAGGCAGGCATCAGCTGGCCTCCGACAAATGGTGATGTATCTATTAAATTTGATGCATACACACATCTTATGACATCCGCACATAATGCCCATGCTTTTGGTATATGCGGTCTTCCCAATTGGAACAACACTGCCAGCAATAATATGATTTACTATCGTACGTTATATTACAATGGTGCAAAGCACACAGATTCAAAAGGCAATGCTTTTGCGCTTGATGAAAACACGTGGTATACTTTTGATATGAACTATAGTATAGACAGACAGGAATGGACAATGAGTATTGTAAATGCCGATACAGGAGCTCAATATTTTGACCTTACAACTCCTCTGGAGGCTGATATGACCAAGGCAATTACGGAGAGCTTTGGTATAGATGTTGATAATCATGCCGTATGGTTTGATAACATCTCTGTAAGCTATACCCCTTCTTCTATATCTCTGTCTGCTCCTTCAAATGCTGTACAGGGCACAGACAATCTCACATTTACGTTAAGTGAGGCGGCGGACGGTCTTGAAACCGGCGATGTAAAGGTTTATGTAAACGGAACACCATCTTCTGCCACTGTGTCAATCAGCGGGGCAGCAATATCTGTTCCAAACACCTTTAAGGCAGGCGATGAAATAAGAGTAGCGGTAAAGAACGATGCAATATTTGTGAATACATCCGCTTATGTTAAGATAGACAGTGCTGACGGAATACTTATAGAAGACTACAGCATTGCAAACGGTGCAGACAAAGCTGTTGCCAATCTTTTCTATAGTATCCGTGACAGGGTAAGCTTTAAGCAGTACATTGCCGTATATGATAGTACAAAAAAGCTTAGGGGAATAGAGACAAGAACTCTGGTTCTTGCTCCCGAGAATAATTTTGTAAGCATGGATATAGAGCTCCCCGAGGGCTGCTATGCAAAAGCCTTTATATGGGAGGATGCAGCATTGGTTCCGGTAACATTGCCGGCAAAATAGCTTATACAAGGCTCAATGTGCTTACACACTGAGCCTGTGTAAATAAGGAGCATTTATTATGCTAAAAAAAATCACCTCATATATTATTGTACTAAGCATAATTTTTGGGGCTGTACCGGTTGTTCTTTCATCAGCGGCAAATGATGCTGTATTGTATATAAATACCCTGCATAACATGGGCCTTGGCTCTTTTTCGCCGCAGTGGAAGGAAGGAGCATCACTAACGGTTGAACCCATGCCTGATGAGAGCATCAAGCGTATACATTTTAAAAAAACCAATACCACAAATGATACATATGGCAATTTTCATGTGGATATGAAGCAGGAAAGCGAGCCAAATTTTATATTTGAATTTAAAATATATCCCAATATACTCGGCAGCGGCGGAGCCTCTTTGGCAACGTTTATCAATGATGCCAACAAAAGCTCCGTTATACTGAGACTCGGCTATGACAAAAGGCTAACTCTCGGCAGCGAAAAGCTTAACGTAGCTTTGCCATACAGCTCTTGGAATCACATAAAATTAGCGGTAAATTCAATACAAAACACCGTTGATTTATATGTAAACGAAAGGCTTGTAAAAGATGATTATGTCATTAATAATTTTGTTTATCCGTCGCAGATAGGTATGCAGCTGTTCGGAACTTCAACACCGGACAGCAATGAAATGTGGATAGACGAAGTAAAACTCTATGGCGGCACCAAATTCAAAAGCTTTTCTACGGCTATGCCTGCTATGAATGACAGCGAAGCGATGTCAATAATGGATAACAATGTGTGGCTTGCAAATGAGCTTGGTTCGGATAAGATAATAACAGCCTTCTCCGATTATTATTTTAAATCCGGAGCTCGTCTTTCGGGCTGCAAAAGCTATGGCAAGCCATATATGTCGGAAGATTGTGTGCTTATGGCAAGCGGTGAGCTTATGAGCTGTATTTTTGATTGCGGTGAAATCAGCTTTGACGGTACGAATATAAAGGTCGGATCTGTCAGCAAAGCTGCAAGCGGCTTGCCCGCACCGCCGCAGAAAATCGGCAATATATATTATTACCCTGCGGCAGCCCTTGCAAGGTTATTTTCACTGTCAGCCTATATTTATGAGGATAGCCGCGGATATGCACTTTTTTCCGATACAAACAAAAAGCTTGTAAATTCCGAGATAACCGGTGACAACCTTGAACGCAGCGACATAATATATCGCTATATGCTGTATGACCGTGCATCTGCGGAGCATTTGGCAAAATCGGCTGTTAATGCTCACCCCAGGCTGTTTGCAAAAGAAGAAGATATATATAGCCTCCAAAATAAGATATCATCAGACAGCTCTCTTGTTTCGGCAGCACAAACAGCCTTTGCCGAGGCCGATGCCATATTAAATGAAGCAGTGCAGGGATATTGGATAACACCCGGGCTCGGAAATATGTTTAATGCCTGTATAAAAGTCAGAGACAGATTCATTACTCTTTCAACAGCATATATGATAAGCAGTGATACAGATAAAAAAGGAGAATATTCCGACCGCGCTATAGCTGAGCTCGAACAATGTACAACATGGCAGGATTGGAATATAAACGGTCATTTTCTCGATTCGGGTATGCTCGGTGTCGGTGCAGCACTTGCATATGATACCTTTTATGCCGAAATGACGGATTTGCAGAGACAAAGCTTCAGAGATAGAGTGGGCTCTCTCTATCTTCAACCCGTGTATGAAATGTATCTTGGCAAAGGTCCGACCCCTGCACTCGGATACAATCTTACAGGCAGTAATTGGGGCGCGGTATGCAGTGCATCTGCTTTGTATATCGCTCTTGCATTTATGGGTGATGACAGCGACAGTGAGTTCAATTATGTGTGCGCATGTGTTGCCGCAAATGCAATGAAGGGTCTTGAATATGCATTCGGTCACCTTTCACCCGACGGAGGTATAGCCGACGGTATAGGATATTGGGAATACTATGCGGAGCATACTGCTTGGAGCGTTAAGGCTATGCAAAATACCTTTGGAGATGACTTTGGATTTTTAGCATCTCCCGGATACAGCGACGTTGTGTATTTCGGCTTGCAGATACAAACAGCCGAGGGATGCTATAACTACAGCAAGACCTCTGATTATACTAAAAATGTATTTCCCATGGAAATGTATATGATAGCTGATTTGTATAACGACAATGCCATGATGTCGGCCATAGAGAAATATCGAAAAGTCCTGTCTGTTAAGACCAATCCGCGATATCTTTTGTGGTATAAGCCGACCGGTGACTGTGCAGAAGCTTTAGGCAGAGACAAATATTTCAAGGGTCAGTCGGTTCTCACCATGCGCGAAAGCTTTTCTGACATTGATGGCACATATGCCGCTGCAAAGCTTGGCAAAAATACGACCCTGCTGTCTCATTATGACAAGGGCTCATTTATCTATGATGCTATGGGAATACGCTGGTTTGTCGATTCGGGTCATGATGCACGCTCTGTTTCAGACGGACAAAGCACAGACAATGTAGTTTTGCAATTCGGCACAAGAACAGAGGCGCACAACAGCCTTGTTATCAATCCGAGCGAAAATGATGCAGGACAAACTCTCGGTGCGGTTGCTGTGCTTGAAAAATTTATAAACAACCCAAACGGTGCAGCCGCCATATTTGACCTTGGTGATGTATATTCATGTCACGCCTTGGCATATAAAAGGGGTCTGCTTTATGGAGACAGACGCCGTACCCTTGTCGTTCAGGACGAAATAAGCCTCAGCGAAGCAGACAGTGAGCTATATTGGCAGCTGCATACCTATGCCGACAGCATAAGTATTGATAATGTTAATAAAACTGCTGTTTTAACTCAAAGCGGTAAGGAGCTAAAGGTTGAGTTTTACAGTGATATATCTGATTTTACCATTGAGGCGGCAGATGCAAGCCCCTTAACAAATACACAAATTGCCTCTGCTGATTCAATGAAGATATTGAGACTGCGCGCCTGTGCGTCGGGCAGGTTAACAATTGCCGCAAAATTCATACCTCAAGACGGCACAAAATATTCGTCTTACAGCTATATCCCCATGAGCGAATGGGATAATAAGCTTTTGAGGCACAAGCTCACATCCGGCGATGAATTGTTTGCAGACTTTAATTTGGTTGGGGCAGACGGCTATGACAATAATGATTATTTTAACTGGAGCAAAGAGGCTGTCAGCAGGCATCCGGTATCTCAGGGTAATTATTGTATCTGTTTTCAAAATAATGGCAATAGCTATGACGATTTTTCTCTCGACGGTGATTTGTATTCCATGCCCGACGGCGGTATAGCGGAAATCGCCTTTGATGCGTGCTTCACACATACGGCAAGTATAAGGCTTGAGGGGTTTAAAACATGGTTTTCGGGCTTTTCTGATATAGTTTCGTTCGGTGATGCAAAAGATGAGCTTGGCAACAGATACCCTCTTGATGAGCAATGGCATAACATTCGTTATACTTATGATATTGACCGCGGCTTGTGGAGTCAGTATATAGACGGCAAAGCTGCATTTGAAAATATTGTGTATCATCCCGACAGCAAGGCAAGTACGGAGAATTTGTCTTTTACCTTCAATTCCGATGATGCTGTATACCTTGACAATTTCAGGCTTAGAATCAGCGAAAATAATATGCCCGAAATTATTTACCCGTCCGAGGTGAGCTCCACCGTTTCGGAAAGCATAACCGTAACGGCAAAAGCCCAAAATGCCAAAGCGGTAAATCTTTTTGTTGACGGAATGAGTCTCGGCGCTATGAACAGCGACGGCAATCTGTACAGTCTTGATGTCAATATATCACAGTACGGTGTAGGCAGCCATAGCATCAGAATAGAAGCCCTATACCCCGATGGCAGTATAGAAGCTCATTCACATGAGATTAGCTTCACTTACGGTGAAAAGCACTGGACAGAAGATTTTGAAAATCTCGGTGCAGACGGCAAATTGCCGCAGTCGAGCAGCTTTGCCAATGATAGGGGTGAAAGAGCGGAGGGAAAAAACGGAGCCTATGCTCTCAAAATCGAGGCTATCGGCGGAATTTCACCCGTCGACAAAATTGCCCGTATCGTTTTAAAGGACAGCGAGTATGACTGGCCTCCCAAAAACGGCAGGATAAGCATTGAATTTAACGCTTATCTTTCAAGCAGCCCCACCGGCAATAATGTTTTCGGCATAAACGGACTCCCTTGTATAAACAGCAATACCTTGGGAAATCTCGTATATTACCGCAGACTTTATACAGGCAGCATTGCACACAGCACTGCATTTAACGAAAATAGCTGGCATAATTTTAAGCTCGAATATGATGTTGATAAAATGTTGTGGAATGTAAATGTGGATGATTTGATAAAATACACCGATATTTCTACCAATGACAGCCTGAATTACCTACCTGAGGCCTTTGCTGTAGATGCTGACTACAGTACCATGTATTTTGACGATTTGTCACTAAAAATCACTCCCGAACCCCTGTGCTTTTCTGAGTATTGCAAGACGGCAGCTTCGGGCGGTGAAGATATTGTCCTTGCTCTCAACAAATCAGTGCAGGGTCTTGAGCCATCAGATGTTAAGGTATATGTAAACGGTGAGTATGCCGGCATTTCTCCTAAGGAGATTTCAGAAAATTCCATAAGCTTTGGCAGCAGTTTCAACCCCGGTGATGAGGTATGCATTGTCCTTTATAATGCCGAAAAGGGAATACATGCATCCGCCTATATAAAAATTGTGGGAGAGGCATCTGTGGGAATATATAAGCATAGTATTTCTGCTCGGGATTCAGAGGTCGTTATCAAGCTTTTGTATTTTGCTGCTCAGAGAGATAATGCAAAACAGTATTTTGTCACATATAATGATGAGAGAAATAAAGTCACATCCGTACAAATCAAAACCAGAGTATTTTCTCCCCATTGTGACACAGACATAAGCCGCTACCCGATAAACGGTAATAAATTTAAGGTCTTTCTCTGGAAAGGCACAGGCCTTGTGCCTGTTTATGACGCTATTAATTATGAAAGAAGTGATATAAATGAATAAGCTTAGAATAGGCTGGGCAACGCGGGATATATCTACAGACAAACCGCTCAATCTGCCGGGGCAGTTTCATATGAGAATATCCAAGGGAATACTTGACCCAATCACGGTTAATGTATGTTATATCGAAAATGACTGTGATACTGTGATATTTATGTCAGGAGATTTGATTGCCGTAAGAGACCGACTCGTTGACACAGTAAAAGACAAAGTCAAAAAAGTAAACCCCGATATTCCTGTAGATAAACTGATATTCAATGCCACTCATACCCATTGTATGCCCCAATATTATTATGAGAAAAAAGTAACCTATCCTCCGCACGATGGAATAGAGATAGCCTCATCTGACGAATACAGAGAATTTTTGAGTGATATGGCATCTGAGGCAATATGTGAAGCATACAGCACCAGAGCACCTGCAGGTATAGCCTATGGCTATGGTTATGCCTCTGTTGCACATAGCCGGAGAGTGATGTATCTCGATGATTTGTCAAAAAGACCCGGCGCCGACAACAACAGCTCGCTGTTTGTAGATGGTCATGTTGCCATGTACGGCGACACCTCAGATGATATGTTTTCGGGCTATGAAGCGGGAACAGACAGTATAATAAATATCATGTATACATTTGACAGCTCCGATAAGCTCACGGGAGCAATAATAAATGTACCCTGCCCGTCGCAAAATTCCGAGAGAGAATATTACGTCACTGCGGATTTTTGGCATGATGTCAGAGCTATGCTGAAAAAGAAATACGGTGACATAGGCATTATATCTCAGTGCGCTGCCGCCGGAGACCTGTCACCTCGACTTCTTCATTACGAAAAGGCTCAAAAAAGGCGTTATGCTCTTAAATATGCCAATACCGAGATTGATTCGAGGATTAATAAAGTACACGAAAAGTATACCAGACTTGATATTGCCGAAAGAATAAGCGACGCTTTCACAGAGGTTCTGTCTTGGGCCAAATCAGATATAAAGCACGAAGCGAAAATATGCCATAGCATAAAAAATATTGAGCTCACCAAAAGGGAGCTCACCGAAGAATTGTATAACCATGCCAAGGAACAGAGCGAGGAGCTTGCCAAAATTCCGTTTCAGTCAACGGGTGATAAATACGCGGATTTTAAAGAAAATTCGCGTCTGATAAGTCGCCGTGCACGTTCATCCGGTGTGATGAAAAGGTATGAAGAAATGAAGACCGAGCCAAAGCTGCCCATGACACTGCATACCGTTGCCATAGACGATGTGGCCTTTGTCACCAATATGTTTGAGCTCTATATGGATTATCAGCATAGAATACAGGCAAGAAGTCCTTTTACTCAAACCTTTATAGTACAGCTTTGCGGTCAGGACGGCGACATAGGAGGAACCTATTTGCCGACACAAAGAGGCGTTGAGGGCAAGGGCTACAGTGCCACAATGTTTTGCAACGAAGTATCGTTTGAGGGCGGCGGCGAGCTCGTTGAAAAAAGCGTTGAGGAGCTTAAACGACTGTATAGGTTAATTAATACAGACTAATATTTTTAAGGCTTTCTTTTCATTGATTATTTTTATTTATTCAATAGATAAAACGCTTTTGTATTGCTATAATTAACATGAACTGACGAAAGGAATTTTATACATGTCAAAATACATACCATACCCATTTTACTATGATGATGTTCCTATAGATATTTCGTTTATATTCAAGGGCGAAAAGCCTGCGGGCAAGCACGGCTTTTTAAAGACCAAGGGCGATAAATTTGTTTTTGAAGACGGAACCGAAGCGCGTTTTTGGGGTACCAATCTTAATGGGGGTGCAAATTTCCCCGAGCATAGCTATGCTGATATTCTTGCCTCCCGTCTTGCCAAAATCGGCATAAATCTTGTGCGCTTTCATCAGCTTGATGCACAGTGGAATACTCCGAATATTTTTTCATTTGCAAAGGGCAAAAGAGTTGCCAATACTCTGAGCTTCGACGCCGAGAGCATGGATAGGCTGGATTATCTTATTTCTGCACTCAAAAGCCGGGGTATATATTGTTATATGGATATGTTTACCTATCGCAAATTCAAATCGGGTGATGGAGTGGAGAATGCTCATCTTTTGGAGGATGCTGCCAAGCCCTACGGCAATTTTTCACGAAAGCTCATTGATTTGCAAAAGGACTTGTGCCACAAGCTTTGGGAACACAAAAATCCATATACCCAACTTCGCTATTGCGACGACCCTGTTTTTGTAATGGCAGAAATTACTAACGAAAGCGATCTCTTGGGCGGCAATCCGACAGATGATATGATAGAACCGTATAAAACGGAGTTTAAAGAGCTTTTTGACGCTTGGCTCAAATCTAACAGCATGGGCAGGACAGCGGCCGATTTTGATATCAATGACCTTGGCAATGATACGGTTTTGGATTTCAGAATATATCTTACCGAAAAGTATTACAAAGAAATGTATGACTGCATGCGTGCTTCGGGTGTCAAAATACCTATTGCGGGTACCAATTGGAATGTGAGCCCGGCTTTAGCAAAAACTCAGGAGACTACCGACTATATAGACGGCCATTCATATCATTACACATGGAAATGGTCAGAATTTGAGCACCGTTGTATTACTGAATCTGTCACACAAAGAAAAGAAAGCTTTCTTGCATCTGCAGCGTTGGCAATTCCCGTCGGAATGCCCTGCTATATATCCGAATGGGATATGCCTTGGCCCAACGAATACAGAGCGGAATCGGTGCTTTATGCGGCATCTGTAGGCATGCTCCAGGGCTGGTCGGGCTTTGCAATACATACCTATGCCTATACAAACGGTATTGGCAGAATGAATATTCTCGGCAAGGAGCTGTCATCTGCAAAGGTAGGTAATATCCCATATCGTGAGGGGGTATTTTCCACTTGGAATGACCCGGCAAAATTCGGACTTTTCTACCATGCCGCTCTCATAACACGCAGGGGTGACGTTTCGATGGCAAACACAACTCTTGCATTGAGTCCAAAATCAAAGAGAGATTTTGACTGGGATAAGGCATATGCCAATATTGAGCATTGTCGGGTGGTGTCTGATTTTAAAAATCAAAATACCGACATACCCAAATATGCCGACAATAAAGAAGTCTTGTCCGATACGGGCGAGCTGTATATTAACAGAGAAAAAAACATAGGCTTTGTAAACACCTCCATGACAAAGTGCGCCTATGGATTTATAGGCAGGAATGATACCGTAGAATTAGATGGAGTCAAGATAAAGGGCATTACCGATTTTGGGGTTGTAGCTCTCAGCTCTCTCACTGATGATGAAATTACCAAGTCCGATAACATACTCATGACCACTGTCGGCCGAGTGCAGAATACAGGCTGCAAATTTGAAAACGGACTTATGACAGACATTGGCTCTGCTCCCGTAATTGCAGAGGTTGTGGAGGCTCAAATAGAGATAAAAACCGCAGTTGAAGGGCTCAGTGTGTGGGCAATAAGTGCCGAAGGCTTGTACATAGGTACTCTGCCGTCGAGCTATGAAAACGGATGGTTCAAGTTTAAAACAGGCGATGTGTCGCAATCAATTTATTATTTGATTGTGAAGGATTAATAAGCAAGGAGAAAGCAAAATGAACAAAATAAAATTGGCAATCATAGGCTCAGCGGGCTTTGGATGGAGTCATTTGGTGGGCATGCTCGACAATGACAATGTAGAAGTTGTCATGCTTTGCGATACCAACGAAGAAGGTGTCAAAAAGCTATCCGATATGTATCATATACCATATACCACAGATGCTCAGGATATTTTTGACAATCCCGAAATTGTCGGCGTAAGCATTGCACTTCCTGACCAGCTCCATGCCGAATATACAATAAAAGCGCTCAGAGCAGGCAAGCATGTACTGTGCGAAAAGCCTATGACATTAGACCCTGCAGAATCAAAAGAAATGATAAAAGCAGCCGAGCAAACAGGCAAAATTCTGATGATAGGGCAGATTTGCAGATTCACTCCTTCTTTTGTCAAAATTAAAAAGCTTGTAGACAGCGGTGAAATCGGCGAGCTTTTCTTTGTTGAGAGTGAGTATGCTCATGATTATTCCAAGATTGCCGGACCCGGTAACTGGAGATGCACTCCCGAACGTCATCCAATAATAGGCGGCGGCTGTCATGCTGTAGACCTTTTGCGTTGGATAGCAGGTGATCCGATAGAAACATATGCATATTCAAATCAAAAGGTGCTGACCGATTGGCCTGTAGAAGATGCAACAATTGCAATTATGCAGTTTCCCGACAATGTGATCGGAAAGGTTTTCTGTTCTACAGGCTGTCAGAGAAAATATACCATGAGAACAGTGATTTACGGCACAAAGGGTACTATTATTGCCGATAACACAAGCCCCACAATATCAATATATAAAAAAGACATTGAGGGCAAGGAAAAAATGTTTGACAGCGAGGCAAATGTATTGGAAATCAAAATTCCCGTTTCTGTCAATAATCATAATATCGGTCAGGAAATCAAGGAGTTTGTAAGATGTATATCCGATAATGATATGCCTGCCATGAGTGGTGTTGAGGGTATGAAAACGGTTGCAGCTTGTGCTGCTATTGTAGAAGCCGCCAAAAAGCACACTCCGATTAAAATAAACTATGAGATATAACCTTGTCGCATATACTACCCGCCGTATGAACGGCGGGTTTTATTTCATTGGGAGTTATAATTTTTCTATGAAATTCTTATAAGTCAACGCTTGCGACAACGGTTAAAATCGCCGCAGCGTGATTAAGCGAGCTTATCACGGTTTGATCCGATTTAAATATAAAAACATGTGTTAATAATGCATATATAAAACAAATGCAACAAATAAGAGCAAATTTTTATGTTTATTTCGGATAATAACATGTTCTATTTGTGATATTGCAATATTTTTGAAAATATATTATAATAAACAATTATTTTATATCCTGCGAATCGGGCACTCAGACACTCCTGAGCAGTGCAATACTAATAGACAGAAAAAATCTTAACAGCAATGTTTTGAGCAACAATAATATCATGGCCGATTATTTTTTATGGAATCACTTCGCTGTCTATTGGTCTTAATACCGAGCTCCACAAAAATGCATTAACGGTTTTACCGTCAATGTCGGCAGGAAAATCTACGATTTTGTTGTTGTCTTCTTGAGATATATTATAAATTGACACACTGTCGAGCTTGCCGGGATTACTGTATACCGCAACAAACAAAGTACTATATCTCCTCTGACAAGCTCAAAGCTCTGACCGTCAACCTCTATAGCACATTCACCTGATATCATATAATGACGCGGCTTTGCCGCTTATTGAAATTAAGCAATTATCATACGATTTCAAAAAGACATCTGCGTCCGGCGTTGGATTCACTTTGATAATACTTGTATGGCGCACAAAAGTATTAATTTTTTCAAAAATCATAAATATCCACCCGCCTTGATTTACTTTGCCATATCATGATTTTGTGATTATGTTTTGTCAAGTATTGAGCAGCTTGCATGGTTAGAGAGTATCATATAAGCACTTTGAGCAAGCTGTTTTGTATATCTTCTTTGGCAAATCCGAATCTGTCCTGTTCGGTAAATCATTGTTCATATGTTCGCTTATACAATACAAAATGAGCTTTTATGCCTCCTGTATGCTTATTTCAAGATACTTTGCACCAATATTCTTCTCCCAACGACAGCGGAACAAATTCCAAAATTAACGCTCCTGTGTTACTGCTGCTGATATTTGTTGTTATAGTGGGATAACCGCTGCTGTTTTTCTTAAGAAGCATTCTTTTCATACCGATTTTTGGCTGATCGTAGTCGTCGGAATCTGTGACAAAAAGTGCGGTTATTTCGCTGTTGCAGTCAAGCTCCACACCCCAAAGCGTTATTATATGAGTAACGTTGTATGCAGGTGTTTTATGTATAATGCCTATAGATTGACCTTCTTTCATATAATAAATAATGTCACGCTTAAAGGCTGTATAATCACCTGCATACATCCTGTTTGTAAGCAGATTTTCTTTAAACACGTCGTAGAAAAATCCACCCCTCGGATCCCACTTGAAAAAATCAGGAGAGTTAACATATACATCACTGTCTGCCTGATAACCGTTTATAAAAAAGTCGTTTAACAGGTTGGCATTGTATGAATAGACGGGGCTTTCAAAATATCTTCTGAACAAATTATAAATACCGCTTTTTGACTGCCCATCATATGAGTTTATGAGCTCCTTCAATTGGTCAAGCTTCGCCTGGCTTTCGCCGGTGAAAGCCTTTTGTGCAAGCTTATTTAAATATGCATCTATATTATTTTTGCTTTGGTCAAGCCACCAATGCAGCTGGTTTGCACTCACTGCGGCATAGCACATATTTCGGTCTGCGCCGTCCTCCTGCGGCAGACTCTTGTTTACGTCATACCAACCGCTGCCCTTATCCTGCCCGGCATATAAAAATGAGTAATTAGGATCTGTAATTTCAACCTCTTTTTCAAATTCGGATAACAAAGGAGCATCTATTCCTTTTGTCCATATTACCGCACGAGGTTCATTTTCTTCTGTTTTGTAGGTTGTTACATTTTGATTTTTTCCGCTTCTCAGATTATTTGCAATTTTCTCAATTTTTATATCGGGCTCGGAGTCAGCCTTCATATCAATTATTTCTGCTTGCACCACAGGCTTTATGTTGGCTGTATCCTCCCATACCATTACCTTTACCTTGTCTGCTTTGCCGGCAATATAAAACACCTCTGTTTCAGCTTTATATTGCCTTATCTCCACATTTGTACACCTGCTTTTTTGATATTGCGCTGCTATAACAGCACAGCGATCCGGCATTGCGGTCAGCTTTACGGTGGCTGCTGAATAATTGCTGAATTTTTGTATTGTGGTTTTTATATTCGGTTGTAAATCGTTCGATTCTGCCGATACCGCACACATATTTAACAGTACGGAAAAAAGAATCGTCAAAGTAAAAACTGTTTTTTTCATTTTGCATAGTACCCTTTCCGACACATAATACTATTTTTTCTATATCACTGCCATACGCTGCAAATTGTCCTCACTTCAAAGCCTGCGGTTCATCCGATGGATTATTGTTTAGTAAATTTCATTGTTTATTTTCAATAAGCGGCAAAGCCGCGTCATTCAACGTTTTCAGTGGGAGATTGAACTCCCACTGAAAAAATTAAATGTCACCCGCCGCCTATAGAGGCGGGGGACATCTTAATTTAGTTATAATCCAAAAACCTCTCGATTTGTTCCGTAGAATATATCACTGTGACCGCTTATGAGCTTACAAAATTCTTCAAATCTATCCCATGTATTATGTATGTCAAATTCATATGCATGTCCCCATACATAAAAAATCTGCGGCTTATCCGTATCCATCTCAATAAATTGTCTGCCCATTTCAAACATATTGTCCCACTCTTTATGATGATATACGGTAGGCTCAAAAACATACAAATCCTTCTGCATGTCAAAGCTGTGTGAAGATACGGTTGTACGGCAGTACTTGATATTAGTGCGGCTTCGTATAACATCGGCTACATGCTCTGTAAAATTTATTCCGCCTCCCGGATATGCCATACCTACAACCGATCTGCCGGACAGCTTTTCAAGATTTAGCCTGTCCTGCTCCACCTGATGCACTATTTCGTCATCGCTCAAATCGGGAAGAAACGGGTGTGTAAGTGTGTGAGCTGCAATCTCGTGATTTTTGTATATTTCTGCTATTTCTTCGGGTTTGTTTTTTATGTGCGATACCCTGACACCCTCTCTGATAAGCTCACCTTCTTGACCGAGCCTCTCCGAATTTATATTAAACGTTGACTTTAATTTGTATTTGTCAAGCAGCTCAATTAATCTTTTGTCCTGTGTAACTCCGTCATCATAGCTAAAGGTTACGGCTTTGTTATATTTATTGCAAAAATATTTGTTCATCACTTTTACTCCTACGTTATTTTTTTATTCTCGTTTGCCTTTAAAAATTATTATACCAGAGGTAAAAAAGCTTGCTCGCAAGTGCATTTTTACGCAGCCGTCAAAACATAAGTCCGTGCGTTTGCACGGAAGGGCGCAAAGACTTGCCATGCAAGGATTTATGTATTAATTATATCATATTATCCGCGGCATATCAATTCTTTTTTGACTTAAATTTTATGTTCATATATACGTTTATTCTATAATTTTTATTTTTTAGATTTAATTCACAAAAAATACTATTAAAAATTATAATGTTTGTTGATTTTTTGCATAAATGTATGTTATAATACAGTATAAAATAAATTATAACTAAATTAAGATGTCCCCGCCTCTATAGGCGGCGGGTGACATTTAATTTTTTCAGTGGGAGTTCAATCTTCCACTGAAAACGTTGAATGACGCGGCTTTGCTGCTTATTGAAAAAGAGGTGACATAAAAATGAGCATTGTAATTAATATTAATAAAAATATCTTTTTGCTGCAGATGAAATCGACCTGTTACGCTTTTGGTGTTGATGACAAAGGATTGCTTAGGCATCTGTACTGGGGAGAACGAATTGAGTCTTGCGAGGATTTTGATATGCCGCATATTGATGAGGTATCCACAAATGACCCGCCTGCGGAAATCACAAGAGAGGAGTTTGCGGTGTATGGTGGACTTCGATACAAGGAGTATTGCTTAAAAGCCGCATTTTATGACGGCACAAGAGAGGTGGTGTATCGATATTGCGGATATGAAATTGCGGAAGGCGAAAACTGCGATGAGCTTATTATAACCTTGAAAGACATTCACTACGAGCTTATAATAAAGCTGCACTACAAGGTTTATGCCGATTATGACCTGATGGAGCGAAGCGTAGAGGTAGAAAATCTGTCGGACAAAACAATTGAAATAGAACGACTGCACAGCGCTCAGTTTCATATTCCTCATGAGGGGCTTAATTTTACGAATGTACACGGTCACTGGGGAGCGGAGCAACAAAAATTTACGCAAAAGCTAAGCTACGGCAAGGTCATAATTGAAAACCGCAGAGGAATTTCAACGCACAATCATAATCCCTATTTTATTTTGGATCGCAATGCATCGGAAAACAGCGGAGATGTGTATTTTGGGGCACTTCGCATGAGCGGAAATTTCAGCGGCATTGCAGAGCAGACGCCTTATGGCGAAACGCTGGTGCAGCTGGGCATCAATTCTCATGACTTTATGCTGAAATTAACCCCCGGTGAAATCTTCGCTGCGCCGCCTGTCATATGCGGATATACCTGTGATGGCTTTGAGAGCATGTCGCACAGACTTCATCATTTTGCCCTTGATACTATAATGCGCAAGGGTTTAAGGCCTGTGCTGTATAATTCGTGGGAGGCTACCGGATTTGCCGTAAATTGTGACGAGCAGATGAAACTGGCACAAAAGGCAAAAGAGATAGGAGCAGAGCTGTTTGTGCTCGATGACGGCTGGTTTGGCGAAAGAGACGGAATAGACAACGGTCTGGGTGATTGGTATGTAAACAGCAAAAAGTTCCCCAACGGACTAAATGAGCTTGTCGACAAAGTAAAATCCTTGGGTATGCTGTTCGGAATTTGGGTAGAGCCCGAAATGGTAAATCCGAAATCGCAGCTCTACAAAAATCACCCCGACTGGATATATCATTTTGACACAAGAGAGAGTGATACCTCCAGAGGTCAGTATGTACTCAATATGACAAAAACCGAGGTTCAAACCTTTGTGTATGAAATGCTTGACGATCTGTTGAGCAAATACAATATCGACTATATAAAGTGGGACGCAAACAGACCTATTTCGCAGACATCACCTCAAAAGGATATATGGTACAAGCATATTGACGCAATATATAGCATAGCAGCCAAGCTGAAGAAAAAACATAAGAACGTACTTTTTGAAGCGTGTGCTTCGGGCGGCGGAAGAATTGACTACGGAATTTTGGGGATTTTTGATGATTTTTGGACAAGCGACAACACTGATGCATATGACAGACTGTTTATTCAAGATTCATATTCATATGTATATCCGATAAAAGCAATGCGCTCCTGGGTAACAGACTGTCCAAATTTTATATCTCAAAGAAATATACCACTTAAATTCAGGTATCACAGTGCTATGATGGGAAGTCTCGGCATAGGCTGCAATATTTTAAAATTCACCGAGGATGATACGGCGCTGTCAAAGGAAATGATTGCGTTTTACAAGCAGATCAGACCGATAGTGCAGGAGGGGGATTTTTATCGCCTGAGCGGTGCAGGCACGAGTGATTATTTTGTATATGAATATTTAAAGGGCGGCGAGGGCTTGGTATTTGTATTTTTGCCGCAAAGCAAGGTCGGACACCGCGGCACAACCGTGCGTCTGCGCGGACTTTGCAAAAAGAGCATATATACACTTGAGACTGACGGAGGAGAAATCACAAAGAGCGGAGATTATCTTATGAACCGCGGAATTGATCTAAGGCTTGAGGGTGATTATGCAAGCACTGTTATCAAGCTGAAAAGAAATAATTAATATAACTAAATTAAGATGTCCTCCGCCTCTATAGGCGGCGGATGACATTTAATTTTTTCAGCGGGAGTTCAATCTCCCACTGAAAACGTTGAATGACACGGCTTTGCCGCTTATTGAATGGGAGGTACAAAAAAATGAAGCTGTCTAATGCAAGCAAATTATCTTTTGGTATAGGCGCACTGGGCAAAGACCTTTGCTATGCCATAATTTCTTACTTTTTAATGATTTATTTTACAGATACTGTAGGCTTGACACCGCTTTTTGTCGGCAATTTGTTTCTTGTTGCAAGGGTGTGGGACGCATTTAACGATCCGATGATGGGATTTGTTGTTGACAACACACATACAAGATGGGGTAAATTCAGACCTTGGATTTTAATAGGAACTGTTTTGAACGCTGTCGCTCTTATATTTTTGTTCAAAAAACCTGCAGGCATGGAGGGCACATCGCTATATGTATATTACTCAATCCTCTATATACTTTGGGGTATGACATACACAATTATGGATATACCATATTGGTCAATGCTTCCGTCCTTGTCTCAAACAAAGCAGGAGAGAGACTCAATGTCGGTTATTCCCCGTATTTTTGCAAGCACTGCATGGCTTTTGATGGGCGCGTTTGCTATTGGGCTTGTAGACAAGCTTGGCGGTGGCGACTCTGCAAAGGGCTATGCTTCACTTACCGTAATTATCGCAGTCATATTTGTAATCACATCTGTCATCACTGTTGTGTTCGTAAGAGACAGAAGCTCCTTTGAGGCGGCATCGGGCAAAAAAGCGGAAAAGGTCACTTTAAAAAATGCACTTCACGTTATCGGTGCAAATGATCAGCTAAAGGTTTTCATAGGCATAGTATTAGCGTATAATCTTGTTGTACAGCTTGCGGGCGGTATGGCTATTTATTACTTTAAGTATGTTGCCGGCAACGAAGGCTTGTATGCAATCTTTACAACTGCGGCATCTTTTTCTGAAATTGCAGCACTGTTTATTTTCCCTATAATATCCAAAAAACTGTCTAAAAGGCAGGTTTTTGCCATTGCGAGCTTCAGCCCTGCGGTAGGCCTTATAGGACTTGTGGTATCAAGCTTTTTTGTACCGTCTAATATAGCCTTGGCGGCAATCTGCGGTGTGCTCTTTAAGCTTGGTTCGGGTCTTACTCTTGGCGCAACCACAGTTATGCTTGCCGATATAATTGATTATGGTGAGGTAAAGCTTGGAACAAGAAACGAAAGTATCATAGCATCATTTCAGACATTGCTTGTAAAAACAGCATCTGCAATAGCCGGATGGCTTATAGGCGTAGGTCTTACAATTGTGGGTTATGTAGCGAATGCAGAGCAGACTGCTGCAACTATTGCCGGAATGAAAATTTTAATGGGAGTTGTTCCCTCGGTAATCACGGTTATTGCATTTGTAATATATGCTAAAGCCTACAAGCTTGAGGGAGCTTACCTTGAAGAAATTATGGATAAAATAAAGCATAAAGGGGAGAAGGAAGCATCAAAAGAGTGATGCACCATATATTTTAAAAAAATTGGTGTGATGGGTTTGTAATTTTTAGTAATTGTTTATGTTAGTGTTAAACAGATATGCCAAGCATACAAAAACAAATCAGGAAGTAACTGATGCATATGATATAACTAAATTAAGATGTCACCCGCCGCCTATAGAGGCGGGAGACATCTTAATTTAGTTATAATAGGGATGTAAAGAAAGCATTGGTTGATGCTGCCATACTTGAAAATGATAATCTCAAGGCGGTATTCCTACCCGGACTTGGCGGCAGATTGTGGAGTTTATATGACAAAAAGCAGAAAAAGAGTTGCTTTATGTAAATGGTTTTATCCAACCGGGTAATCTGGCACTTAGAAATGCTTGGTTTGCCGGCGGTGTAGAATGGAATGTGGGTATAAAAGGTCATAATCCTCTTACATGTTCGCCAATGTTTGCTGCCGAGAGTAGAAACAATAATGATGAACCTATACTATCTCTGTACGAATTTGAATGAAAAAGAGAAGTTGTATATGGTATAAATGCTTATCTTCCTGATAATGGAGACACACTGTATGTTCGTACAACAATTGAGAATAAATCAAATAAGACACCATACACATATTGGTGGTCAAATATTGCAGTACCCGAAGATGGTATAAGAATTCTTACTGATGCAGATCAGATGATTTCATGTGTGTATGAAGATAATCATTATTCCATGGATAAGATAGAGGCTCCGTATTTTGCAGGTGTTGATTCATCCTATGCAAAACTTGCACCATATGCCGGGGATTTGTTTTATATATTAAAAAAAGATAATCAAAAAAAATGGATAGCAGCATTGGATGAGGAAGGTACAGGACTTTTACAGTATTCTACGCCCGAACTTTTGGGTAGGAAAGTGTTTTTTTGGGGCAAAGGTCAGGGCGGCAGGAACTGGAACAAGTTTTTAACCCCATATAGCAAGAAGTCCCTCACTTTAGAAGTGGGGGACTTCTTGCTATATGGGGTTAAAATATTAGATTATCGTATTTCTGTAATTAACAGGTGAATAGCCGATTTCTCTTTTAAATACAACAGAAAAATAGTTCGGATTTTTAAATGACAGCATATCGCTTATTTCTCTTACCGAAAAGCCGTCCTCAAGCAGATTTATAGCCTTTAAAATTTTTATGTTCAAAAAGTGCTTGTGTATACTGTAGGGTGAATATTTTGAAAAAATTCTCTTAAGCTGTGTCAAGCTCACACCGCATTCTGTGGCAATTTGTTGAGTTGAGATATTGCGGTATACATTGTCATTCATAACAGCAATTGCTTTGCGATATATGGAGCTTGTGTGTTCTTCGGTTTCTTCTATTTGCTTTGGTGCTTTATTCTCCATAAGCCAGAGCAAAAATGTGTTTAGGTGATTTGTGCCTATTTGCACAAATGTTTGAGTCGGATTCCAATATTTAATAAAATCCTCCCCGGGCGAGCTTTGCACTTGAATAGAATAAAAATAATCTATCAGCACTTTAATTTTTGGAGTTTCATTTTCTGAAAGATTAAAAATTGCATTTTCAAAAAGTGACATTGACTTTCCCTCTGCGGAAAATGCCATTATAAAAACGGTTGGTTTTTTTCCTTGATGTGACCATATTTTGTGAAACTCTCTCGGCTTGTGAAATATAATGTCTCCCTTTTCAAGCTCAAAAACCTTGGCATCGGCAGCAACTCCGATTTTCCCATCCATCACATAAACAAATTCCCAAAAATCATGAATTTCCCCGGTATAATAATAGTTATTATCGAGCTTTCTTTGAAAAGCGGTTACTAAGCTTTTGATAGTTACAATCGGTACAATTTCAAATTCAGGAAACAATTAATATTCCTCCTTCATAATAACAGTATCTTTTCCGGGGCTGTGACCTATTATTTCTTTGTACTTTTTTATAAAATATGACACATTGTTATATCCTACCCGCTCAGCCGCCATCGCAACCGTTACACCCTCACTGTTTATCAGTCTTTGTGCATTGACACATCGCACTGTATTCAGATATGATGTTATGTTTGTGCCTGTCTCAGTCTTAAAAATATGACAAAGATATGAAGAACTGAAGTTCAAAGCCTGTGCTATAGCTCCGGTAGTAAGATTTTGATTGTAATTTGAATTAATAAAATCTATTACCTGTTCTACGGGGGTGCTTTTGTTTGAAGTGTCAATCTGCAGAGATTGTGTATACGAAAGATTTGTCTTGCGTATAAGAGTAACAAATATATTGGATATAAGTGATATAATGGCGGTATGATAGGAGGCTTTTTTTTGCAAAAATTCATTCGCCAAAATAGAAAATTCTCTGTCTAACATGGCAGATCTGCATATTCCAGATGCTTTCTCTATAGTCGCATACGACAAATCTATTCGCTTGAGCAAGGCTTTGTCACATTCAATCCAAAAAAAGTCCGATCTTTTTTTTGTAAATTTGAGCATGGCTGTTTGATTTTGAGTGATTGTCAGCAGATCTCCCACATCGAGCATTTCAAGTCCCGAAAGTCCCGAAACCGAAATTCCGCCGTTTCTCAGATAAACAAAAATTATTTTGCCCGGATTTACACAAATATAGAAATCATCATTCTGATCCATAGTATATAGAAAAAATGAGATTACGGATTTGTCTTTTAGATTAAGTGTGTGCTCATATCTTTTCATAGCTTTTTAACCTTTCGGATAAATACAGATATTTTGCAGCAAACAACAAACATGATGTTGTTTGTTGTTTGCCGATGTATCTGTGAAATTATTCATAAATTACTATATTTGTCATTACCGCATATCTCGAGCGTATCAGTATATTGCTGCAAAGGTCGGTGCTGTGTGTATATGTGATAATATCGTTCATTGTTGCGGGAGTAACGCTTTGAGTTTTAAGATCAAATTTAACAACTGTTCCCGCCGGCTGCAGCACATATCTGTCGTGGTTCATATCGGTATATCCCTCATAATTTGTAATCGGAACAAACGAAAATGCCGAATCATCAGTGCTGTAGGGTTTTGCAAAATAATATCTCAAAATGGTATTGTGCGATGTGTCTGAATGGAGCAGCTTCATTGAAGTAACGTCAAAATCCTTTTCGATAAGTGTTATTTCATTTTTGGCATTTGCTGCAAATCTCACATAGTCACCCGGTGAAATCGGTGCTCCGTTTTTGCCCGCAGGCAATTTGGAGGTTACTTCGCTGTCGGTAATCTTGTAGTACTCAAATTTGCCGGCAGGGGTGTATACGCCAAGCTCATATATTTCTATTCCTTCCTCATCGAGAATGTGACGGTATGAAGATACAAGACCGTTTTGAGGCTCAGAGGGGAGAGACGCTC
This sequence comes from Clostridia bacterium, assembly GCA_016293435.1. Classification (GTDB taxonomy): domain Bacteria; phylum Bacillota; class Clostridia; order UMGS1810; family UMGS1810; genus RGIG1828. Next base: position 33,062 of record JAEDEG010000002.1, read on the forward strand.
CTGATAAGGCGGCATCTTTGTTTATATAAAGCAAAACGTCAACTGCTCCCGAATCCGACACGTTATACGGGCGGAGACATTCTCCGGCAATCTTATCATCATTTGAAAAAGAGATTGTGTTGGAACATCTATACTCATCATTAAGAGTTTGATCATCTATAATATTGAATATTACGCATGATGAAGAAAGTCTGAAGCTCGGTATAAACAATTTGTTACCCTTATAGGTAATATTCTTTGTTGTTGAACTGTCTCCCTCAAAAGAAAAGCGCGTAAGATTGTCTCGGGGATTAGCACCTTTTTCGACGTAGCCAGTGCGTGCACTTTCTGTGTCAATCACAGCTATTTTGTTGTCGGAGCTTATAGAATAGCGAATCACTTGTTCTCTTGTTCCGTTTCCATCTGCAAAGAAGCTGTAAATATCTTCCTTGTCCGTTTTTCCGCGTTCGCTTTCGTCCAAGATAACCTTATCGGCAAGATAATATTGCTCAATTTCACCTTTTTCGGTGTATATCTTAAATATTACATCCTTCGCAAGACCTTCTGTTTTGCTTACCTTTAGCAGATAGCCGTATTTCATTGTGTCTGCAGTGTCATAATTTGCACATATTTCACCCGATGGCGAAAGCACAAAGGTGTAGCTTTTTCCCATTGAAACTGCCTTTAGATAATGAGTTGCATAGTATTCGGAATATTTGTATGCGGTATCGTCCACATACATTGTGCGATTTGCATTGTCAAACCCTGTGAGAACTCCCGTTATGTTTTTGGTGCTTATATCCATCTTTAAATAGGTTTTGTCTGCACTGTAGTAAACCAATGCAACAGAGCCGGCAATAACCTCCGAGAAATTTGCGGGCTTTGAGTTGAAATATAACTCATATTCCAGATCGCTTTCCGACAGCGAAATACTTTTTGTTGTGTTTGTATCAAAAAATGCCTGAGAGGATTTGGAAATCTTATCGATATACATTATTTCCGGAACTTCCCAGCTTGCAACCTCATAAATTTTGTCGTCATTGTTGTCTATCAGAGTGAGAGTGCCCGAGCTTTTGATAAAATCCTTTGTTGTATACGAATTGTAAGCCTTGCCGTTTAAGATAAAGGCAACAGGATTTTTCATTTTAACGCTTATGTTTTTTGCTCCGTTGTCATATGTGAGACTGCCTTCTTTAAATGAGATAACGTCATCGTGCGAAATAGTAAGCTTATTGGTATCTTTCTCTTTTAAATATACTATTTCATCCATTGTGTCGTTTTTGATTGCATATCCCTCAGCTCCCGAGCCGAGAATATAGTCACAGTCGCACTTATAGATGACCGAATTTATGCTGATGCATCCCTTTTTCGACTCATGGATTTCATATAGACCGGTTCGGCTGTTGCCATCGATAATACCCGAAATTTTGTACATCGAAAAATATTGGGTAAGAATGTTTTTGTCTTTGTCTACGGTAAATGAATTTGTATCGCCAAATCCCGTTTGAATACGCAGCGGCACCTCACAAAAATTGCGCAGCATAATAATTCCGTTTGCTGTGCTTACGGCATCTGCAGATGTGTAGGCGGTTAAATCTTGTGTTAATCCGCAATTGGATGCCGAATATTCGTAGCCAATGGGATAGCCGCCGGAGGTTTCTGCCTCGAGGGCATATCCGAGTGCTACAACCATAATTTTAAAGGCTTCGCTGTATTTTATGGGCTGATCCGGATAAAACGAAGCACTCTTTGATATAATTCCGAGAGAAACAGCAGCATCGATATACTGTGAAAGCTCACTTGCCGAATCAACATCATAGAATGTATAATTCACATTTTGTGAGGGCGAAATTTTGAGAAGCTTCATAACATCAATCAAAAATTCTGCCCGGGTAATCTGTTCGTTATAATCGGGATTAAATGTTATATCGGTTTTTGCAGCGGAAATCAAATTTATACAGTCTGATATATATTCAACATTGTAGTTTGGCTCTAAAGAGCTGTCGGATGCATGAACCGCAATCACAGGTACCATTGAAAATATAAGTAATAAGCATATGATTTTTTTCATCAAATTGCCCCCTCCCTTACTTCAAATATTCAAGTGTGTTATATATTATAATTGCTGCCTCGCCGCGGGTGAGGGATGCCTTTGGATAAAAGCTTGTGCCGTCTCCCTGCACTATGCCGACATTTGCAATTGATTCAACGGCTGTTTTTGCATAGTCGCTGACGAGAGCTGAATCTTCAAAGCTGTATGCTCCGCGATTTATAGCGTTTCTGCTTTCCAACACTCTGTATATAATCAGCGCAGTGTCTTCGCGGGTAATATTATTGTGAGGATAAAACATATTGTTATAGCCTGTAATAATGTTATTTTTGCTTAGTGTGTATACATAAGGTGAAAACCAGTCATTTTCGCCGACATCGTCAAATGCTGCTTCTGTATTTAAAGCTCCGTCTGTTTTCAGAGCCGAAACAATAAGCTTAGAAAACTCAGCGCGTGTAACATAGTTGTTGGGCTTGTAGGTGTTGTCGGGATAACCGCTTACAATATTGCTTTCAAAAAGAGCTGTTACTGCGTCTTGACAAAAGTGACCCGATATATCATAAAATGCCGGTGAAGGTGAAATCACAGACGGAATGAGCACATTTTTGTCTGATGAAATGGATGAACTGCCCGAGCCTGTACTGCCTGAGCCTTTGCCGCTGTTTTTGCCGCTTTCCGAATTGAGCTCGTCATATACCTTTTGAATGTTTACATCAAAGGAATTTTGAATATCCTCAGGTGATGTATACTCGTGTCTTTTGTCAAACATAGCCGAAAAAACCTTGTATCTTTGTTTTTCGGGAATGCTGTAGTATTTTGATATTGGTTCAAAATTTTCGAGAACAACTGTTCTGAGATAGCTCCAGCTGAGTGTGCTTTTGACCTCGGCAGTCAAATACATATTACTGTAGACTTCGGATACGGGAGCGGAAATGTAGTCTGCCTCCTTGAGCAGCTCATCGAGCACTTCCCTGAATTCATCCGTTGTAGACATATATTCGTTGTAGCTTGTTCCAAAATATACGCCGTATTTTTTGATACATTCTGCCACGCTTGCATCGCTTTGCATTTCGCATGCGGCAAATGCGTTGTATGCCGCATTGTAAAAGCTCTTGGGCGTAAAATCTTTTACCTTTTGTGAAAGAATAATTTTGCTTGCGTCATACGCATACTTGTCAATAAGGCTTTTTTCAATGCCAAGCTTTTCGGCATTGCTGCCGCTTTGGAGAATATTAACAAGCTCCGCAGGCGAGGTGCATCTGTTGATGCTGCTCACTATACTGTCGGTTTCGGAATCGATATCGGAAACAAAATGGAATGACAGAGAGTATACGCTTCGTTCCGAATCGGATTTGTCATAGTAGAAATATGCGTTGTATTTACCGCTTGACAAATCGTTTGAAAGTGCAATACTGCCTGAGAAAAATCCGCCCGCATCAACCGGGAAATATTGAATAACGTCGGGAAGAGACTCCGGCGAAAACATCGGTATGTCATCTTTGTAGGGCGATATACACACCGTAACCGGTGATGCGTTGGTATATTCAAGCCGCCCCGAAAAAACAAAAAGACTATTGGTTGCATCAAAAAAAGCCTCTATCTCCATTCCGGTTGCAAAAGCACACAAAGGTGTTGCTGTTGCCGATAAAAGCATGATACAAACAATAATCGTCAAAAAACGTTTCATACAAATTACCTCCAATATTATTAGATGACAAACGGACGTAAAATGTATTTACGAAAACAGTATATATCAAAAAATTATAAATGTCAACAGTTTTTTAGGAAAATTATAAAAGAAAAATACGATAATATAATTTTGGTGCACCAAAATGAAAGTATTGCTTTGCTTTTTATTAAAATCAAATATGACAATATAAAAATTATCCGCATAATTTATACATTTGTATATATTTACGCAATATTAACATACGTTAGCATATATTACATATATAGGATAATTCCGACAATTTTACGGTCAAGCATAATTTTCTGAGCTTTATTGTGACCAAAATTATATAATATAGCAAAAAAGTTGTATTATTCTGCGAATAAACAGAAACAAGACAATATAATTTATATACATTTGAAGCAAAATATGATATAAAATATTTAAGATGACAAACGGATAACAAACCTTTTTGGGAGTGATATTATTTTGAGCAAATCAAAAAAATATTTAGCTTTAATTATTGCGTTTATTTTCCTTTTTAATTGTTCTTCGGCAGTGTTTGCTCAAGAACAGAATGTATCAGATTTGACAAGTCTGTCATTTAATTCCTATGCTACCAATGAAGTGCCGTCTGATTTGGTGGTAAACGCACAAGGATATTACATAAAAGAGTATTCACCTCAAAAAAAGGGGCTTATGCTCAATTGCGGCAGTGCTGCGGCGGCACTTCAGGTGTCCGCATCGGCCGCAGCTGATTTTACGGTTTCCTTTGAGCTTGCTGCTCTTTCGGGAGCTGTAGACGGCAGTGTTGTTCTTTCGGACGGCAGTGCGGGCTTTGAACCGCTGAAGCTTGTAAAGGAAGACACTTCTGTCAGAGTATATGACAATCAGAAGATTGGCTCATATTCAAAGTCAAAGTCAACAAAAATTGATATTTCGGTGACTTCATCCGAAAAAACATACAGTGTTTATATCAATAATAAGCCGGCTGTTGTCGATTATTATGCACCAAAGCTTTCTCTTTCTTCCTTTTCTTCTTTAAAGCTGAACTTTTTGTGCAAAGAAGAAGGCGGCTGGGTCGTGATAGATAATATTAATATTCATTCGGGCAGCGTTCCTCAACAAAGCTATGTCGAGGCCCCCTATAATGAAGAGGTATATGACGAGCCGGTTTTTGAAGACGAAGAAGAAGGAAGCCTGGTTATAACAAACGAAGGATTTGAAGAAGATACCATTGCACTTTCGCACGAAACCGGAAATAATGTGTTTGAAATTATTAAAGACGAAAACGGCAACGGCGTTTTGAGTGTAGAAAAGCTTAAAGAGGCAAGAGCTCTTTTTGCAAGCTCCCTTTCTGTGGGAGATATAGATCGAATTATAATAGAGTATAAAATCAAGCTCCTTGAAAAAAACTCGAATTTTGATTTGTGTCAGTTTAAGAGTGAAACAGGTGAATGGTCTACCAACGTAAATGTCAGAGGCGGAAACATGAAAGGCAAAATGGGAACCCAAACCTACGCCCTTCCTCTTTATGTATGGACAAAGCTTTCGTTTGCTTTTTCTCTCTCGGGCAAATTTTTTGACATATATGTAAACGATGAGCTCTTTGAAGCAAGTGTGCCCTGGGATGGCACAATGAATTCGGCGGTGTCGGAGGTAAGGCTTTCGCTTTCGGCTACAAAGGGATATGTTACTCCCGCCAAATTTTATGTAGACGACTATCGGGTATATCAGGGCAAGGTTCCGAGAGAAGTATCTCCCGATGAAAAAATGACCTTCCCGCCCTTTAGCATACTTCCCGGCTCCGATGCTCAAGATGCCTTGATGAAGGACAGAGTGGGTCTGCATTTGCGCAGCGGTGTTTTGTATGCGAACCAAAACCGCACACAGCTTGATGTATACCCCTATATAGAGAATGACCGCACAATGATTCCTGTGAGAGCTGTGTCGGAGGCATTTGGGTTTACGGTTTCTTATGATGTCGACAAAAAAGAGATTGCCGTTGGCAATGATATTTTAATGACTATAGGCAACAGCACCATGCTCGTAAACGGCAATGAGGTTCCTCTTGAGCTTGCTCCGCAGATTAAGGAAGGACGAACATTTCTTCCGTTAAGAGACTTTTGCGAAAAAGCACTGGGCAAATATGTATATTATGACAATTCCGTTGTAAACGGCGGAATGATAATAATCGGTGATACCGAATTTGTTCCTCCCGCATCTGAGGCAGAGCTCCAAAAGCTCAACAATTATCTCATGTTTTTGAGACCGAGTGCCCAATGGCTTTCGGATAAGCTTGAAGAAAGCGGCTATGCCAATGTGCATCCGAGGCTTTTTGTAGACAAGGATTCTATAGAGGTTATAAAAGAAGAAATAAAAACCGATCCTGTAAAAAAATCGTGGTACGAAAAGCTTGTTTCCGAGTGTGAACGGTACAAAACGATTCCCTTGCCGGACTACGGTACCTACGACGGCACCCGTATGTCCCGCGCTCCCGCAGAGCAGGCTGCTCAAATGGGATTTTTGTATCTGCTCACCGGTGACAAAGCTTGGGTAGATGCCGCATGGCCAAAGCTTGAGAGGGTGTGCAGCTGGAAGGACTGGAATCCCGACAGAGAATTTTTGGATAATGCACAATTTTCACTTCATGTGGCAACCGCGTATGACTGGATGTACAATGCTCTTACCGAAGAGCAGCGAACAATTGTGGAAGAAGCACTTTATGACAAATGTATTATCGAAGCAAAAAAATGGTGGTACGGCATAAAGGGACCAAAGGATAAATGGCAGATAGGCACAGCCAACTGGAATCCTGTGTGCAACAGCGGTATTTCTATCGGTGCACTTTCGGTGCTCGATGTCTATCCCGAAGAAGCAGGCGAAATCATATCCCTTTGTACAAGAGGCTTAGAATATGTATCGACGCGCTTTGCGCCCGACGGAGCCTGGTTTGAAGGCCCCGCATACTGGGATTTTGTGTTCAGACTTTTGACAAGATACATAGCTGCCTTTGACAAGATATACAACACAAGCTTTGGCATAGACAAATTTGAAGGTCTTGACCGGGCGGCAAGCACACTGCTGTATTCTCAGTCCGAAAACGGCACATTCAACTATTCCGATGCCGATGTTGAGGTAATTTACCCCGACACTCTTTACTATCTGGCAAATCACTATGATCAGCCGGCAGTAACCGCCATAACTCTTGGCAAAACCAATGCTCAGCTGTCAGCCTCTTTGTATGCGCCGTATGCTCTTGCATGGTATGATACCTCCGATACGGCAGCCGATGCCGCTATAAACCTTCCCTACGATTCGGTATTTTCGGGAGACGGAGCCTTTGCCGTAATGAGGGATTCGTGGTACGACAAAAACGGGACCTATGTGGGCATAAAGGCAGGCAAGGCAGTGTATAACCACAGTCACCTTGACCTTGGCAGCTTCATATATGAGACCGAAGGCGTTCGCTGGGCAATAGACCTCGGCAAGGATAACTACAACCTTCCTAGTTATTGGGCATCAAATGACAAAAGATGGTATTTTTACCGCCTCAGGGCAGAAGGACACAACACCATAGTCATAAGTCCTGACGACACAGGAATTGACATGAATCTCCAAGCGATTGCAAAAATAACAGAGCAAAAGAGCAGCGCAAAAGGTGCAATAACCGTTGTGGACATGACAGAGGCATTGAGCGACAATGCCACCGCGGCAAAGCGCGGATTTTATTTGACCGACAACAGAAAGAGTCTTGTTGTAAGAGATGAAATAAAACTCAAAAAGCCCACCGACGAATTGTATTGGACAATGCACACTCAGGCAGACTCTGCACAGATAGATGGCAGCAAGGTAATTATATCGTCCGCCGGCAAAAAGCTTCTTGCGGAATTTGAGTCGAACTCTGATTTTGAAATAATGTTTGTCCCGGCAAAAGCCATGGAGGGTAAACCGACTGTGGTGGGAGAAAATCAGAATGCCGGAATAAACAAGCTTATGCTGAAAGTAAAGGGAAGCGGCAACGTAAATATCACAGCCAAGCTCACACCGCTCGATATAATGTCTACGGATATATCGGAGTATAACATTCCCATAGACGAATGGAAGCTAAGCGAGGGCGAAATAAACACAGAGCTTTATCTCCCCGATGCAATATATATTGACGGTGAAAAATGCGAAGGATATTCCGAAAGCAACAGAAGCATGGTTGTAAATTATGTTGACGGTGTAAGTGAGCTTCCAAAAATAACAGCTGAAAGCAGCAAATACCGTGTTGAGGTTATACAGCCGAAAAGCTTTGATGATGTGGCGCGCATCAGGGTTTTTGGAAATGATGACTACTATACTCAATATATAGTATCCTTCCGCCAAATTCCTAAACCGACATCCTTTGACGGATACACATCTTTAAATGTATTTGGCGTAGAAGCAAGCGATGTGCCTCAGCCCCTTAACCACGAATATAATGCAATTGACGGTGATCTCGACAGTCGCTGGTCGGCAGAATCCGCAGATTTTGTATGGCTCAAGCTTGATCTTGGCAAGGTAAGCGAGTTTGATACATTGATGCTTGCAACATATCTCGGTAACAAACGAACAACACAGTTCAGCGTTGATGTTTCTGAAGATGACAGTGAATACACAGAGGTGTTCAGCGGCATCACAAGCGGTATAACCCTTGATTTTGAACCGTTTGAATTGGGAAGTCAAAAAGCAAGGTATGTTAAGATTAAATTCTATGGTACAAGCGAGGGAACATGGAGCAGTCCGACCGATGTTGTAATTGCTAAAAAGGAGTGAAGCTATATATGAAAAATAAATTGAAAATAAAATCCGGCATAATGTTATTCGTATTTTTGGCTGTAAACATTTTTGCATTGCCGGTATCTGCAGGCAATGTTGCACCGGACTTTGAATGCGAAAGCTATGATACGTATTTTACAGCTCAGACATACGGAGAAAACTCCTCGGTCAGTGTAGAAGACGGTAGACTTTGCCTTGTGAGTGACAACACAGGCTCCAAGGGAATCAAAATTTCTAAGGTTACATCCAAAGATACAATAAGCAGCTCAAATCTTAATGCAATATATTTTACAATAGATACACCGGCAGTAAATGCGTCATTTACTGCCGGGCTGTCGGCGGGTTCGACTTCATATCCGTTTTTTGAAATAAAAAACGGAGCCCTGTCGGCGCAAGGCGCAGAAATTGCACAGCTGGATCAAAACAGCAGCTTTGTAATAGTGCAGCAAAACAGCAGCTACGAGCTTTATCTTAACGAAAAAAATGTGTTTTCGGGAGAAATTAAAGCTCTTGCCGAGGGGAAATACAATATATATCTGTACAATTTGTGTTCGTCCGAAAATGTAAAATCGGTAGTTTATGTTGAAGGCTATTGCACAGCCGGCGGCAGTGAATATGGCTTTGCTTCGAGTATTACAGATGGGGAAACCTGTATCGATTTTGATAAAATATCTCTCGATTTCGGTATGCCTTTGTTGAAGGCACCTTTGGTGGAGCTGCTGTGTGACGGAGAGGCATGTGACACCGATATCAGATTTTGCGGAAGCAGTATAAATATCAAGCCAAAAGACGGTGTCAGCTACGACAGCTCATATGTTTTGAACATCTCAAAAATTATAACTGCCGATGGAACGGAGCGCGAGAGTGAAAAAATAAGCTTCAAAACATTTCCCAAAGGGTATGAGCCGCTTCAAATGGATATTTCTGCTGACAAAGAGGAATATTCCATAGGAGAAAAAGCCGCTGTTTCTTACAGCGCACGCGGAACTGCGGGAGTTAAAAAAATAGAGCTCTATGTTAACGGAGAAATTTGGGAAACCGCTGCCGAAGCATCGGGTACCATATACATAACCTTTAACACAAGCGGCAGTTATGATATCAAGGTCAGAGCATACGATTCGCATAACGGCATCACCGACAGCAGTGTGCTTAGTGTAAATGTTCCTTCCTCCGATGTCAGCCTGTATATTACAAATCCCGGCGAAAAAATATCCTACGATATCTACGAAAATATCATGGTCGAAGCCTTGGCTTATGAAGATATAAAAGGGATAGAGCTGTATATAAACGGTGTTCTTCAGAGTGCAGCTGTCGATTTTGACGACGGTATATATACTTTTGGCGGATTTGATAAATTTGTTGGCGACAATTTGATATATGTTGAGGCGGAAGATGTTAGCGGAAACAAGGTTTCGACATCCAAAAACGTATATGTATACCAAAACATTTATACAGAAATAGGTAACTACGACTTTGATAACCGACTTACAAACTCATTTGCCAACGGCTCAAATTATGAAATGTCACAGGTCGAGGGTGTGGGCGACAACGATACCTTAGTGCATATGGTGCACCGTCAGGAGGACAACAATGCAAGCTCCTTGCCTTATTTTATAGGCAGTGCAGGCGGACTCAAGGGAATTTATGAGCTGAGCTTTGACCTGTATCTTAACGAGGGCTGCTCGGTAAACCTTGTAACAAGAGGTACTGCCGATGCCGATTGGCCTCGAAATGCTGTAGTAAATCCAAGCTCTTTGTCGGTTGCCGAGGGGCTCAATAGATATCTATATCCCAAAAATCCTGCCGGCCCCGAAAAATGGATGAATGTAAAATACATTTGTGATTCGGTCAACAACATCTTTTGGCTTTATGTTGACGGAGTGTGTTACACCGCTGAAGACGGCAATGGATTTTATGCAAATTTGAAAGAACCCACAGTCAATGATGTTCGTGTTGAATTTGTTATTCCAAAGGGAAAATCACTTTATCTCGATAATATAGTTTATGGAAGAATAACCTCCTATACCGAGGTTTCAAACGTAGAGGTGAGCGACCGATTTGTTAATATTTCTTTCAACAATGACCTAAGTGCCGACAGTCTCATTTTGTATGATGAGATTGTAGAAGACGGTAAGCTCACAAGAGTTTTTGCCGGAATACAGAATATGGAAATCACACACAACTGTGCACCTATAGAGATTGTAGATGGAAGCTTTGATAAAGCTTCCAATACAATCAGCTTGACTGCGGCAAAGCCACTAATCAGCGGAGAGCAATATCTGATTAATTTGGACTCAGATACAAAGGATTCAAATAATAATTCTATTGGTTTACCCGCCGCAAAATATTTCAGCCTTTCTTACAACACAATAGATGTTACTTCATTTGAATTTATTGTAAACAACGGCAAGGTAGGATTTAAAGCAAACGTATGCAATACAGATTACCAAAGCGGCGATTCGGTTGTTGCGGTAATGGTTCAAAAGGATTCAAACGGTGCGGTGACCTCTCTTAGCTCAACTCCCGTTTGCACCATGAACGAAACAGATGAGGAATACACATTATCGCTTGCTCCAACCTTTGATTGTAACTCCAATGTAGAAGTGTTCTTTATGAACGGATGGGAAAACTGTAAAATCCTAAAGAATATGACATACACATATCCGGGTCGGAGGTGACGGATTTGTTCAAAAAAACTGTTTTGTTTTTGATTGTTGTGATGTTAATTTCGGCATACATTCCACCGCTGCAAACCCTTGCCTCAAAAGGTGAAATTTATTTTGAATATAATTTTAACGATTATGAGGGTCAGAATATATTTGACGGAGGCAGCGGCAGCCTCGGCTCATGGAAGCTTATAGCCGAAGCCTGTTCCGGAATGTATCGCCCGAGCTCGGGGCTCGATGCAATAGGCGGCAAATCGGTGGGAGATAGAGCTCTCAAATATACAGTTTCACAAACTTCCTCTGATAAATCGGCTTTTTTTGGCCCGTGGACAAATGCCGGCGCTGTCAGCATTAAAGAGAGTTATTTTTCTGCTTCAAAGCCTGCTGTAACCTTTCAGTGGGATGTATATTGTACTGTCGAAAACGGAAGCTTTACGGTTTTTGGCAGAATGGATGCGACCTTAAGCGGCAGCAATCACTATAAATTTTCGGATATCAAAGTCGGCAACGGTCAATGGCACACAATAGGCGCTGAATTTGTGTATGTATCTGCCGGAAAGCATTTGTGCAATATTTATGCAGACAACAAAATGCTTGGCAGCTATACTGCATCAAATCTTGATTATCCGAGATATTGCTATCTGTATTTAAATGCCCCGGCGGCAGGATCGGGAATTATGGCAGTAGATAATTTTAAGGTGTATAACGGCAAATATGATACCGACGCATTTACCGTCAATAAGCCTGAGGTTGTCTACAACACTTTATCCAAGACCTTAAAGGCAAGTGCAGATATAAAATGCTGTTTTTATCCCGCGGCGCTTTTCTTAGCGTTATACAAGGGAGATAGCTTGGTCAGCATTGAAGCGGATATCGGTGATACTTCAAATGCCGATACCTTGAGTGCGGCATATCCCCAAATGCCCCGAACAATACTGAATAATTATTCGGTAAAAGCTATGCTGTGGGATATGCGAAATATGCGGCCTATCACCGAGTCTGTTGACGGATATGCCGTAAAAGGTGACTTTGCTATTATGACTCTCGAAAGATTTGAGGAGGGTTACATTCCGTTTATGCATGAAGTGGGCGACAACACCTTTGAAGTCATAACCGATTCATACGGAAACGGAGTGCTAAGCGCCGAAAAGCTTGCAGAAAAAAGAGCTCTTTTTTCGAGCTCCTACACAGCGTCCGATATTGACCGCTTTGTTGTAGAATATGACATAAAGCTTTTGAGTCAGAACTCCAATTTTAATCTTTGCCAGTTTAAGAGTGAAACCGGAGAATGGTCTACAAATGTTGTAGTGGCAAACGGATATCTAAAGGGCTTTAAGGGTAAAACAAGCACTCTCCTGCCTGTGAACAAATGGAAAAAGCTCTCATTTGCTTTTTGTACCTCCAAAAGCACCTTTGATATGTATATAGACGGTGAGCTTATTGAGTCGGGCATTGCTTGGCAAAGCAGCTTCACCTCACCGATTTCGGAAATAAGGCTTACAATGCCCGAAACAAGCGGCTATGTTTCACCGGCAAAGTTTTATGTTGATAACTATTGTGTATATGCGAGTGATTCACCCGAAGAAATTCCCGATGATTATTTTTTGGTATTTCCGCCATACAGCATATTGCCGTCCTCTGCATCTCAGGATGAATATATGACAGGAAAAACAGGCTTCCATACCAAAAGCAAAATAAGCTATATCAACGGTGAACGCACTGAGACTGATATCAGCACATATGAGTCGGACGGAAGCATAATGGTGCCTATTGAGTTTTTTAAAGAGGTAATGAGCATATCGGCTCAGGAAAGAGCGGACGGCAAAACCGCGGTTATAAACGGAAATATATCTCTCAAATCCGACAGCACGGTTATGACTGTATCGGGCAAAACGATTATCCTGAGCAAAGCCCCCGAAACAACCGATGGCAAATTGTATGCTCCCCTTGAGGAGGTTGGCGAAAAAGCTCTGGGCAAATATGTTTATTATGACAATTCCGTTGTAAACGGCGGAATGATAATAATTGATGATACCGAATTTGATCCTCCCTCGTCGGAGCATGAGCTCCAAGCACTAAACAATTATCTTATGTTTTTGAGACCGAGTGCTCAATGGCTTTCGGATAAGCTTGAAGAAAGCGGCTATGTCAATGTGCACCCGAGGCTTTTTGTAGACGAGGCTTCAATAAAGACTATAAAAGAAGGAATTAAGACCAATTCCGTAAAAAAATCGTGGTACAAAAAGCTTGTTTCTGAGTGTGAACGGTACAAAACGATTCCTTTGCCGGACTACGGCACCTACGATGGCACCCGCATGTCCCGCGCACCTGCAATGCAGGCGGCACAAATGGGATTTTTGTATCTTCTCACCGGTGACAAATCGTGGGTGGATGCCGCATGGCCAAAGCTCGAGAGGGTGTGCAGCTGGCCGGATTGGAATCCCGACAACGAATTTTTGGACACTGCACAGTTTTCACTCCATGTGGCAACAGCATATGACTGGATGTACAACGCTCTGACCGAAGAGCAGCGAGCAATTGTGGAAGAGGCTCTGTATGACAAATGTATTATAGAAGCTAAAAAATGGTGGTATGGCATAAAGGGACCAAAGGACAAATGGCAGATAGGCACAGCCAACTGGAATCCTGTGTGCAACAGCGGTATTTCTATCGGTGCACTTTCGGTGCTCGATGTCTATCCCGAAGAAGCAGGCGAAATCATATCCCTTTGTACAAGAGGCTTAGAATATGTATCGACGCGCTTTGCGCCCGACGGAGCCTGGTTTGAAGGCCCCGCATACTGGGATTTTGTGTTCAGACTTTTGACAAGATACATAGCTGCCTTTGACAAGATATACAACACAAGCTTTGGCATAGACAAATTTGAAGGTCTTGACCGAGCGGCAAGCACGCTGCTGTATTCTCAGTCCGAAAACGGCACATTCAACTATTCCGATGCCGATGTGGAGGTAATTTACCCGGATACCCTTTACTATTTGTCCAATCACTATAACCTCCCGGCAGTAACTGCAATAACCCTTGATAAATCAAACGCTGAGCTTTCGGATGCTGTTTATATACCCTATGCTCTTGCATGGTATGATATTTCTGTTGATGCAGACGATGCCGTTATAGATCTCCCCTACGATTCGGTATTTTCGGGAGACGGAGCCTTTGCCGTAATGAGGGATTCGTGGTACGACAAAAACGGAACCTATGTGGGCATAAAGGCAGGCAAGGCAGTGTATAACCACAGCCACCTTGATCTTGGCAGCTTCATATATGAGACCGAAGGCGTTCGCTGGGCAATAGACCTTGGCAAAGATAGCTACAGTCTTCCGGATTATTGGGCATCAAACGACAATCGATGGCGTGTATACCGCACCAGAGCGGAGGGACACAACACAATAATCATCAATCCGGACGACACAGGAATTGACATGAATCTCCAAGCGACTGCAAAAATAACGGAGCAAAAAAGCAGCCCCGGAGGTGCAATAACCGTTGTAGACATGACAGAGGCATTGAGCGACAATGCCACCGCGGCAAAGCGCGGATTTTATTTGACCGACAACAGAAAGAGCCTTGTTGTGAGAGATGAAATAACACTCAAGCAGCCTACCGACAAGCTGTATTGGGCGATGCACACCAAGGCAGACTCTGCGCAGATAGACGGCAGCAGGGTAATTATATCGTCCGGCGGCAAGCAGCTTCTTGTAGAATTTGAGTCAAACTCTGATTTCGAAATAAGCTTTACCCAAGCAAAAGCCATGGACGGCACACCGACTGTTGAGGGAGAAAATCAGAATGTGGGAATAAACAAGCTCATGCTCAAGGTAACGGGAAGCGGAAATGTAAATATCACAGCCAAGCTCACACCGCTTGATGCAGATGCTTCGGCTATTTCAGAATATAATATCCCCATAGACCAATGGCAGCTGCCGTAATATATGCGGCATGCTCTGCTAACAACACGATATAATACGGCAGCGGAGATAGCCGGGTCCACAGGCAATTTCCAATCCGTTTATATAAAAAAATAAAAGGAGGAAAAAAACATGTTAAAAAAATTTATTTCAATGGTGGTCGCACTCGCGCTTGTTTTAATGGTGCCGTGTGCAACAGTGTCGTTTGCGGCGGAGACAGATTACTTCGCTTATGACTTCAACGACTATTCCGGTTCAGACTTAATTAGGGTAGGCGAGGGAACACTTGCCCAGTGGCTGTTTGTTGTCCAGGGAGCAAGCGGCATAGGCCGTGAGACAAATGCTGCAAATCTTGGAGGAATTGGCGGCAAGGAGGCGTCAGACAGATGTCTTAGGTTCAATGTAAGTGAAACCTCGTCTGACAAATCTGCTTATTTTGGCTCATTTAAAAATGATGGTGCTCCAAGCATTAAAGAAGATTATTTTTCTTCAACAAAGCCTGTAGTAACCTACCAGTGGGATGTATATGATACTACCGCAAACGGAAGCTTCACTGTGTTTGGCAGAAAAGACTCTCGAACCGGTATAAATCACTATACCTTTGATGGAATAACTGTCGGCAAAAATGAGTGGCACACGATTGCTGCAGAATTCATTCGTGTGGGATCAACCAATAACGCATGTAATATCTATGTAGACGGTAAAAAGACAGCAGCCTACACGAACCAGTCCTACGACTATCCACGTTATTGCTATCTGTATCTCAATGCCACAGCGGCAGATTCGGGTATAATGGCAGTAGACAACATGAGGGTATATGACCACTTCTATGAGGGATATGAGGGAGCAACCGAATTATACAGCTACAATTTTGATGATGACGCTTCATATCAGTTTGCCAAGTTTGAAACAGGTGCATCCAATGCAACACGCGGCAACGCCTATGGATTTATGGGCAAAGCCGGTGACGACAGATCACTCACCTTTACATTTAACGGCACAGAAAAAGACGGCACACCCTATCTTTATTACAAAGCAAAAGAAAACGTTTCAAAATATGAAGGCGTTATTACTTATGAGCTTTCGTATTGCGATACAACCTCAAAATCATACCACAGAGTAGACCCTCTGTATAATGACGAAAAATGGGGCCCGGCACTTGAATACACATATGCTGCAGGCAATAATTTTTCATTCAAGGTGGGTGCAAAAACACTTGTGGGTGAAGACGGCTGGTCGATCAAAAAGCCAAGAGACGGCTATTGGCATGAAATTGCGGTCACATATGATACCGACAACGATTATATAGTGTACTATTTAGACGGTGAAGAGCTTGACAGAGAAACAATTGACGGACTCAACACAACAGAAAAGTTTAAGTGGACAATTACACATTTCAGCGGAGATCCGGGCGTGGTTTCTTTTGATGACTTCAGAGTATATAAAGGAGCATACAATGCCGCAGAAAACAGAGCTGCAATCACAAGCAGCGACGAGATGGTTAAAATAGACAATAAAACTATCAACATTTTCTCGGCTTCCGAAATAAGCTTAGCCCAATTGCAAGGAAAAATTTCAGCTACCGGTGATATTGCACTCTATGAAAATCGCGCAGCTCTTGAAAGCGGCATAACAACCAACGGCGCAGTGCTTGCAGACGATAATATTCTTGTGGTAAAATCTTCAAACGGAGAACAGCTTGCTTATTATACTCTCAATGTTGTAGAAAGTGACAGCACTGTTTCGGTTGGAACACCTGTTATCAAATATGATATTCTTTCTCAAACCCTAAAGGCAGAGGCTGATATAATAAACTACGGCGATACTCCAATGAATATTGGCATTTATTTGGCGGTTTACAGCTCAAACGGAACTATAAAATCCATTGAATATGTTGCCTTAGATGCAAGAGCGGTATCGGGCGAAGCTACTCTCAGAGCTTCAATCGATGATATTTCCGACACAGCGCTTGCGGATCTCCGGGTTAAGGCTATGGTTTGGAACAGCGAAACTCTTAAGCCCATAACAGATAGTGTCGAAACCTATACTGTTGTAGGTATTTAACAGAAGTAAATTTTATAAAATGAGGATAAGGAAATAAAAAAATGAGCTTACGTCTTTTAAGACGTGCTTAGATTCTGAGCCCCGATGGGGCAATCGGAGAACCCCCCGGCTTTTGCCGGGGGGCTTTTTCATGTATATCAAATTTTTGTAAGTTTAAAATTTCAAACATATTTACAGAAAGCATAACATATTTATAGAATTATATGATAAAGAAAAAATACTATAGCAAAGCCTTGCAAAAGCTGTGTTTTATCCGAAGAAATGACAATTATCAATTTGTAAAATAGAGAAATAGTTTGCAATAAAAAAGTTATTTTTGTAGAAACGGCATCTAAGCCGTGGTATAATCGAATTATAATAGACACTTGTGTAAATAACCGCACTTTATAAATACGGATTATTTGCCAAATACAGAAAGGTGGATTTATACATATGGAAAAGACAGTTAAATTTGGAGTTATAGGTGTAAACGGATTCGGACGCAGTCACATTATGTCTATTAAAGAAAACAAAAGCACAGAGCTTGTTATGATATGCGACCCTGTGGAAGAAATTGCCAAAAAGGCAAGTGAAGAATTTGATGTACCCTATATGACCGATGTGGACGAATTTTTGAAAATTCCTCAGATGGACGCTGTGAGCGTTGTCACTCCCGACCAGACTCACCGCGATGTGGTTACAAGAGCTCTCAGAGCAGGCAAGCATGTTCTATGCGAAAAGCCCATGTCTATCAAGCTTGAAGACAGCAAAGAGATGCTTCGTGTTCAAAAAGAGACCGGTAAATACCTCATGGTAGGTCAGATTTGCCGTTTTACACCGGGATTTATTCTTGCCAAAAGGCTTTATGACGAGGGAGAAATAGGAGAACTGTTTTTTGTGGAGAGTGAATATGCTCACGATTATACCGGCATGAAAACCTCTTGGAGATTTGATCCCAAATCACCCCGTCACGGCATGATAGGCGGCGGCTGCCATGCAGTTGACCTTCTTAGATGGATAGCGGGCAACCCCATAGAAACAATGGCATATTCCAACAAAAAGGTTCTTACCGATTGCCCTACCGACGATTGTACAATTGCTATATTAAAATTTCCTAACAATGTTGTAGGCAAGGTTTTTTGTTCTACAGGCTGCAAAAGAAAATATACCATGAGAACTCTGCTTTACGGTACAAAGGGCACAATTATTGTGGACAACACCTCCCAAACACTGTCGCTCTTTAGGGATGAATACCGTGAAAGCGGCGAGTTTAACGGCGATAAGGCAGTAAATGTTGAAACCTTGCTTCCGATTACTCTCAACAATCACAACACAACAGACGAAATTGCAGAGTTTGCTAAATGTATTCTGGAGGGCAAAGCACCAAAAATAGACGGAAGGGAGGGAGCTATCACGGTATCAGTGTGCGAATCGATTGTCAAAGCTGCCGACGAACACAGGATAGTCGAGATAGATTATAATTTTTGATGAAAGACGGCAAAAAATCCCATTTCAAGCAAATAGGCACATGGCGGTACTACAGTATTAACTCCGGCAGCGGAAACGATAAAATAATATACGGATACAGCACCAGCCTGAACCACAAAGAGTCCGACTGCCATTCTGCCATTGAAATTTCAATGTTCAATAAATCTGAGGGAGTTTACACGATTAACGGACGTGACATAGAGTTTCGCTCGGGCGATATTTTTGTAATGCCAAGCAACGCCATTCATGTGTTTTCCAAAATCAAAAAGCAGGGAGAGTTTTTCAATCTTCACTTTGAACCTCGATTTATATGGAGAAATCTGGGTACAATCGGCGGTGATGACTATTTGAGTATTTTTCAGGGGGTAGACGAGAATTTCCAGTGCCGACTCGACAGAGATAACCCTGCCATAGCAGAGATTACCGAGCTTTTTTTGAAGATACACAGAGAGTTTGAAGAACAGAATCCTGCCTACAGCCACATGGTAATGATTTATATTCAGCTTATTCTCATAAGTATCTATCGTAATTTTGATTATCACAAAAAGGCAAAGGAAACCGTTCAAGATTACAACATTGCGGCAATCGGCAAGAGTATAGATTATATCGACGCCCGTTTTACCGAACAGCTTAAGCTCGAAGACATTGCCGCCATAGCCAATTTGAGCCCTACATATTACGGCATTATTTTTAAAAGATTAAACGGCATTACCCCATGGGAGTATATAACCTCAAAGAGAATTGAGCTTGCCACTCAAAAGCTCAAAAGCGGAGATCATTCCACCATGATTGAGCTTGCCTACGCCTGCGGCTTTAACAATACTGCCAATTTCAACAGAACCTTTCGCAAATACACAGGTCAGACCCCTACCGAATACAAAATATTAACTCGGTATTAATTTTCACTGTAATGTTGATTAACCCCACAATAAAGGAGTGAAGTTATGATGAAAAAAATGGTTTGTTTTATTCTGGCGGCATACATGACATTTTGCGGTGCGGTGTCTTTTGCAGATGAGGTGACTGCTTCGATATCCTATAATGCCGCAAAAGGTGAAATTGTGGTATTCGGCAAAGGAACGGGCAATGTTACTATTGCAGTGATGCCCGACGGATGCGACCCGTCACAGCTTTCAACTTTGCATTTGCCGACACTCTACACCCAGACCGAAGCGACAGACGGGCTATACACAGTGACCGTTGGTATGCCGCGCAGTGCCGAAGGCGGCAAATATAACGTGTATGTCAAATCGTACGACGGCGAAGCCTCCGACTGCTTTGTATATATGAACACCGAAAAAGCCTCGGAGCTCATTGTGCTTATAAATGGTGCAGATGGTGTTGCTTTCAACAAGCTTATAGAAGACAATGCACTCACCCTCGGAATTGATATATCCGACAGTATCTACACTGCCGAAAAGGAAAGCATTTTTGCTTTGCTCGATAAGCTTCGCTTTGATGATGCTGCAGCATTCAACACAGCATACTGTAAGATGTATGCTCTTTGTGCAATTGAGGGTGCCGATGCTTTGCAGGCAGAGCTTTATCTCGAAAAATATGCATCTCAGCTGTCAATTGATTTTGTAAACGATTTCACCTCTGATATCAGACTTGGCCGAGATGGCAGAAACGAGCTTCTGAGATTGCTTTCTGCAATAGACTATATCAACGAAGCCGGGCAAGACGGAGATGTGGATTTTGCGTCTTTGTTTTCATCAATGAAGGTTCAGGCGGCAATAAACACTGCCGATAGCTGGATGACGCTAAAGCGGGTTGTATGTGAGGATTTTGCAAATGAGCACGAATACCTTCTTGAAAATAAAAAATACAAAAAAATCAGAGATAAAGACAGTGTGTTTGAAGCAATGATAAAAGATGACCTC
>JAEDEG010000223.1 GCA_016293435.1 Clostridia bacterium
TTTTTCAGTGGGAGTTCAATCTCCCACTGAAAACGTTGAATGACGCGGCTTTGCAGCTTATTGAATGAGCCGACAGCTTGATTGACGGATATGATAATCCGACAATCAGGATGTCGGCTCAAATTTTATGCTGATATATTTTTACAATATAATACAAATAAGCCCGCCGTTACCCTCGTTTATGATTTTTTGCAGGGTTTCTCTCAGCTTGTAGCGCGCATCATCGGGCATTTTGCTGAGCTTGTTGTGCAAGCCTTCGTTCACGAGCTCGTGGAGCGATTTGCCAAAAATATTGGTTTCCCATATAGATTTGGGATTTTCATCAAATTCGTTGAGCAAAAAGTGCACCAGCTCTTCCGACTGTTTTTCGGTGCCGACTATGGGAGATACCTCTGTCTCTATGTCGGCTCTGATTAGGTGTATACTTGGCGCACTTGCCTTAAGGCGCACGCCATATCGGCTGCCCTGTCTTACAATCTCCGGTTCTTCGAGTGAAAGCTCGTCAATTGTCGGTGCAACCACGCCATAGCCGGTTGCTCTCACTTCGGCAAGCGCATTTTCTATTTTGTCATATTCTCTCTTTGTCTGGGCAAGATCCGTAATGAGGCTCATGAGTGTATCCTTGCCCTTTATTTCAAAGCCGGAATTTTCGCCAAGAACTTTATAAAACAGCTCATCGTCAATTTTTATATCACATACAACACTTCCGTCGCCCAGATTTATGTCGGTTATTTTTGCTTCCGAAATATTTTCGTCTGATCCGATGGTTTCTGTAATAATCGGTGTGTCGCTTATTTTTTTTACTTTTTCCAGACCTGAGAGCAGGTTATCATATATTGTTTTTTTGATTTTGTGATCCGAGCTAAGCACATCTACCCACGATGGTAGATTTATGGCAATTTCATTTACCGGAAACTCAAAAAGTATTTTTTCTATAATATTGTTAATGTCGTTTGCATCGAGCTCTGCACAGTTTACCGGGAGCACGCTGACGCCGTGACGAGCCTCTATTTCTTCCTTTGCTCTTAGTGCCGCATCTCCCGAGGGATCGGTGGTATTCATAAGCACAACAAAGGGCTTGTTTATCCCCTTAAGCTCTTTGATAACTCGGTTTTCGGCTTCAACATAGTCTTCTCTGTCAATGTCGGTTATACTTCCGTCGGTTGTTACCACCACTCCGATTGTAGAATGTTCGTTTATTACCTTATTTGTACCTATTTCGGCTGCTTGGGCAAATGGAATTTCTTCGTCGTACCACGGGGTTTTTACCATACGGGGCATTTCGTCTTCGATGTGACCCATTGCCGAATCCACTATGTATCCCACACAGTCTATCATTCTAACATTCATTTTGGCATTTCCCGAAAGAGTAATTTCAACTGCTTCGTTTGGGATAAATTTTGGCTCGGTGGTCATTATTGTTTTTCCTGCGCCGCTTTGGGGCAGCTCGTCTCTCGCCCGGTCTCTTGAATATACATTTTGTATGTTGGGAATAACAAGCAGATCCATAAACCTTTTTATAAAGGTAGACTTGCCGGTTCTTACCGGTCCTACAACGCCAATCATTATCGCTCCGTCGGAGCGCTTGGCAATATCAGCGTATATGTTTTCCATAATTAGTCCTCCATCGCGTTTTTTGTATATTCTATGATTGATGTGAGGCTTTTATGACCGCAAAAGGACAGATGAGCCAATAAATATGGTGATGAAGTATGCCGAATTAACTATATGAAATTCTTTGAGCTGCTGCTTTTGTATTTCTTTCTGTAATTATTAGGAGATGTTTTACATATTTTGGAGAAGGCTTTGTTAAATGTACTCTGGTTTTGAAAACCGCAGTCGAGCATAATATCGCATATACGGCTGTCGGTGCTAATAAGCAGATCGCAGGCTGAGTTGATTCTCATAATATTTATATAATCGTTAAACCGGCACTTTAGCTTTTTTGAAAAAATACGGGTGACATATGGCTTAGAATAATTAAGAGCTTTGGCTATTTTCGATATTGAAATATCCTCCTTGTAATGATCCATACAGTATATGAGAATGCGTTGTACAACATCGAGCTTGATCCAATCGACTTTTTCGAGCTTGAGAGAGCTGAGAAGCTCGGATAATATAACGGTCAGATATCCCTCTATACATATTGGAGAATAATAATCATTTCTTTCGGAAGCAGCCGTCAGCATTTCTTTAAGATATACAAATTTTTTATATACTGATTTATCGCGAATAATTGGATTGGTAGGCTTTTGATTTGTGAGTATATCAGTAAATTCATGGAATTTATCCTGATTTATCTGTATCATTGAATAATCCGCATCAGCCTTTATTATGTCGTGTACCGTGCATGGAAATATTACGGCAATTTCATGCTCACCTAAGGTATAATGTGTGCCGCTGATATGCATCTCAAGCTTGCCGCTTTCCACAAATATACATTCTATGTGTTCATGAATAGCAGTTGGGAAGGTTTTAAATGTAATATGATTTTCGATATATACGGAATCTTTTTTGTATTCATATAAACCAATTATCAATATAGTCACTTCCTGTGTAATTTTTCATTGCTTTTCTTTTTTTTTACATTTGTATTATAACAGGAAATAAGCTATAATTCAAGTATAATATTGTATTAAAAGTATAAAAAACTCTGCAGTTGTCAAACATATGTTACATTTACACCCAAAAAAAGTGATAACATAGT
>JAEDEG010000067.1 GCA_016293435.1 Clostridia bacterium
GCCTTGCTTGCAACTTCATAGGGGGCATGCATCGAAAGAAGCGGTACACCGCAGTCAATGGTTTCAACATTCATGTTTGCGATAAACTGAGCTACTGTTCCGCCGCCACCTTGATCAACCTTGCCAAGCTCTGCCATCTGCCATGCCACATCAGCATCGTTAAGAATTTTTCTGATTTTCGCCACAAACTCTGCATTTGCGTCTGAGGTGCCCGATTTTCCTCTTGCGCCGGTGAATTTGGCAAACGCAACACCGTCACCAAGATAAGCGCTGTTAAGCGGCTCCGACACACTTTTGTATGTCGGGTCAATTGCACATGTAACATCAGAGGATAAACACATTGAATTGGAAAATGCTGTTTTCAGCATTAGGTCGTTGTAGCTGCCTTTTTGCTTGTTAATAAGATTTGCCACAAATGTTTCAAAAAACATCGACTGCATACCTGTGTTACCCATCGAGCCGATTTCCTCTTTGTCGGCAAGATAGCAGATTGAAGTTTTCTGAGGAGCTTGGGTTTCTGCAATTGCTCTGAATGCCGTAAAAGCACACACTCTGTCGTCTTGACCGTAGCCTGCCACCATTGATGAGTCAAGTCCGAGGCTTCTTGCATTAAAGTTTGGCACAAGTTCAAGCTCTGCACTAATCAGATCTTCTTCTTCAATCTGGTATTTTTCACTTAATATATCAATTACTGTTTGCTTATATTTATCTTTTTCACAATCTGCCGGAATTGATGCAGCTATTACATTGAGGTCTTCTCCGCCAATGGCACTTTTGAGCTTTTTTTCCATTTGTTCAGCTGCAAGGTGCGGCAAAAGGTCAGACACGGTAAACACCGGGTCGTCAGCATCCTCTCCAATGTTGATGTCAATAACCGTACCGTTCTCAAGCACTGCAACACCAATCAGCGAAAGAGGAATTGCGGTCCACTGATATTTTTTGATTCCTCCGTAATAATGAGTTTTAAGCATTGCCATGCCGCTGTCCTCATAAAGCGGTATTTGCTTGAGGTCAAGTCTGGGGCTGTCAATATGAGCTGCCACAAGATTAAATCCGCTTTCTATATCATCCTTGCCGATTACCGCAAGCACTATATTTTTGTTTCGGTTTATTTTATATACTTTCATTCCCGGCTTTAATTGCTTAACGGTTTCAAGCTCTTTAAAATTTGCCGCTTCTGCAAGACGTCTGGTATAGTTGGTGCATAATCTTTCGGTTTTGCTGTTATTTAGATATTTAATGTAATCATCACAAAATTTAAACACAATTTTTTTGTCGGAGATTTTCTCCCAAGCTGATTTTCTTTCCATTTTTATCATCCTTTCCAATCTATTATATATTTTAATACAAAATCAATAAAAATACAAGAGTTTATTTTATTTGTTCATATTTTTATGTCTGAAAATATTCTTTGATGAAGTTCTTTGGAGAACGACCCGTTGCTTTTTTGAAAAAACGACTAAAATATAAGTTGTCGTTAAACCCGAGCGCGTGTGCAATTTCTGTAATGTTCAAATCTGTTGTGGATAGAAGCTCCATGGCCTTGTTTACAGTTATTTTTGCCAAATATTGATGTGGGGTCATTCCGATACGCTTTTTGAATGTTCTGATAAAGTGATATTCGCTTAGTCCGCACATGCGTGCATAATCCGCATTGCTTAATGTGTTTATATTTTCGTTTTGCATGCAAATCAAAACCTTTCGCAAAGGATTGTCGGGAATATGAACCCTTTTTGCAATCTTTGCCAGAAGCATATACATGCATGAAGCAAGGTAACTATCTGTCGTAAAATCCTCTATCGCAACAGCCTTTGCCATAGATTCAAAAGTTTTTTTAAATTCAAATAATTCGCCTACTTCAAACATGTTTCCCTCAAGCTGAAGTTTTTTTAAAATCCCCGGCACGCCAAATCCGGTAAAATGAACCCAATAATAATCCGCCAAAGAGTCAGCAGGAAACTCATAATGATTTTCTGCTCCCGGCTGCAGAATGACAATACTGCCGCTTTGAATTTTAATAAATCTATCTTTTATAAGAAATTGCCCGTAGCCTTTATCAATATAAATGATTTGGTAATCGACTCTTCCTTTTTTTCTTTTTATGCAAAGATTCTGATTAACGCATCGATTAAAGCCAAAGTTATTTACGGATATAAATTCGTTGGAATTTTTATCGGTACTTAAGGTTCCTTTGGCATAAAAGCATTCCATACAAAATCATTCCTTTACTTTTTGTCAATTATACAGTTATTTGGTTTTGCTGTCAATATAAAAAAGCAATTTTATCCATATTTAAGCAATTATATGTATTTTATATTGCAGTTATTTAAGGTATAATCAATATGAAAGATTCAATGGTATTAATTATATTTCTGTTGGAGGCTTAAAATGAGAGAAAAGATTTTATTTGATAATGGGTGGATGTTTCATAGCGGTGATATAGAGAATTCGTTTCCCAAAAGTAAAGGTCCGGTGTATATCCAGTCAAAAACAGAACGCAAATTAAAAGGCCCGGCTGCGCGTGCATTTAACAGCAATCCAAATGATTACGATTTATTTTTCCATGAGGTAAATACCGATTGGTGGGAGTGGGTTGATTTGCCGCATGACTACATAATCAAGCAGACTCCAAAGGAAAAATATAACAATGCACTCGGATTTTTTGAGTACGGAAATGCATGGTACAGAAAAACATTTAATTTAGATGAAAGTGACAAAGGGAAACGCCTTAGCTTATTTTTTGAAGCTGTTGCCACACATTGCACGATATACCTGAATGGATGTGTATTAAAACGTAATTTCTGCGGATACAACAGCTTTGAGGTTAATATAACAGACTTTGTAAAATTTGGCGAAGGAAAGGAAAACGAAAATGTGCTTGCCGTTTATGTCAGCTCAGATGAATTTGAGGGATGGTGGTATCAGGGTGCCGGCATATACCGTCATGTATGGCTTAACAAAACAGCCCCCGTGGCAATCGACTTATGGGGAGTATATGCTATGCCGGTTGAACGCAGCAACGGAATATGGGATATTGATGCTGAAACAACGGTAATAAACGATAAATTTGAAGATATAACAGTGACTTCTGTTACATGCTTTCACACAGAGGACGGAAAAAAGCTTACTGAGGCCTCCTCAAAAGCAGTTATACCTGCACGCGGCCGATCTGAAATTAAGTATCATATGGAAGCTAAAAATCCAATCTTGTGGGCTATCGATAATCCGTATTTGTATACTGTGGATACAAAATTGCTCATAAATGGGGAAGAAATTGACAGATATAAAACACATACGGGCTTTAGAACATTCAAGCTCGATCCACGTAATGGGCTATTCCTAAACGGCAAGCATATAAGGATAAATGGTGTCTGTGCACATCAGGATTTTGGACTGACGGGAAAAGCTGTGCCGGACAACATTGCACAATATAAGATAGAAATGATAAAAGAGATGGGAGCTAATGGTTATCGCACAAGTCATTATCCTCATTCAGAGGCTACAATGGATGCTCTTGACACAATGGGCTTTATTGTTATGGACGAAGTGCGCTGGTTTTCCTCTGCTGATGAAGAAATGAAGCAGCTTGAAATGCTTGTAAAAAGAGACAGAAATCGTCCGTCCGTGCTGTTTTGGTCGGTAGGAAACGAAGAGCCGCACCACATAACGGAGGAGGGCCGCAGAATTTGCAGGTCGATGATGGCAAAAATACGCAGCCTCGATAATAAACGAGTTGTAATGACAGCAGTCTCAAATTCTCCCGACGAGGCCACCGTTTATGATGAACTGGACGCTATAGGTGTAAATTATAATCTTGATAAATACGAAATAATACACGAAAAATACCCTGAAAAATGTATTTTCTCATCAGAGTGCTGTGCAACAAGCACAACGCGCGGATGGTATTATGATGACTGTCACGAAAAAGGCTACCTTTCCGCATTTGACAAAGATACCGACAGTTGGTTTCTGGGAAGAGAAAAAACATGGAAATTTTTATCCGAAAGACCGTGGGTTCTCGGCGGCTATCAGTGGATAGCGTTTGAACATCGCGGCGAGGCTGTATGGCCGAGATTATGTTCACAATCCGGAGCAATTGACTTATATCTGCAAAAGAAGGATGCTTTTTATCAAAATCAAAGTCATTGGTCCGATAAACCCATGGTTCATCTTATGCCGCATTGGAATTTCAATGGCAGAGAAGGAGAGATGATGAGGGTATGCGCATATACCAACTGCGAAGAGTTGGAACTGTTGTTAAACGATATAAGTATGGGCAGGAAAAAAATTGAAAAGTACGGTCATGGAGAATGGAGCGTTCAGTATGAACCGGGCGAGCTTATAGTGAATGCATATAATAACGGCGAGCTTGTTTGCCGGGATATACAGGTTACAACAGGAAAGCCTGCGGGACTTGCTCTGAATTTGGATAATAAGATAACAGAGGCAAACGGCGTTGATATTGCTGTAATAACCTGTTATTGTATAGATTCCAACGGAAGAGAAGTTCCGGATGCCGCACCGTTTGTAAGCTTCAATACAAATTCGCTGGGATGCGTGATAGGAACAGGCTCCGACATATCCGATCATATACCGCCGCATATAACAGAAAGGCAGATGCGGGCAGGCAGAATAACCGTTGCGGTAAAGGTAGGCAAAAAAGCGGGCAATCTAAATATATATGCAAAGTCAAGCGGACTGAACGAAGCTGTGCTGACAATTCCGCTTTCTGCTGTTGAAGAATAACTAATATTATCAGAAAATAGAGAGTGTAAATAAAGTCTGTAAAAAATATTTCTTCTATGATAGAATATAAAGAATAGGAGTATGACACCAAATCTGCAGCGGATATTCAAGAGGAGCTAAAGGATTTGCTTGGCGGTACGATTCAGGAGATGATGGAAGCCGAGCTTTACGAACATCTGGGGTATGACGAATATGAACGCAGCGACAATCAGGATTACCGCAATGGCGTAAAATCCAAGAAATTACGCAGTTCGTATGGTGAAATACCGATTGATGTTCCACAGGATCGGTACGGTGATTTCCGGCCGCAGATTGTCCCAAAACACAAAAAGGATATCTCAGCTATTGAGCAAAAAATTATTGCCATGTCTGCAAAAGGTATGACAACAAGGCAGATTTCCGATATAGTTGAGGATATTTACGGATTTGAAGTAAATGAGGCCATGGTGACGGCGGTTACAAACAAAATATTGCCGCAAATTGAGGAGAGGCAACAAAGACCGCTATCCTGAGCGCATGCATGAAGTAACGGCGAAATGGCATGACAATTATCCAAATAGCATGAAACGCCGGGAGGAAAACCGGGATGTGATATCGCCTATGTTCAAGTTTTCTGCGAATGAAAGACCGTTTCTAATACGTTAACATAATATATAACATAGCTTGTTTTGTGGCAGATTCGTGGCACGAAAGATAAAAATATCCCCACAACCGTAATGGTTGTGGGGATTTGTGGATAAAATATTTATCTCTTACTAAACTGCGGTGCACGACGAGCTGCCTTTAAGCCGTACTCGTTTAAACTCAAAGTCCGCAAACCCTTGAAAACACTGGCTTTTCGAGAGGTTGCTTTAAAGTTTCACCCCATTTTTATCCCCTATAATAGCTTTGATATGTCAGTCCGTATTCTTATTTCCGAGAGCTTTATTAACAACACCTATTAACTCTTCAGGTTTATTATATTTCACTTTTGCGTAAATGTCCATAGTTATTTTACTATTTTCGTGTCCTGCAAGATATTGAACCGTTTTCGGATCAACTCCCAAATAGATTAGATTAGTAATATATGTGTAGCGAAGCTGATGCGGCGTAACATCAAAATCCAATGAATATACCAGCTTTGGATTATTTCGCTGATGACTGCCAAGTTCCGGATGAATTGTACATACCACTTTTTGACCGTTGACATATTTATAGTATTTTCTTTCCTTTGCTGTTCGCACCTCAATATATTTCCAAACTCTTTGGAATTGCGAATAGGAAAGGGGTTCTCCTTTACTATCGGCAATTACATAATCGGAAATTGATTTTTCTTTAGCTTCCTTTAAGCAATCAACCAAACACTTAGGAATAGGTATATCTCGTTTTGCTGCCGAGGTTTTTAATTCGGTGCTTATAACAGGGCGGTTCTTTTCTGAACGCCAGGCTCTGCGTACAGCAATGTATGGCGTTGCTTCATCAAGGAATACACAATCCCATTGAAGACCGAGTATTTCTTCACGTCTAAGCCCTGCATACAGACCAATCATAACAAACACATACGGCGGAAGCTCTTTTATAGTGTCAAGCAGCGTGTTTACTTGTTCATCGCTTAATGCTTCTTTTTTCTTTTGCGATTTCCCGCCCTTTGCTGAAAGCGTAACAGAAGGATTGCTCTCAATCAGTTGATTAGCTTCGGCAGAATAGAAAATACACTTAATTAACATATTTACTGTGCTATATACTGCTGATGACATTTTGGATGCAGGAACCATTAGTAATTTCAAGTCATCCAATGTTACTTCATCTATATACATATCTCCGATAGGTTCTATAACATATTTTCGTAAAGAAAGTTCATATCCTCGTAATGTTTGAGGCTTTACGGTGGCTGACTTCATCATCAACCATTTTTCGCAATATTCCTTAACTGTAGGATTTTCTTTACGGAAGCTTATATCATCTATTTCTCTTTGCGCTTCTTTGACTTTCTCATGCAGCTCTTTGCTAGTAAGACCATAAATTGCAACTCGTTTTCCGTCAGCGTCTTTTATTCTTGTCCTAAAATACTCGTTACCATTATGTATTACCGTCTTATATTCAGGTATTACTTCTTTTTTTCTGGGCATTGTAAAACCCTCCTTCCTTTATTGCATCGTATTTGTTTGCCCATAGTTTTCGTTCCACAAGGAAAATGCTCCTTCTAATAGTCCGGCGATTTCTTGGGGCTTATTATATTTCACTTTTGCATATATGTCCATTGTAATCTTACTGCTCTCGTGCCCTGCAAGATATTGAACCGTCTTCGGATCAACTGATGCGTGTATCAGATTAGTAATATAAGTATGTCTGAGCTGATGCGGTGTTACTTGAAAGTCTAAACTATACACAACTTTTCCGTTGTGAGCGGCTTTTTCACCAAGTACAGGTGTTACAGTATGCTTTATACGCTCACCGTTCTCATATCTATAATAATGGCGTTCTTTTGTGGTTCGCGTTACAATATATGTCCACAGCCTTTTGAACTGCGTGTACGATAACGGATTGCCGTCACTATTTGCTACAACATATTCAGAGGTCGCATTTGCTTTTGCTTCTCGCAAACATTCAGCTAAACAGTCCGGGAGCGGAATATCTCTATACGCCGCAGGAGTTTTTAAATCCGTCATAATCACAGGTCTGTTGTGTTCGGTATGCCACGCTCTACGGACTGTTAAATAAGGAGCTTGTGCGTCTAAATATACTGAGTCCCATTGGAGAGCGAGTATTTCTTCCCTCCGAAGTCCGGCATACAGTCCAATCATAACAAAGACATATGGTGGAAGGTCTTTTATAGCGTCAAGTAATTTATCTACCTGTTCGTCCGTAAGCGGTATTTTATCGGATTGAGGAACTCCACCGCCTTTAGCAGAAAGATTGGCGGTGGGATTGTTCTTAATAACCTTGCTCTCTTTTGCCGATGTAAAGATACACCTTAAAAGTACATTGACTGATTTATATACAGATGCTGATTTTTTTGATACCGGGATAAGAGCCATACGAATATCATCAAGTGTTACATCTGCTATGTGCATATCGCCAAGCGGCTTTATGATATAGTTCTTGACCTTTGATGTGTAATCGGTCAATGTTGTCTGTCTGACATTTGCCGACTGCATCAGCAACCATTTTTCGCAGTATTCCTTTACTGTGGGAGTAGTTCTGCAAAATGTCTTATTCTCAATTTGCTCTTTTACTTCCGCAACTTTTTCAGAGAGCTCATCAACCGTCTTTGCATATAGTGTAATACGCCTGCCGTCTTGATCCTTAATTCTCGTTCTGTAATATTCGATTCCATTAGTCGTAAAGGTTCCGAATTGTTTGGATTTTTTCTTTATCATATAAAGTTACCTCCTAAAAATTTTTAATTACACTTTAGCCTTTGCTCAAATGTTAGCTTAATTATATGACTGTCAAAAAAATTTCACCAGGGACTTGACAAGCCCATTAGCGTAATCTCTGTTTTCGGTAGGTAACTTGTTTTTCAATGGGTACTGCTCGATGGGTGCATTTCGCAACGTATTCTTGCAGAGCTTCACTTGTAAAATATACACAGCCATTAGGAACATACTGAACAAAAGATATGGCTCCGGTAGTTCGTGCTGTATCAAGGGTTGCAAGGCTTATGCCGAGAAGTACCGCCGCTTCTTTTCTTGTATATAACTTTTCCATTTATAATACCTCTCTTTCTTCATACTACAGCCGCCATTTAAACTGAAATGACGGCTGTTGAACTCTATAGTTTTTTATCACGGGGCTTCCATTTCTTCAGGTATATAAAGCCCCAAACTCTTTTCAATACATTCGCTGATCTCTTCCATTTCTCTACGGCTGACCTTGCCGATGTACTTGTGTACCTGACGCTTATCAATGGTTGTAATCTGCTCAAGCATAACAACTGACGGATAAAGAACATCATCGTTATTGAGATAGTAATGCGTGGGCAAGTTACGCTTTTTGTAAATGTTTGATGTGAGTGGAGCAACAATCAATGTCGGCGCAAAAAAGTTGCCGCAGTTATTCTGAAGAACAATTACAGGGCGAGTGCCGCTCTGCACAAAACCTATTCTTGGTTCTAATTCAACCAAATAAATATCTCCTCTGCGAAAAACCCAATCTTCTCTTAACATATTAAATACCTCATTTCTATAATTTATGTATTGTTCGTATTTGTCCTCGACACCCCCGAACAGGGAAGTCATCAGGTGGCGATTTGCAAAATCGCTCCATAGGGCTTTCACCTCTCCGTCTTCTTTATGACCGAGCCGCGAGTTACGGAAGTATCATTGTCCCCGACCGGTATCGTCGCACTGTGTTAGCAATTCACAGTCTGCACACATTGAACTATCGCTCGCCATATTTACTTCATATAGGTCTTGGCGCTCAACGTGCATGGCTCAATCGGTCGGTAATGTACCTGATGAATGACTTATTCAATTTTCAAAGTACTGCTATATGATTTGAAAGGATAGTCTATCGTTTTCGGAAACCGTTCAGGTTTTGAAAGATTGTCCTTTCACTTAATGTGATTTACAGCGGTGTATGTAAGGGTATTATTTTAAATTTTTTAAAAAATTTTTTAATTTTTCTTGAGCCGCTTGTATGCTTTCATATATACTCATAGCGCTTGCACCTTCAACTTCTGCAATTTCTCTGTAGGTTAGCCCATCAAAGAAGTACATTATAATTCTGCGTTTTTGTACCGGAGTGAGAGTATTGTTTATAGCCTCTTGTAGTTTAGAGGTAATAAAATTCTTATCATATTGCTCCATCAACTCATCTTCAAACGACATAATAGAAATACACTTGCTGTTGGTGTTGTCCTCTAAATTGCTTATAATGTGATGATGATAGTTGCAGTCATTCTTCGCTTCTTCATGGTATAACTTATCCGAAAATTCTTTGATTTTATCAAAGTCATCTTTTGTAAAAGAAGGATTACCCGCCGCTATCTTTTCAAAAGTGATTTCCAGAATGCTGCCATCTGCATATTTGTAGACAATACCTTTACTGTGTTTGTTAATGCCGTAGTTTGATTTATAAAAATCCTTTGCCATTTTATATTCCTCCGTCTGATTTGAATTTTTGATAATCTGAAATCAAACAGGGAATGGCGGTGCTCTTGACCTATAAACCCATATCTTCATAGATATTCCTCCTAGAAAGGCATAAAAAAAGACCAAGTCTATTTTCTTGAACAGAAAATTAACTTGGTCTGTAACCTTTATTTATTTTTATATACAAAAAAATGCAAGACAAAGAGTTTTCTTTATCTCGCATTATTTTCATTATATATTATAACATAGGTCTAAATGTCATTACAATAGCATATCTCTGCCTTTTTTGTGCCATTATAGTGCCTCATAGTCGTATTGAGGAATAAATAATGTGGTTCAAACAGTAAATCTACTCCAAAAGGTCGTTAATTTCGCAGCACAGAACTTTTGCTATAGCTTTTAGATGGTTGTACTGAGCTTTATTTATATCTGTTTGACGTTGTTCATATAACTGAATTGAACGAATGGAAATATCTGCCGCCTTCGCAAGCTGAGATTGCGACATTCCTTTATTTTTGCGGAGACGTGCCAGATTGGTTTCGCTGTTGTTTTTTATAATCTCATCAAACGCGCTGACTGATTTGCTCGGATCTGCTTCATGCAGAACTCCGTATAGGTCAACGATGTTTTGATATGATATTTTTCTGCATATAGTCGCAAAGGATTTACCGGTGTACCATTGATAATATGCAATAATCCAACCAACCCAATATTCTGCCGGGTAGTCTATATATGGTATTTCAGAAATATCCGGAGTTTTTTTACCGCATTTTTCGAGTACAAGCCGTGCAAGCTCTATTCCTGACATACCCGATATATATTTTACATTTCCTCTGCCAAATTCATCAGCTATCCCGCAAGCAATAAACAGGTCAATAAATTCCTGACCGTCCGTTTTGCAGAATAGTACAGCGTATTCTACCGCGCTACCCATAGTTTCCATTGCATCATCCAGATAAATTTCATCATAAGCGTGGATCATCATTTTTCACCTTCCCACTTAATATATCTCTTACATACAAATCATCGGTGTTTATCTCAAAATCCATACCATGATTATCAAGATAGGCTCTTCTTGCACGATTTTCACGTTCCATACGACGAGAATTGTATATACTGCCGTCAACAACTTCATACTCAATAAATTTAATCTTTTCAAAAGCTTTTGGGCTCATCAAAACAATTTGCTCACCAAGCTCTCCCAATTTCATTGCTTGAGATAATTGGTTTAAGGATATTGTGTTATTCAAAAAATCCTTTGCATAAGAAAAATATGAATCGTCAGCACGATAACCGCATATAACATCATAGCCGGATATATCCGGAAGAAATTCCGACAGGATATATTCGCTTGCTTGTCTTGCAATGGGGGAGCGCTTAGAAAATGTTCGATTATCTAAAAGAATAGCAATCCAATTAAGAATATTGTATCCGGCTTTGTTCAGATATAAAACTTTTAAATCGGAAATGTCCAACTCATATTTATTTGAAAATCCATTCTTTACTGTCGGACACGACCATTCTTTTGCAAGCTCAATATTTTCAGTGCAGTAAAAGCCTCTGCCATAGTCGTTTGTTTCTGAACCGAGACCATAGGTAGGAACTTCAA
Source organism: Clostridia bacterium (assembly GCA_016293435.1). GTDB lineage: Bacteria > Bacillota > Clostridia > UMGS1810 > UMGS1810 > RGIG1828. The sequence goes on from JAEDEG010000067.1 coordinate 11,431, forward strand.
TTATTTCGGGAGAACCGTGGTATATAATCATAGTAAAAACCTCATTTCCAATACCTTTCTATATCATTTTATTGATATGTTTATTATATTATATCATTTTATTGATATAAATGCAATAGGTTTGGATAAATTTATGACTTATTTTAAGAGATTTTTATAGTTATACTGTAATGTTGAGGGATAAATAATCATATAATATATTAAATGCGGTTCAAACAAACAACAGTGCTTGTCTGAACCGCATGGTTACAAAGATAATTGTGTATATATGCTCGCAGTACATTTTTCCATATATTGTGGGGTTGTAAAAAACCATATTTTATGCAACTGTTTAATAGCTGCGTCCAAGCGCCTAAAAAAAGTGCGTCTGCCAAGATGAAATGCTTCGGCAGCTGCATCAGCATTTGCAAATTCTTCATTTATATAATATCTTGTAATAATATCATAATAAAGTTCTCCATACTTCGGTATGTATTTCAGTCTTTGAATGGTACTATTACAGGCAAATAGAAGATCTGCAACTATTTGCATTTCACTAATTGTTTGTGTTAATTGGCGTAAATCACTAAAGTTTGAAATAATAGCAATTATGTCATCATATGTATTACTATTGAGTCCTTTAATTGCAATATCAAAATCAATTGTGTTTTTATCCTCCTCGTACGCAAACTTTGATTCCCGTATTGCATTTAACAATACTTTTACATTTGAAGCGGCGTTTTCATCAAATGATTTAGGGTGCATACTCTCCGGTATGCGTTGATAATCTGTTTCCATTGTGCTTTTCCCTCCAAATAATGTTTTTATTAAATAAAATCAATTATAGAGGACAGGTAAGGGTTATACCACATACCCAGGCACCAATTGCGGGTACTTACGACATTCCGACTAAGATTGCTCTTTAGTCTTTAATTTCTTCAAACATACCATTTTCTTTTAAGAGCAAATACAATCTTGCGTCAATACTACGCGGAGTTTTGCAGTTAATAGCGCTCATGGAATGGTTTCTCAAATCTGCTATTAGATTTTCTGTCTGTAGATTAGTCAAGCCATTTTCTGAACGAAAAGTATTAAGAAAATATTGTTCCTCAATGGAATAGTATGTTTTTGCTTTAAATGCATATTTGAGTCTTGTACAAATTTCGGCTGCATCTTTAATATTTTCCTGTTGAAGGAAATCACTGAGTATGGTTTGCAACTCATTATCAGCGATATTGATATATTTACTGTTAAGCCTTAAATTTGCGTCGAGAAATTTATGCCCTGCATCAGTAAGCCTTTTTTCGGATATTATCGCCCTGCTCAATGTAGGCATACGCTTTGCATCTCCACTACTAACCGAAATAAGTGCCGAAACACAAAACCTCAATTTGTTTTGGTTGGTATTCGGATCGTTAAACGTGAATTGAATAATTTCCCCATTTTTACCAATCAAATTCAAAAATGCCGTGTATGTTTTTTTCGATAATATCAGATGTCCGTTAAAAATTTTTGAATCCCCGTCTGTTACGGGAATTTCTAACGTTGAAAAGAACCCATTATCTTTATCAATATTTAATATTGACTCAATGAGTTCCTCAGGCTCGTTCGTTCTTGTTGGAAAAAAATACACATAGTATTTACCCGGATACTGTGCGTATCTTGAACCATCAAATTCGTGGTCGAAGCCTTCATTAAGGGTAAGATAATTTCCAACCTCATTGCCTACAAGATAGTCCATTGAAACATTTAAAGACTTAGATAAATACAGCAAGACTTTTAAGCTTAAATTACGCTGCGTAATATAGACTCTAAGATTGGCTGGGGATATATTGTATCCTGCTTCGCTGAATTTTTTTGCAAGTGCATCATAATCCAATTTTCTCAGATGCATTACTTCTTCAACACGCTTACAGAACAAATCCTTATCATATCCCGATGGATTTGTTTTTTCTTTGTTATTATTTGTCATATGCGGTTGCAACCCTCCTCGAAATAAATTTAGCCATTGTAAAAATTCAATAATTAACAAAAACTTTACAATGACTATACATATATTATACTATCAAATCCATATCTTGTCAAGATAGATATGATTTTTTCTTTTCAAAAGTGTAACAAAAATTTCAATGTTGTTTTGTATCATTGCAACAAATATGTAATATTAATGACACTCTTTTGACACAATTCCAAAAATTTCTTCTTGTATGTGGAATTATATATAGTTTCTGTAAATAAAAGATGACGGTAAATAA
>JAEDEG010000068.1 GCA_016293435.1 Clostridia bacterium
CTGTCGGCTGTGATTTCCAAATCATTCAAGGTCTTGCCATCTTTACGAAGTATTCCGGCACAGTCGGTAAGAATCCATGCGGCCGTGTCTTTTGCATTGCAGCCCAAAGCCACAGCATCATCGAGCAAGGTGCAAATTTTGTGATTGGAAAATATTCTTTCGATATCATCATCTGAAATTCCCGCTTTTGTGTACTGCTCTGTTTTCTCATCGATAGCAGCCGGCTTATTTGCCTTGATTGCCTCGAGCCATTCGTCATCAATTACAATAGGCATGAGGTTTGCATCGGGAAAATAGCGGTAGTCCGCTTCGGTTTCTTTGTTGCGCATAGCAAAGGTTTTGCCGCTTGCATCGTCAAATCGTCTTGTTTCTTGAACAAGCTCTTCTGTACCAAATTCGAGAGCGTCTATGTGACGCTGCGATTCATAACGGATAGCCTTTTCTATTGCTTCAAAGGAGCTCATGTTTTTGATTTCGGTACGCACACCAAATTCCTCACTGCCCTCGGGACGTACAGAAATATTAACGTCGCAACGCATTGCACCGTCTTCACATTCGGAAATATTGCCCGAACGAAACATTGACTTTAGCTTGTTGAGATATGTTATAACCTCTTCGGCACTGCGAAAATCGGGCTGAGTAACAATCTCGATAAGCGGTACACTTGTACGGTTAAAATCTACAAACGAAGAATTTCCGATGTGCACAAGCTTGCCGGCATCTTCTTCCATGTGAATCTGTTTTATGTGGATATCCCTTGTTCCCTCAGAGGTTTTGAGAGTAACGCAGCCGTTTGTGCATATAGGGTGATTGAGCTGAGTAATTTGATATGCACAGGGAAGGTCGGGATAGTAGTAATTTTTCTTGTCAAAGGTTGTATAACGGCTGATTTTGCAATTGAGCATAAGACCTGCCGTAACAGCAAGCTCCACAACCTTTTTGTTCATAACAGGGAGCATACCGGGCATGCCTGAGCAGGCAGGGCATACACAGTCGTTGGGTTCGTTTGCGGCAGAGTGACCGCCGCAGGAACAAAATATTTTTGAATTGGTGCTGAGCTCAACGTGAGTTTCAAGACCGATAACAAGTTCGTAGTTCATAATTATTCACCCTTCCTTTCAACGCTGTGCGCAAGGCTGAGAATTTCACTTTCGCCAAAGTGTCTGCCAATTAGCTGAACCTTGCCGCAGCTAAGCGCCGGTACACCGATAAGATTGGGAACAGCGGAAAAAATACTTTCTTCAAAAACCTTGCCAAAAGCATCCTTTATGTCATAAGCCTCAAAGCTGAGCTTGGAGCATACGGGAGTGAGAATTGCATCGCAGTCTTCCATAAGCTTTGCAATCCCTTCTGCCACAACACGACGCACTCTGAGCGACTTGTCGTAGCAATCTTTGTAGCGGTTTTTGGAAAGAACATCGGAGCCGTAGAGAATAACTGCCTTGGTCAGGAAATTAAAGCCCTCAGTCCTTGAATTAACATAAAGCTCATCGATATTTCTGTATTTATCGGAGCGGTGACCGTATTTTACACCATCATACCGAGACACGTTGTTGCAGGTTTCGGCCGACATCAAAATCTGCCATGCTATGTTTGCAATTTCAAACAAATCGCACGAAATTTCCACAACCTCTGCACCCTTTGCCGAAAGGGCATCTGCATATGCTCTGACCTGAGCCTTGGCAGCATCGTCAGCCTTTTCAAGCAGCTCTTTGATAATGCACACCTTTTTGCCCGAGGCTCCTTTGTTTAATAAATAGTCATAGCTTTTTTCGGGTAAGCTGGTGCCGTCTTTGTCATCATGACCTGAAATAACAGTCATTATTTTCTGTATACCTTCGGCATCGGGAGCATATACACCAATCTGCTCACCCGAGGCGGCGCACGAAATCACGCCGTAGCGCGACACCGTACCGTAGGTTGGCTTGAGAAAATCTATGCCCGAAAGGCAAGCCGCACGGCGGGGAGCACCGTTCATGTCTACACCGAGAGCCGCCTTTACACTGCCATCTGCAACCAGAGCCGCCGCCGCACCTTTGAGCCTGCCCTCTTGAGGATTATAGTGGGAAAATTCGCCCACAAGATCAAGACCAAACTCGCCAACATGAGTTTTGCCCGAAATTGAATATCCGTTGTCTATAAGTCTTTCAACAGCTGTTGCGCTAAACAGAGGTTTAAATCCCTCAAGTATACGCGAACCGTCGGTTGCCTCCACATCCTTAACAAGAATTGTGTCATCTACTGCAACTGTTCCTTTATCGCACAGCTGTGCTGCATAATATTTCATTCTACACACCTCACTTTACAAGTCTTGGCACTTGCCAGCTGTCTGCACTGCGTTCGGGTGCACCCTCGAGCAGACTTTCTCTTGAAAACGGCTGGCTGCGCACATCTTCTCTCAAAACATTGGTCATGGGCATAACGTGAACCATTTCTTCAACGTTTTCGGTATTGCATTTTTTAAGAAGCTGTTCGCTTTCGTTCATTGCGGCAAAAATACCCTGCATAACGTTTTCTTCGTCGTTGGTGAGCGAAAGCTGATTGAGCTGCTGAGCATTTGCAAAAGTAGATCTCTTTCCCTGAGCTGCCCTGCCGGCAGTACCCTGACCTGCCGCACGGCGTGCCAACGCACTGCCGCTGCCCAAAAGATGAACATCCTCGAGCTGCTGATTGGTAACCTCGCCCGGTGCACCAAGGAGCAAATCCTGCGCATTGCCGTTTAAGGGGAACGCAATAACATCAAGAATCTTTTCTTCACCGGTAAGAAGCATAACCATACGGTCAACACCCGGTGCCATACCGGCGTGAGGAGGAGCACCGTACTGGAATGCCGTGTACAGAGCATTGAATCGTTTTTTCAGCTCCGATTCATCATATCCTGCAATTTCAAAGGCTTTTTTCATAACATCTATATCGTGATTGCGGACAGCACCCGACGCAAGCTCAACACCGTTACACACAAGGTCATACTGATAGGCGAGCACGTCGCTTGGATCTTTTTTCAAAAGAGAATCCAGACCGCCCTGAGGCATAGAAAACGGATTGTGAGTAAATATGGTTTCGCCGGTTTCTTCATCTTCTTCAAACATGGGAAAGTCCACAATAAAGCAGAACTCAAATGCATCGTCACAAATAAGGTCGAGCTGTTCTTTTTGAGCAAGCCAGGTACGGATGTGTCCGGCTTTTTTTTCGGTGTCATTTTTCTTGTCATCACATATGAAGAAGAGTGTTTCACCCTCTTTAACTCCGGTGATGCCAATGATATCAGCCTTTTGGTCATCGGATAGGAACTTGGCGATAGGTCCTGCAAAAGCACCGTCTTTGAGAGTTATATAACCGAGGCCGCCAAGACCAACCTCTGCCGATGTAGCAAATTTGAGCGAATCTTCAAAGAATTTTTTGGACTTTCCTGCGCAATTTGCAACAATACCGCGCACCTGTCTGCCCTTGAATGCGGGAAAATCCACACCTGCAAAGAAGTTTGTCAGATCGCAGATGATAAGGGGATTTCGCAAATCGGGCTTGTCGGAGCCGTAGGTCATCATAGCATCTGCATATGTGATACGGCGAAAAGGCTTGGGAGTAACCCTTTTGTCAGAAAAGGTTTTGAACGTATCGTAAATTACATCTTCACACACATCAAGCACTTCTTCCTGAGTGGCAAAGGCCATTTCGAAGTCAAGCTGATAAAACTCACCCGGCGAACGGTCTGCACGGGCATCCTCATCGCGGAAGCAAGGTGCAATTTGGAAATAGCGGTCAAAGCCCGACACCATCAAAAGCTGTTTGAACTGCTGAGGTGCCTGCGGAAGTGCATAAAACTTGCCCGGATGCTTGCGGCTCGGCACAAGAAAGTCACGCGCGCCCTCGGGAGATGATGCGGTAAGAATCGGGGTCTGCATTTCAAGAAAATTTTTCTCCTCCATTTTACTGCGCAGGTGACGGATGATTTTGGAACGCATTACAAGATTATCGTGGTTTTTGGGATTACGCAAATCAAGATAGCGATATTTGAGACGAAGCTCGTCTTTGCTTGTTCTGGAAGCTCTCACCTCAAAGGGGAGCATATTTTTGCTCTTACCGAGAACAGTGAGCTCGTTTGCGGCAAGCTCAACAAAGCCCGTAGCAATTTTTTCATTAACGGTTTCGGCATCACGCTTTTCGACAACACCTGTTACCGAAATAACCGTTTCACGGTTTACATCATTGAGAAGCTGTTCATCATGAATGACAACCTGTGTCACACCGGTGTAATCGCGCAGATCCACAAAGATAACACCGCCGTGGTCACGCACTACGTCAACCCAGCCGGCAAGCTGTACAGTCTGACCAATGTGCTTATCACAAATGTCATTACAAAATAGTGTTCTGTACATAGTAATTCACATAGCCTTTCTGCCCACCAATATTGATATAAAATTATACGTTATCCTGCTGTGGGCATACAGGCCGTATATGAAGCAGATACCACAGCACAAATCACGCTATGCCATAGCCTCCTTGTTTTTGCCAAAATAAAAATCCCGGGAATATATTTCTATATTCCCGGGACGAGTAAACAAATAATTTGAACCCGCGGTGCCACCCGCATTGATGCACAGGGTGCATCCTCTTTTGATATTAAATTTAGGCTTAACAACGAAGTGTTCCCAAGCTTACTACTCATCTGAAATGCGCTTTCAGTCCACGACGCATTCTCCCTGACAGACTTTCCACAAAAGCCGAGTCTTCATTAAAAACAAATTCATTATAGCAAAAAGTTTTCTCTTTGTCAACAGTATTTTATTTTTTTACCTTTTTATCCGGCATTGACACCGCCGTAATAATACCAATCATTATAAACGAAGCAAGCATGGAGCTTCCGCCGTAGCTTACAAAGGGAAGCGTTATACCCGTGAGGGGAATAAGCTTTATTACTCCGCCAATGATTATAAAGGTCTGAAAGCCAATGGCAATAACCAGCGAAAGGCAAACTGCTTTAAGGTATTCGTTATTGCTTTTGAGGGCAATTTTGATTCCCCTGTAGGTAAGCAAAAAGTATAGAAGTATGATAGCAAAGCCCGTAAACATTCCCATTTCTTCACAAATTGCCGCAAATATAAAATCCGTCTCGGCAAAGGGTACCGACTGAGGCATACCGTTGCCCAATCCCACACCGAAATAGCCACCCGATGCAATTGCAATAAGAGACTGTATTATCTGATATCCCCCGCCGCTTGCATCCTGCCAGGGATTCTGCCATGCATTAACTCTCACGCCGATATGGTCGGCAAGCAAAAAAAAGCCGACAATGCCCACAAGCAGTATGCCGCCTATGTTTATCATCTTTAAAAGATTGCTCGTTTTATATACAAAGCACATTGCAAAATATATGAGAAAAAGCAAAAGCGCGGTTCCCCATTCCTTCTGAAACAGTGCAAGTGCTCCCATGCAGGCATACACAAACACACAAAGAATAATTTCGTCTATCGGGATATTTAAAAATCTTTGGCGGTTATCCTTTTTCTTTGAATCAAAAGGCGGAAGAGCCGAAAAATAGCAGGCAATGCAAAGGCAGTAAAATATTTTTATGATCTCTGACGGCTGTATGGATTTATTAGCTATTACAATCCAGTTTTTGGAGCCGTTTATCTCTTTGCCGAAAATGACCGTTGCCAATATCAAGCCAAAGCATAGTGCCATATATACAAATTTCAGCTTGTTCCAAAATCTTACCTTGCTAAAGACAAATACCGTCACAAAATAGGTTGCTATGCCCACAATAAACCACATAATCTGTCGGCTTGAAAAATCAGAATCACCGCCCGCCGATCGAGCCTCCATTGCAAGATCTATGCGGCTGAGCATAATCAGACCTATAGACACCAGCATCGAAACCGTCAGAAAAAGATACAGATCTCCGTATTCCAGCCGGTAAAGTATCAGATACATTACCGTGTTTATACCGCAAAGTATCAGGCAGGTGTACATATATGTAAAATCATCTGCCCCACAGTATATAAACAGCATCAAAAAGCCAATTATATTTACCAATGTTATATAGAGCATTGGTCTGAATCTCATTTTTGTCATAGCATCAGTTCTCCGCTTCCAGATTATCTACAAAAATAAAGCTTATATTTCCAAACGACAGCTTGTCGCTGTCTTTGAGACGAACCGCATGGTTCGGAAGCCTCCTGCCGTTTAAGAAGCTTCCGTTGGTGCTGTCGAGATCTTCTATATAAAATGCACCGTCTCGCAAAAATATTTTTGCATGATTTTTAGACATGTAGGGATCGTCAATATATATATGACATCTTTTGCTTCTTCCAATGAGAGCCATATCCTTTATGCTGTAGCTCTCGTGCATCTTAAAGGTCAAATTACGCCTCAGATTAACCAGCTTGAGATAGGCATATCCGCTGCCCGATGTTGCCTCGTGCCGCTTTGCATCGGAGATATCAAGATAAATAAGACGGACTATGCTTAAGATAAACATATACACTATGAATACAAAAGCATATTTTACAATACCGGCAAGTATTTCATACATTTATACTCCCCCTTTATTTCAAATAATTTTTAAGAAAGCTGCCCGTGTAGGATTTTTTGCATTTTACAATTTCTTCGGGGCTTCCCTCAAACACAATTTTGCCTCCCTTGTCGCCGCCCTCGGGGCCAAGGTCTATAATGTGGTCAACAACCTTTATAACATCGAGGTTGTGCTCTATAACTATGACTGTGTTTCCGTTGTCTACCAGAGTGGAAAGCACATCTGTAAGCTTGTGTACATCGGCAATATGAAGCCCCGTGGTGGGCTCGTCCAGAATGTAGACAGTTTTGCCTGTGCTTTTGCGGCTGAGCTCCGTTGCAAGCTTGACGCGCTGAGCCTCACCTCCCGACAGAGTGGTGGAGGGCTGACCGATTTTGATATAGCCAAGTCCCACATCATATAAGGTTTGGAGCTTACGTCGGATTGACGGATGATTTTCAAAAAATTCGAGCCCCTCTTCAACCGTCATTTCCAAAACATCGTTTATATTTTTTCCCTTATATTTTACCTCAAGGGTTTCTCTGTTGTACCGTTTGCCCTTGCACACCTCACAGGGAACATATACATCGGGCAGAAAGTGCATTTCAATTTTTATTATACCGTCACCCGAGCACGCCTCACATCTGCCTCCGCTCACATTGAAGCTGAATCTGCCGGGTCCGTAGCCTCTTATCTTGGCTTCGTTGGTGGAAGCATAGAGGTTTCGTATATCGCCGAAAAGCCCTGTATAAGTTGCCGGGTTGGAGCGAGGAGTTCTGCCTATCGGCGATTGATCGATCTCTATTACCTTATCGGCATTTTCAATGCCGGTAATCTCTTTGTGTGCACCCGGCTTTTTCTTGGCACCGTTTAGAGCAGATGCCAGCTTTTTATAGAGAATTTCGTTAATAAGGCTTGATTTTCCACTGCCCGACACTCCGGTTACGGCAACAAACTTGCCGAGAGGGATTTTTACGTCTATATTTTTGAGGTTGTTCTGGCTTGCTCCCCAAATTGTGATATACTTTCCGCTGCCCTCGCGTCTTTTGTCGGGCACGGGAATCTTTCTCTTGCCCGAAAGATACTGACCTGTGATACTTCCCTCACAAGCCTTTATTTCATCAATTGTGCCCTGTGCCACAAGATAGCCGCCGTGTATACCGGCACCGGGACCTATGTCTATAATATGGTCTGCGGCATACATGGTATCCTCATCGTGTTCAACAACAATTAGCGTATTACCGAGATCTCTGAGATGCTTTAATGTAGCTATGAGCTTGTTGTTGTCCCTCTGATGAAGTCCTATGCTGGGCTCATCGAGAATATACAGCACTCCGGTAAGACCCGAGCCTATCTGAGTGGCAAGTCTGATACGCTGTGCCTCTCCGCCCGAGAGAGTGCCGGCACTGCGCGAAAGAGTGAGGTAGTCAAGCCCTACATCCACAAGGAACTTGGCTCTCGCCTTGATCTCTTTTAAAATCTGATTGGAAATCAGCTCCTCCTGCTTTGTTAGAGTGAGCTCTTCAAAAAATCTGCTTAAATCTCTGACCGACATATCGGTAAGGCTTGCAATATTTTTTTCACCCACGGTTACGGCAAGCGATTCGGGGCGGAGTCGTTTGCCCTTACATGCCTTACACAAAACAACACCCATGAGAGCTTCTATCTCTGTTTTGGAATATGCCGAATAGGAGTCGTTGTATCTGCGCTCCAGATTGGTGATCACTCCCTCAAAATTAGCGGTTTTTTTGTAGCCGTTGTGATTGATATACAGCGGTCTGTCACTGCCGTAGAGCACAATATTCATAATATCGGCAGGCAAATCCTTTATGGGCGTGGTCTTGTCAAAATTGTATTCTTGTGAAAGAGCATCAAGCCATGCACTCCAATAGGTGCTGCCGTCGGACACATTACCCCATCCAAAAGCACAGATTCCACCGTCATAAATTGATTTTGACGGATCGGGTATGAGAAGCTCGGGATCAATTTTCATAAAGCTTCCGAGACCGCTGCACTCGGGGCACGCACCAAAGGGACTGTTGAACGAAAACATACGGGGAGAGAGCTCCTCCATATTGATACCGCAGTCCTTGCAGGCATAATTCTGGCTGAACACCTTTTCGCCCTTATCAAACATATCTGCAATAACAATACCGTCACCGAGCTTTGACGCGGTTTCGATGGAGTCGGCAAGGCGGGACATGGCAGAGGGCTTTATGATAATACGGTCAATCACAATTTCTATGGTATGACGGTGCTTTTTTTCGAGTGTTATGGGCTCGGAGAGGTCTCTGACGTTGCCGTCTATTCTCACTCTCACATAGCCGTTTTTTCGGGCATCGTCAAGAATTTTGGCATGTTCGCCCTTTTTGTCGCGAACTACCGGAGCAAGAATCTGAAGCCGTGTGCCCTCACCCATGGCAAGCAGCGAATCTACAATTTCGTCAACAGATTGCTGATTGATTTTTTTGCCGCACTTGGGGCAGTGGGGCACACCGATACGTGCATACAAAAGCCTGAGATAGTCATATATCTCAGTCACAGTGCCCACGGTTGAACGGGGGTTTTTGCTGGTAGTTTTCTGGTCTATGCTGATTGCAGGCGAAAGCCCCTCAATATATTCAACATCGGGCTTGTCCATCTGTCCCAGAAATTGACGCGCATAAGATGACAGCGATTCCACATATCGTCTCTGCCCCTCGGCATAAATTGTATCAAAGGCAAGTGACGACTTTCCCGAGCCCGAAAGGCCCGTTACCACCACAAATTTTTCGCGCGGTATATCTATATCTATATTTTTGAGATTGTGCTGACAAGCACCTTTTATTCTAATATATTCCTTCATTTGATGCTGCCTTTCATTTTTATTATTTCGTCTCTGTATACTGCCGCCATTTCAAAATCAAGATTGTCGGAGGCTTCTTTCATAAGGGCGGTAAGCTTGGCAATTTTCTGCTCGGTTGTATCCTCTTCGCGAATATCGGGCGAAGGCAGACTTCTGCCTGTGTCGTAGGTTTTTATAATATCGTGAACATCCTTTCGGATGGTTTTTGGCACAATACCGTGAGCTTCGTTGTAAGCTATCTGTATTTCACGGCGGCGATTGGTTTCATCAATGGCTCTTTGCATTGAGCCTGTCATGGTGTCGGCATACATTATAACACGGCTTTCGGCGTTTCGTGCCGCTCTGCCTATGGTTTGCACAAGCGAGGTTTCACTTCTCAAAAAGCCCTCCTTGTCGGCATCAAGAATGGCAACAAGCGCCACCTCGGGTATGTCGAGCCCTTCTCTGAGAAGATTTATGCCCACAAGCACATCAAAAAGACCGAGCCTTAAGTCTCTTATAATTTCCATTCTCTCTATGGTTTCGATTTCGGAATGAAGATACTTTACTTTTATGCCGATTGAACGGAAATAATCGGTAAGGCTTTCTGCCATTTTTTTGGTAAGAGTGGTAACAAGAACTCTGTCACCTTTTTTTGATACTTCGTCTATTTCGGCTGCAAGGTCATCAACCTGACCGCTTATCGGACGGATAATAACCTCAGGGTCCACAAGGCCTGTAGGTCTTATAATCTGCTCGGCAACCTCGCCGCCGCTCTTTGTGATTTCATACTCTGCCGGAGTGGCACTCACATATATTGCCTGATTTACTCTGCCTTCAAACTCTGCAAAGTTTAGCGGACGATTATCAAAGGCAGAGGGCAATCTGAAACCAAAGCCAACAAGGGTTTCTTTGCGGGAGCGGTCACCTGCATACATGGCTCTTACCTGAGGAATTGTAACATGGGATTCGTCTATAACAAGCAAAAAATCGTCGGGAAAATAGTCCATAAGGGTAAAGGGAGCACTGCCCGGCGCTCTGCCGCTTATGTGGCGCGAATAGTTTTCTATGCCTTGACAAAAGCCTATTTCCTGCATCATTTCAAGGTCATAGTTGGTACGCTGTATAAGGCGCTGCATTTCGAGAATTTTGTCCTGAGACTTTAGCTCCTCCACTCTTTCGTCAAGCTCTCGGCGAATGGAAACAAGAGCGTTTTTCATTTTCTCATCGGTTGTTGCATAGTGAGAAGCCGGAAAAATTGTGGTAAAGTTTCTAAAAGCCTTTATTTCACCGGTAACAATGTCTATATCGGATATTCTCTCTATTTCGTCACCAAAAAACTCTATTCTGATAGCACTCTCTCCGCTCGATGCCGGAAAAACCTCAACCACATCCCCCCTTACCCGAAAGGTTCCCCTTTCACAGGAAATATCGTTACGAGTATACTGAATTTCCACAAGCTTTTTCAAAAAAAGATTGCGATCAATTTCATTTCCTACTCTCAGGGCAATCATGAGGTTTTTGTAGTCATCGGGATCACCGAGACCGTATATACACGATACGCTGGCAACTATTATAACATCCCGTCTTTCAAGAAGTGCCGCTGTGGCACTGTGGCGCAGACGGTCAATTTCGTCATTGATAGAAGAGTCCTTTTCGATATAGGTGTCGGTATTGGGAATATATGCCTCAGGCTGATAGTAGTCATAGTAGCTGACAAAGTATTCAACTGCATTGTCGGGGAAAAATTCTTTGAATTCACTGCATAGCTGAGCCGCCAAAATCTTGTTGTGAGCAAGCACAAGCGTCGGTCTGTTGACACGCTCTATGGTTTTGGCAATGGTGAAGGTTTTGCCCGAGCCGGTAACGCCCATAAGGGTCTGATGCTTTTTGCCTTTTATTATCCCCTCAGAGAGAGTATCAATTGCGCTTATCTGATCGCCCATTGGCTCAAATTTTGACACTACCTTAAAATCCGGCATTCGCTGCACCTCCCAAATCATTCAAAAATTATACCTTCGTATTATATACATTATTATATACATTTTCTATTATAGCAAGTTATTGTTATTTTATCAATATGCAATTTAACAAATTTATACTTTGTACATTTTATAATTAAATTGTTCGAAAAAGATATCCAACAGCCAAGTTTTATACAAAACTGTGATTCTTCACCTCTCAAGCCTTGACAAAAAAGGCTTTTTGGGTTATCATGGTAAATAACTGTATATAGAAATTTTTGAAAGGAATGATATAAATGCTAAATCAGGAAAAGACCATGGAAAAAATCATAGCTCTCTGTAAGGGCAGAGGCTTTGTATATGCCGGCTCCGAAATATACGGCGGTCTTTCCAACACATGGGATTACGGTCCTCTTGGTGTGGAATTTAAAAATAATGTCAAAAAAGCATGGTGGAAAAAATTTGTTCAGGAATCTCCTTATAATGTAGGTCTTGATGCGGCAATTCTTATGAACCCCAAAACATGGGTTGCCTCCGGTCACGTTGGAGGATTCAGCGATCCGCTTATGGACTGTAAAGAATGTAAGAGCCGTCACCGCGCAGACAAGCTCATTGAAGAATGGTATTTTGAAAAGGGCGAAAGCGTTACCGTTGACGGTTGGTCAAACGAAAAAATGCTCGAATTTATAAACGAAAACAACATCTGCTGCCCCAACTGCGGCAAGCACAACTTTACAGATATCAGAAAGTTCAACCTGATGTTCAAAACCTTTCAGGGTGTAACAGAGGATTCAACGTCGGAGCTCTTTTTGAGACCGGAAACCGCTCAGGGTATCTTTGTAAACTACAAAAACGTTCAGAGAACCACCAGAAAGAAAATTCCTTTTGGTATTGCTCAAATAGGCAAATCCTTCAGAAACGAAATTACTCCCGGTAACTTTACCTTCAGAACAAGAGAGTTTGAACAGATGGAGCTCGAGTTTTTCTGTAAGCCCGGCGAGGATCTCGAATGGTTTAAGTATTGGAAGGATTACTGTAAAAACTTCCTTCTCTCTCTCGGCATAGCAGAGCAAAACATAAAGATGAGAGACCACTCCCCCGAAGAACTTTCTCACTACAGCAACGCTACCACAGATATTGAATTTATGTTCCCCTTTGGCTGGGGCGAGCTTTGGGGTATTGCCGACAGAACCGACTTTGATCTAAAGCAGCACTCCGAACACTCCGGAGAAAGGCTTGAATATATTGATCCTGTTACCAACGAAAGATATATTCCCTACTGTGTTGAGCCATCACTCGGTGCAGATCGTGTGGCTCTTGCATTCCTCGTTGAAGCATATGACGAAGAACAGGTAGGCGAAAATGACAGTCGTGTTGTAATGCACTTTCATCCCGCTCTTGCTCCCATTAAAGCCGCTGTTCTTCCTCTTTCCAAAAAGCTCTCCGAAAAGGCATATGAGCTCTATGAAAAGATGAGCAAAAAGTTCAACTGCGAATTTGATGATGCCGGAAGCATAGGTAAGCGTTATCGCCGCCAAGACGAAATCGGTACTCCCTGGTGTATTACCTACGATTTTGAGACCGAAGAAACCGGCAATGTTACCGTAAGAAACCGTGACACCATGGAGCAGATTACACTAAAAATTGATGAGGTTATTCCATATATTGAATCTAATCTCGAATTTTAATTAAAAATTGCTTAGAGCAAAAAAAGGGCTGTAAAAAAAGTCGTATAAAAAGTCGAGGGTGAAAATCCTCGATTTTTTTTGCACAAAAATAGCTGAAACCGTAGCGGGATCAGCTATTTTGCGGTATAATATTTATATGAAAAACAATACTAATACCAAATAAAAATTCCGGTAGATTCAGAAAAAATCATTGAAATTTATGATCCAATCTACACATTCAATGAAATAATGGAGCAAATTGACCTAAAAAAATATTTTGTTGGGGAAGGCAACAAAATGGGTCGCCCAAGCTTTGATTCGATTAAATTGTTGAAAATCATTCTGTTTGCCTTTATGGAAAAAGGATATGCTTCTCTGCGTAATATTGAAAAACCATGTAAGACGAATATTCGTTTCTTATGGCTATTGGACGGGAAACCGTCTCCTTCATTTATGACAAAAATTTTTCATAAAACGAAACAAAGATCCCAACAAATGAGATCTTTGTTTGTTTTAGGGACTTTTTTTACAGCCACAATTTTATTTTTATTTTGATATCTTAGTACACAAATAAACAATAACAGAAATAGCAGCCATTACAATAAATATTGCAAGCATCCCCTGCCCCATAAGCTTAATTGCCG
>JAEDEG010000224.1 GCA_016293435.1 Clostridia bacterium
AACATCGAGGTTTGTAAGAAGAGTTTTGTAAGCTTTGTTGTTTGTACCGTCCTGAATGGTGTATTCAGTCTGAGTACCGAAACCTGTCTGTTCCATCATAGGAATGTCGAGAGCATTGTATGTGAGCTCAGCAACAACACCTCTTGAAGCAGGAGCAGACTGGCTAACTCCGCTGATACCCTTTGTCATTTCGTAGGTGTTAGCTACTACCATGTAACCTGTGGGGTATCCGCCCTTCTGAGAAGCCATGGGTTCAAAGCCAAGAGCTACAACGAGCATTTTAACAGCCTGTTCGTATGTTACATTTGCATCGGGAGCAAATGTGCCATCGCCCATACCGTTAACGATCTTCTGACCTGCAGCGTATGCAATATAGCCGGAAGCCCAGTGATCAGAAGGAACATCAGTAAAGCCTGTTACAGCATTACCGGAAACTGATGCGCCCAAAGCACGGCATACAACAGCACAAAATTCTGCTCTTGTGATGTCGCCGTCAGGCTTAAATGTACCGTCTTCATATCCAGTGAGGATATTAAGTGAAGACAAAGTGGATACTGCTGTGTATTCTGCGGCGTCTTCAGCAACATCTGTATAGCCTGCAAATGCAACAGTACCGAGCACCATTGTTAATGCAACAACGAGTGCAAGAACCTTTTTGAGATTTTTCATAATTCTCAAATCCTCCCTTAATAATATTTTTTGAATGAGATGTTTGTTATTTTCGTGATTAAGCCGCATCTCATTCATATACAACTTAACACTACGGATAGGTGTTACCCTATCCTTGCACTGATTATAGCACCCGAAAATGCCACAGTCAATGCGGTATTTATTGTTGTAACAAAAATGTAAAAATAGAGTAAACTATGTTACATTTTTGGTATAACAATCGTAACATTAGCGAAAAAAACATATATAAAAGTTTTTTCACGTATGGGGTGCATAAAAACACCATTATTTGTATTTTATAATTTTTGGATAATAATGTCAAGATATTTTCTCCAAAAACTTATATTTTTTGGCAAAATCTTTGGTTTTTAATAAAACAATGTAGATTTTGTGCGCCGGTATTGTGAAAAATGAGCATTTACATTTGATAAATTATAATTTAAAATACTCAACCGCCGCTTCAAACATCTGCATATCATAATTACCTTCAACATTCTTGTACAGATTGTCACCGATACGCTCCGAATGACCCATCTTACCGATAACTCTTCCATCGGCAGATGTTATACCCTCAATTGCAAGAACCGAGCCGTTGGGATTGAAGCGTATATCATTGGTGGGATTGCCTGCAAGATCCACATACTGAGTTGCCACCTGACCTTTTGCGCCAAGCTCCCTTGCAAGGCTGTCGGCGCAGAGAAATTTGCCCTCACCGTGAGAAATTGCCACATTATATATATCACCCGCTTTGGTCTTTGAAAGCCAAGGCGATTTGTTGGAGGCAATGCGAGTGCGCACTATGCGCGACTGGTGACGTGCAATGGTATTGAAGGTAAGAGTGGGTGAATTTTTATCAATATCAGTTATCTCACCATAGGGCACAAGACCAAGCTTTATAATTGCCTGAAAGCCGTTGCAGATACCTGCCATAAGTCCGTCTCTCGATTTAAGCATCTCGTTTACCGCTTCCTTTACCATAGGGCTTCGGAAAAATGCCGTAATAAACTTACCTGAGCCGTCGGGCTCGTCGCCTCCGGAAAAGCCGCCGGGAATGAATATCATCTGAGAATCCATAATCTCTTTGGCTATCTTTTCTACCGACTGCGCAACACCCGAGGGAGTGAGGTTATTGATAACAACAATCTCCGGCTCTGCCCCCGCTTTTGCAAGTCTCTTTGCGGTGTCGTATTCACAATTGGTACCGGGAAATACGGGAATCAGCACCTTGGGCTTTGCAATACCAATCTTGGGAGCTACTCTATCTTTTGCCTCAAATGTTATTTTATGAACTTCTTTATCATCTGTTTTGATGTTGCAGCTAAACACGGGCTCCAATTTGTTTTCATAAATATTTTGGAGATCATCGAGGTCTATCACAGCATCGCCCTTAGACACAGCAAAGCTTTCGGTTGTTTCGCCGAGGAGCAATGCTCCGTCTACGGGTTGTGTGGCTTCAAGTATGAAACCGCCGTAGCTGTAGCCAAAGAGCATTTCTTCATCGAGGTCTGCTCTGAACTTAAAGCCAATCCTATTGCCGAAGGTCATTTTCATTATGCCCTCTGCTATACCGCCGTAGGTGGGTGTGTAGGCAGATATAACCTTTCCGTCATTAATAAGTGTGTGTACAAGCGTAAAAATCTTTTTATGCGATTTGACGTCGGGAAGATTATCTTCATTATATACAGGTGCCAGATAGTATACCTTTGAGCCGGTCTTTTTAAATTCTGGTGAAATTATTTTTTTTGCATCGCCTACGGTGATTGCAAAAGACACCAGTGTGGGCGGTACATCTATATTTTCAAAGCTTCCGCTCATGGAGTCTTTACCGCCGATTGAAGCAAAGCCGTAGTCGAGCTGAGCCGAGAATGCGCCGAGAAGTGCGCTGAGCGGCTGTCCCCAGCGTTTGGGGTCGGCAAGGGGCTTTTTGAAATATTCCTGGAAGGTCAGATAACAGTCATCGAG
>JAEDEG010000225.1 GCA_016293435.1 Clostridia bacterium
TTGATTTTAAGTGTCGGGTTAAGCTGCCGTTTAACCTTTGCAACCGTACCGAGCAGCTGTTCAAGCCCTTTTGCCGGAAGAAAATGCGACTGCACGGGAATGATTACCTCATTTGCTGCCGTGAGTGCGTTTATTGTCAGCATACCGAGCGACGGAGTGCAGTCTATCAGCACATAATCGTAATTGTCCTTTATCTGTGAAAGATAATTTTTCAGCACACGCTCACGGCTCATAGTGTTTACCAAAAATGTTTCCATTCCCGAAAGCTCAATGTTTGCCGGAATAAAGTCCACGCCCTCCGAGTGATGTAAAATGCCCTCACCGTGTTCCGTCGGCTGCTCATTGATACTCTTTTCCATAAGGTTTGAAATTGTAACCGACAATTCATCGGGATTTGGATAACCCAAGCATTGTGTTAAGCTGCCCTGTGCGTCATAGTCGATTAAAAGCACCTTTTTACCCTCGTTTGCAAGTCCGATACCTAAATTTACGGTAGTTGTCGTTTTGCCCGTTCCGCCTTTCTGATTTGATATTGCGATTATTTTACCCATAAAAACCATTCCTTTCATTTTCTAATCTTGATATAAGCATTTCTCCGTCAAGCCGTGTCAATGCACGGAACCATTCGGAACGGAAAAAACGCTTGATTTCTGCTCTGCATTGCGGCGAATATGTATGCCTGTAATCTTTTACCGCTTGCAGAATTATGGCATTTGCCAGCAGTTCGATATTTTCCACACATACCGCCTCCGATTCCTATACATTTGCCATATCGTGTTTTACTTTTGCCGAAAACCAATTATCCGCCGTTTCAAACGACCGATAAATCGTTGTAATTAAAAATGCCCGGATATTCCGGACATCTGATGTGTTGCTCCGCAGGGCGAAGTCTATATATTCAATATGCGACGAGTCAATTTTCAAAAATCTGCTCTTTACAACCTCGTGAGGGTATTCCTGTTTGTTTATGCGGATTGTCGGCTCGTCGCTGCATACCACATCGACCATAATTGCCACAATTTCATCAAGCCACGCCTTACTGTATCTTTCCGAGATAATGTCATAGTCAATGTTTTTCTTGATTAGCTTTTCATATTTTCGCCGATTTTCTATCCATCGTATCGTATCAATGCCTTTCGGTGCAGGCAAGGGAGGAGAGTTATTCTCATTTCCACGATTGATAGGATAGGATATGATTTCAGTATCGCTCGTTTCAGTATTATTCTTTTCAGTATCATTAAAATCAGTATTATTATATTTATTATTATTTGATTTCGATTCTCGAAAGTCTTGAATTTCGATTTCCGAAAGTCTTGTATTTCGATTTTCAAAAGTCTTGACTTTCGATTTCCGAAAGTCTGGAATTTCGGTTTCCGAAAGTCTTAAATCTCGGTCATTATTTTCGCTTATATAAAACTTTTTCAAATATATAATTGCAGGCTTGCCTTGTCCTTGCTTTTTTCGTTCAATAAGACCGATACCTTTTTCGCCATCAAGCTCCGCAAGCAGCTTTGTAGCTTTTTCTGTTCCGCAGCACATTTGCTCCATAACATCATTTGTTGTAAAGAATATGTATGCCCGGTTTTCATCATCAACCCAACCGTTGCGTATAGATAAACCCATACGGTCAAGCATAAGACCATATAACAGCTTTGCACTGTCCGACACTCGTTTGAAAGTGGGGGAAGTTACAAGTATTTTGGGTATTCTGTAAAATGTAAATTGTTCAGCTTCATTGCCGTAAAAATAGTCAAACTGTATTGGCATATAAAAACACCTCCATTCTTAAAAACTTGGGGTGCTGAATATCTCAACACCCTGTGCAATTATTGTATTGTTCCGATATTGCGAAAATCAGATATATGCTCCTCGGATTTTCTGATTATATTTGCATAATACGGAGATAGCAAAAAATCTATTAAGTCATCTTTTGCCACTGCAAATCTCTTGCGGACAACAACACCAAGTATTTTTTCGCTGTTGATCCATTTCCTTATAGACTCTTTTCCATAACCCGTTATACTTTGTATATCTTTCGCCCTTATTAAATCGGGATAGTCTTTTAGCTTTTTTCTGTAATACCGTGAAATCATTTCTTTTTGCTTTTCCGAATAATGACCTTTTTCAGCCTGTTCACGCATATATTCCTGCACTTCACAAAGCGGAATTTTATAGTAATGCAAAAGACCATCACAACATTTTTCAAAATTTAATTTTTTGCTTTTCAGCAGTTTATACGCTGTTGATTCGCTGATATTGCATATTTGACACAGTTCTTGCTTTGTAACATACTGTTTTTCTGTAATCTTCATTGCCATTCACCTTATTTTTTAATGTTCAATGATAGGTGAATGTTTGAGTTCCCTCAAAGTTCCCTCATTTTTGCAAAATTCCATTCAAATGCGAAAATCGCCGCAACCCTTTATTTTATCTGCAATAACGAAAAAAAGAGTGCCGAAAACGCCGATTTTATGCGTTTTCAGCACTCTTTTAACTTCCGATATGTTCTCATATTTTCCTCCAAAGTACAATAACTTCTGATTAAGTCAAAGCACTCGAAATGCGTTTG
>JAEDEG010000226.1 GCA_016293435.1 Clostridia bacterium
TATGTTATCACTTTTTTTGGGTGTAAATGTAACATATGTTTGACAACTGCAGAAAGTCTATTAAAGTCATATCCAATTAGGACTTGACATATTATTTTTTTGTGATATAATAAGTAGAATGACAATATTTTGCCTTATCCGGCCCGCAGATAAGGCTCATGCTTTTTATTATACGCGGGCAGAAAGGCTGGGTTATTAAAATTATGGCTAAACAGGTTGTACTTACTCATGACGGACTCAAAAAACTTCAGGATGAGCTTGAGTATCTCAAGGTTACCGGAAGAATGGAAATTGCCGAAAAAATTAAAATAGCAAGAGGCTTTGGTGATCTTTCCGAAAATGCGGAATATGATGCGGCAAAGGACGCCCAGGCATCAATGGAAGAAAGAATTGCAAAGATTGAAGAAATGCTCAAAAATGCCAAGGTTATTGATGAGGCAGATGTTGATACAGATGCTGTCGGAATATGCTCCAAAGTTAAGGTTCTGGATATCGAATTTGACGAAGAAGAGGTTTATACTCTCGTAGGTTCTACAGAGGCAGATCCTGATGCCAACAAAATTTCGGACGAATCTCCCATAGGCATTGCTCTGATGGGAAAAAAAGTGGGGGATATCGTTTCGGTTGAAACTCCCGGCGGAGTTATCGAACTAAAAATACTTGAAATCAGCAAATGAAAAAATAACTTAAGGAGGAATCGCGTATGAGCGAACAGGAAACAAGAAACAACGCACCTGAGCTCGAACTTAATGAAATTTTAAGGGTTCGTCGCGAAAAGCTCAAAGAGCTGCAGGATGCGGGAATGGATCCTTTTGAAATTACCAAATTTGAAAGAACCCATACATCAGCACAGATTAAAGACAACTATACCGAAGAGGAGCGCGAGCTTACCAAACGCGGTTCCGACGAGGTAGAAATTATCAAGGCAAAAATATCTGTATTAAACGGGTGCAATGTAGTTGTTGCAGGTCGTATAATGTCAAAAAGAGGCATGGGTAAGGTTGGATTTATTGATGTGGCAGATATGGAGGGCAGTATTCAGCTTTTTGTCAAAAAGGATATCCTCGGAGAAGATGAATACAACCGCTTCAAAAAGCTTGACATAGGTGATATTGTAGGTGCAGAGGGAGAAGTATTCACCACTCAGACAGGTGAAATTTCTGTCAGAGTAAGCAAAGTTACTCTCCTGACCAAATCTCTCCAGCCTCTCCCCGAAAAGTTTCACGGCATGACCAATACCGATTTGCGCTACCGTCAGAGATATGTCGATCTTATCATGAACACCGATGTAAAAGATACTTTTATAAAAAGATCCAAAATTATTTCTTCTATAAGGAGTTATCTCAACGGCGAGGGTTTCCTGGAGGTTGAAACCCCCATGCTCGTATCCAATGCGGGCGGTGCTGCTGCCAGACCTTTTGAAACTCACTTCAATGCACTTGATGAAGACTTTAAGCTCCGTATTTCGTTGGAGCTCTACCTCAAGCGTCTTATTGTCGGTGGTTTGGAAAGAGTGTACGAAATCGGCAGAGTATTTCGCAACGAAGGTCTTGATACTCGTCATAATCCCGAGTTTACTCTTATGGAGCTCTATCAGGCATATACCGATTATCATGGTATGATGGATCTTACCGAAAATCTATATCGCCATGTGGCAAATGAAGTTCTTGGTACCACTAAAATTGTATATAACGGTATAGAAATGGATCTTGGTAAGCCATTTGAACGTATTACCATGCTTGATGCGGTAAAAAAATATTCGGGAGTAGATTTTAACGAAATCAACACAGTTGAAGAGGCACGCGCTGCAGCAAAAAAGCATCATATAGAATACGAAGACCATCACAAAAAAGGCGATATCTTAAACCTATTCTTCGAAGAGTTTGTAGAAGAACATCTTGTTCAGCCTACATTTGTTATGGATCATCCGGTTGAAATTTCTCCGCTTACCAAAAAGAAACCGGGTAATCCCGACTATGTTGAACGTTTTGAGTTTTTCATGAACGGATGGGAGATGGCAAACGCATACTCGGAGCTAAATGATCCCATTGACCAGCGGGAACGCTTTAAGGCTCAGGAGGAGCTTCTTGCTCTGGGTGATGAAGAAGCAAATACTACCGATGAAGACTTTATGAGAGCTCTCGAAATCGGTATGCCACCCACAGGCGGTATCGGCTTTGGTATTGACAGAATGTGTATGTTGCTTACCGACTCGGCAGCAATTCGTGATGTGCTTTTGTTCCCTACAATGAAGCCGTTGGAGAAGTGAAAATCGAGAAAAGTCAGTATTTATGCGGGTTTTGGGACTTTGAAAAGTCCCAAAACTACGCCAATACTACGCCAATTTGTGCAGGAATTTGTGCATTAAAAGGTAACAACGCTGACAAAGAGTTGCAGATGTATAATTTGCAGCTCTTTTTGTATATATAAATAATATGGAAGAGTGCTTTATACAGAATGTAGAGCATTCTTTTTTTGTGCAATCATACGAGGAAAGGAGGCATATTTTATGTCAGTACAATTTGAATATTTTTACGGAAGTCAAGC
>JAEDEG010000069.1 GCA_016293435.1 Clostridia bacterium
AAAATATTTGCTTTTTTACTTATTTTTCTCTTGACATTTCACCGCTGGACTTATACTGTTTCAAATCTTATATCGGATACATACTTACAAAATTCTTTAATTTCTTTAGTGTATCCGCCTTCTATTTCCGAAACATGGTGAATATATGGACCTTCAATCAGCTTACGTTCCCATTTATCCAAATCATCAAAACGTGCCCATAGATATGTACCGTTCGTATATGGTCCCTCTGCACTGTCACATTCTCCTGCGATAATTGAATAATTACCGTGATCCTGATCAATACGTGCCACAGTATAATGACTATTCTTAGCCTCAAAGTTTTCTCTCATATTGAAACAGTTACAGAATCCGCCTTCTTTTCTCGACGAATATGCAAATTGTCCGCAATGCCACAATAACTCAACATTATCCTCCTCGGGATGTCTCATTGTAAATTCACCGAATAACGGTGGTTTTTTTCCAAATGCTAATGATTTAAGCAAAACCTGCGTCATGGCAGCATGTACATCGTTTTCACAACTAATAATATACCCTTCATCAGCCAGTATACCATAAACTGTACATGGCATTGCTCCAACCAAAAGCTGAAGCGCAGACCAACATTCTGACGATATAACATCAAGATCAAATTCTTCATACAGCTGTTTAAACAGAATGTAATATGCATACTGTTTCTCAGCGGTTTCATCAGAAGCCTCATCAAGCTTATACATACCTCTGATACGATTACCGCCTTCCTTTATTTCGTCTGCATAGTCTACCAGAATTTTATTGTACTTGTCCTGGATAACAGCTAAATTAATCGGCACAAAATGAATATCAAAGTTTTCCATAAGCTGTCCTTCATTGCAGATTACAGAAGCAAACGGTTTTGGTCTGAGACCAATCTCACCAACACGCATACCTATAAAGTTACGAATTGCACAGGCAACCCGGGCAAAGCTATCAAGACCATTCTTTAGCTTATCGTCTGATACCAAACAATTCTCGATATATGTATACTTAACATTCATTCTCATAAGCTGGCGACTTATTCCGAACAGACCACATTGTGAATCTGTGTAACGCATTCCATCAGCCTTTTCGGGAGCATCATCCTTAGGTCCCCACAAAAGAACAGGCTTTCCCATTTTTTTCGCAAGCTCGCCCGCCGCTTCTTCATTTCCGAAATTTGCCGCAATCAAGAAAACGCCGTCAACTCCATTTTCCTGAAAATGCTTAACAACCTTATCAACATCATTACATGACCATAGTACCTCTACATCAATAACACCTTTTAAATCAACAAATGTTACATTTTCTGTTGAATAATGTTTCTTTATGTATTCAACGGTATTTCTGCCTCTCTCTTCCGCAATTTCCCAATTGAATTGACCCGGTCTTGGCGTACAATCACGTCTTAACGGCACTAAACCGATTTTTACATTATAATTTAACATATCTTCACCTCATTTTATAATCCTCGTTGATATTTTTCAACACGTTTATTAATAACATCTTTATCTATTTGCCCTGTTCTTAAAAATTTATCAAGCGTTTCTCTATTCGGTATTCCCGCTCTGCCTCCCATTTGGGTACATTTAATTGTTGACACTCCCGTTGCAAACCGTGCCGCTTCGGGAACGGAAAGTCCGTCTAAATACGCAACAGCAAAAGCTCCGTGAAAAACATCGCCGGCACCTGTTGTGTCCTTAATCTCGGCTTTCATTGCAGGCTGAGCAAATTTTTCATTGCCGTATATTCCCATTGAGCCATACTCGCCGAAAGTGAATATAACAATTTCAGGGCCTTTAGATTGAATATATTTCATAACCTCATATTTTTCATCATCCGAAAGTTCTGCTGCAATGGGTTTTCCAAGCTCCTCACAAACCCCGTCAAAATAATATTCCGAGCCTATAAATATATCAAAAATATCGTAGTTTTCATAGACGTACGGCCTATAATATGCGGCATCAACACTTACTTTTCCACCGTTTTCGTGCATAATATCCGCCGCTTTTCTGACCGCCTCGTTTACAAAACCGACGTGAATAATTTTACCCGATTTAATATAATCTTCATCAATGTCGTCTGTTTCAACCTCACGAAGCTCTCCGCCTCGACTGATTATATGCTTTGACTTTGTTGAGCGTTCGGTTATACATACACAGAAATTACTCCTTTTGTTCTCTGCAACAACAAGATGTTCAGTATCAACATTATTGAATTGAAAATCCTCAATAATCATTTTGCCGAAAATGTCATCTCCGACAACTCCCAACATTGATACATTTGCACCCAAATTGCCTGCGGCGCATAATGCTGTTGCCACCCATCCGCCGCCTTGAAAGCTACAGTCGTACATTCTGCTGCTGACTTCCTCATAAGGGATTTTTTCAAGCTCAACAACCATATCTTGACCGGGATTTCCTATTCCGATAATATCATATTTTTTCATATAAAATCCTTTCTCAAAACCCGTTTGGGAAAAGAGGAGCAAGCAGATTGTGCGTCCGCGCGAACGCCGTGTACTCAATGTACATAAGTGAGCGCGGACGTGCGAAATGCGCAGCTTATCTTTTTCCAAACTTCACCTTAGGGAATCATCGACATAAACTTTATGTCATAGTATTCTTCCAACGACCATTTGGATTTATCGCAGCCCATTCCTGATTGCTTTGCACCGCTGTGAGGTGAAAATTCCGTACCGCCGCCGCCGTTTACAAAGAATTCACCGGCAGTAACATTTTCAAAAAACTTACTCATTTCTTTTGAATTATGACCGAAGAAATATGCCGATAATCCGAAAATAGTATTATTTGCTTTCTCTATTGCCTCATCGAGTGTGTCAAACGGCTGAATTGGAATGATAGGTCCGAAAATTTCTTCTTTTGATACTCTCATATCATCATTTACATCTTTTAAAAGCGCAGGAGTTATATATGCACCCTTTGCAAATTCTTTCGGAACTTCTCCGCCCATAACCAATGTTGCACCGTTATCGGTTGCATCTTTGATTAAATCAATCATTCTGTCCCTGGCTTTATTATCTATAACAGGGCCCATTATATAACCTTCATCCTTCCATTTGCCAAGCTTAACCTTTGCAAGTTCCTTTGCGATTTTTTCGCTAAGCTCCTCATAAATCGAAGAATGAATATATATTCTGTTATAGTTTACACAGGTCTGACCTGCAAAACCAACCTTTTTGGCTACTATATTTGCCGCAACATCATCTAAATTCGCATCGGGCATAACTACTACCGGTGCATTTCCGCCAAGCTCTAAAGAATACTTTTTAAGCGAGGTTGAGCTTTGCTCTAAAAGCTTAAGACCTGTTTCATACGAGCCTATAAGGCTTATAAGTCTTGGTATTTTGCTTTCGTTCAGTGTTTTTGCCACTTCATTTGCAGGACCTGAAATAATATTTAACACGCCTTTGGGGAAACCTATTCTTTCTGCTATTTCACCAACGTAAAGAGTTGCAAGCGGTGTTTCGGAGGATGGTTTTATTACGCACGTGCATCCCGAAGCAATAGCCGGACACATTTTAATACTTGCATTTCCCAAAGGATAGTTCCATGCTATATGCCCTACGGTTACACCAACCGGCTGTCTTGTTACAATCTGATAATTCGGCTTATCAGAATTGCCCTGATACGGAAGAACCGTACCCTCAACTCTTTTTGCTTGTTCTGCGTAATACGACAAACTTATAAGCAGCCAATCAACATCACCGCAAGCCGCAGGATACGGTCTGCCCGATTCCTTTGAAACCAATTCAATCAGCTTATCTCTTTCAGCGGTACAAGCTTCTTTTAATTTATACAGCCACTCTGCACGTTCATTAACAGGCGTTTTTGACCATGTTTTAAACGCTTCGTTTGCCGCATTTAGCGCTTCTTCTGCCTGGGCTTTATCTGCACAGCTTACATAATCTATTATTTCATTTGTGGCAGGATCTAAAACAGCTTTCTTGTCGCCGTTTCCGTCTACTACTCTGCCGTTAATATATTGTTTGAACATTTCAACATCCTCCTTTTAAAGTGTTCCTTTTGCACGAATTTGGTTTCTAAATCCTTTAAGTCCTGCAGCACCGATAAATTTTGCCGATGAGCCAAGCTCCGCTTCAATTTCAAGGAAACGATTTCCTCTGTCACCAATTGCGCTTTCTCTTATTGAACCTGCATTTATTCCAACCGCATAGTCTGCAATAGACGTACCCTCGCCTCTGCTGTCTGACGGCATAACACCATATCCGAATTTATACGCATACTGTATCATATCAAATGCCTCGGAAATTGTACCAACCTGATTTACCTTTAATAAAACTGTGTTTGCGGCATCTTTTGATACGCCATAAGCAACACGCTCGGGATTTGTTGTGAACAGGTCATCACCGACAATTTGAATACCGCTTTCCTTTGTCAATGCGGCTGTTGTATCGTAATCGTCTTCATTAAACGGGTCTTCAATAATTACAAACGGATAATCCTTTATTATTTGCATATAGAAATCATAAAGCTGTTCCTTTGTTTTTGGAGTGCTGTCAAATAAGCCGTAGTATTTGCCATCTTCTTTATTATGATATGTATCGGTTGCAACATCCATTTGGAAGCCCATTTTGCCATCATATCCTGCTTCGGATATTGTTTTTAACATATCCTCCCAAATTTCTTTATCACTGTTATAAATACCTTTAGGAACTGATATGAAATCACGGATATTCGGCAGACCACCGAATTTTGCTTTCATTTTTTCAGCCCATCTTGTGTGAACCTCCCAACAAGCATAGGATGCATCTGAGAAAGTGTCAAATCCGTAAGCCATAACAGACATCGTGGGTTTTCCTCCGGGGGTTGTAATTCCGCCGCCGTAACGCTCATCTCCCGCAACCATAGCAACACCCGGAACAGGCAGATACATTGCATTTGCTCCACCGATATGACGATAAAGCGGTATACCAAGCGATGCCGCTCCTGCTTTTAAAACTGCCGCAGATGTTGCCGCAACCGCATTTCCGCCCAATTTAATCTTTGCATCGGGGCAAATATCAAGAATTGCCTTATCAACCTCAGCTTGCTTTGATGCATCCATACCTATTATAGCCGGAGCGATTGTCTCTTCAACTCTGCGTGCGGCGCCTGTAACTCCCTTGCCGCCGAATTTTTTTCCTCCGTCAAAGGTGAACTCCACCTCATGAGTACCCATAGATACTCCCGATGTACACATTGCTCTGCCCTCGGCACCGTTTTCTGTTGTTACAACAACCTCAACGCCCGGCTTTCCTCTGTTTGTATAAACCTGTCGAGCAGTTACCGATTTAATCAGTGTTTCGTTCATCAGTTTTTCCTCCAATATAAATAATTCTCAAATCTAAAGCGGAAACATTTGCAGTCGCCCAAACTCCGCTGTCAAGCCTCCATAGCGGCTCACTTGTTCCGTGAGTTTTAAGTGCATTTTGCAAATCAATTCCTTTTTCTTTCGCTTCATCTGTTGTATAGCCGTCGACCACCGCACCTGCAAGGCATAACGGTGCATTTTCATACACAAATCCACCGGGGCCGTCTGTACCGTCGGTATCAACCGCACCTATTACAACGCTTTTACTGCCTGCAATCTTCATTGCGGCCGCCAGACAATATTCCTGGTTTCTTCCGCCAACTCCGCATTCCTTTCCGACGGTAACCACATTTTCTCCCGATGACATCAGAATAACCGGTGGCTTAAATGGTTCGCCGAGCCTTTCACAGCAAAGTGCCATATTTGCGTCAACATAGCCTGCCTCTCTTGCTTCAGCCTCCATATATTCCGAAAGCATAATACACCTAATGCCCAGTTCCGCCGCCTTTTTTCTTACAGCAGGGTAAACCGTTGAATCCTTAAATATAAGTCCAAAGAAACGGCAATTATATGATTCGTATTCTTCAACGGACATATTTTCATCTGTTCCGTCAAGTAAATGCTCTCTTATGGATTTTGGAGTTTCCTCCCATGCATCCCATTTCCTGATAATATCTATACAATCCTTATAAGTTGACGCAGTTGCAACTGTCGGGAAAAATGTATTATTGCTAAGCATCTCAAAATAAGGCACTCTTAGTACAGGTGTATTCATTTTTGACGGATCTGCCGTAACGGTATGAATAAGTGTTGCTTTTTTCAAAAGCCTTGTTATTCTTCCGCCTTTAAAGCGGTCAATATGCGTTCGTATAGGATTTAAGTCACTTGTGGGAACACCTTTTTCTATCTGCATCATATAGGTGAATTTTGAAATATCGTCAATGGTAATATTCCCTGCAGGGTACGTAAAAAGCGAACCGCAACCGCTTCCGAATACAGTGAAAATCAAATCTCTTTCATTGACATCACAAAGTAACTCTTCTATTTTTTTGCAGCCTTTAACGCAAAATTCATCAGGAACAGGATGTCCTGCAAGAGTTACTCCAATTTTTTTGCATATTATTTCCTCGCCGTGCTTTCCGATTACGTGACCGCCTGTTAATACATCGCCCAGAACCTCCTCAAACGCAAGTGCGGCTCTCTGGATACCCTTTGCGGCACCGATAACAAATACTCTGTCATAGTCTTTAAGATCAAGGCATATCTCTCCTGAATGAGGATCGTCTTTCATCTCAAATCCATTGTTGTTTATTATTATTTTATTGTCTCTGAGTTTAATAAACTCCTTAACTCTGAAATACGGATCTAAAGCATCAAGTCCCGCATCTAAAAGCTTTGTTACGATTTCTCTGCCTGCTCTGTTCCCGTGTAAAGTAAGTGAGTCTGTATTTTTTATTCTCATAATCGCTCCTAAAACAAGATATTATCGGGATCGGGAGCTTCTCCGCAAACGCCCTTAAGGTTTGATATTATATCCATATCATCTTTTGAAAGTTCAAAATCAAATATTTCACCGTTTTGCTTAATTCTCATTGGGTTTGCTGACTTTGGCAGCGAAACAAATCCGTTCTGCAAGCACCATCTTAAGCAAATCTGACCGATGGACTTGTTGTATCTTTCCGACATCTCGCTCATTTCAGGGACCTTAAAGATCGCACCCGTTCCGAACGGACTGTACGCTTCAACAGCAATTCCCTTTTCACGGCAGTAATCTACAATTTCCGGCTGAGTAATACCCGGACAAAGCTTCAGCTGATCCGCCATTGGCATAATTTCTGCCGTTTCCATAAGTGCGTCAATATGGTGTGGCATAAAGTTGCTTACGCCTATCGCACGTATTCTGCCCTCTTTATATAGCTTTTCAAAGGCTCTCCATGTTTCCTGCATTGCCTCTTTCCAGACTTTGCGGTACTGAACGGGATTAGGCCAGTGAATTAAGTATAAGTCAAGATAATCTGTTCTTAAATTCTTAAGTGTTTTTTCAAACTCATCGAGAGTTGACTTGTATCCATGGCAAGCATTTCTCAGCTTACTTGTTATAAATACATCTTGTCTGTTCAGACCACACTCATTAAGTGCGGCACCTATTCCGGCCTCACTGCCGTAAGCCGCCGCTGTATCAATATGACGATAACCCAATGCCAGTGCCGCAAGCACTGCATTTTTTGTAACATCATCGGTAGTTTGCCACGTGCCAAGTCCCACGCAGGGCATTTCCACTCCGTTGTATAATTTAATAGTATCCTGTAATGATTTCATAGCAATGCTCCTCATTTTCCTGCTTTTGCATTAAGAGAATCCAATACGGTTCTCCTTGTATTTTCAACAATCATTTCGTAATTCTTATCGTTTACGGCGTTATTTTCAGCAAACATCCAGTCACCGCCCGATGCAAGCACATAGTCGATTTTTGAGAACGGCAGGAAGTTTTTACCGTTAAGTCCTCCTGTTACAACCCACTCAACATTGCCGAACGGACCGCCGTGATACTGTGCAAGCGTATCAGCTCCGCCAAGCTGATATATAGGGAAGAATTTTAAAATATTAATTCCGCAATTGAGTGCCATTGAAATATCGCTTGCAGTAACGCAACCGGGTAAAATGGGCATATTCTTTTTCAGCGCAAACTCCACAACCTCAGGAACAAATCCCGGTGCAACGAAAAACTGTGCGCCTGCATCAATTGCCTCCTCGGCATCTCTTATAGAGATAACCGAACCTGCACCTACCGTAACCTCGGGAGCATTTTTTGCTATTTCATTAATTCTTTTCAACGAATTTTCGTCTCTGTGAAGCAAAACCTCACAAACAGGCAAACCTCCCTCTGCAAGCGCATGCGCCGCATCTGCCGCAAAATCAAGCTCGGGCGCTACCATAATGGGGCATATTCCCGTTGTTTTTAAAACTCCATACATTGTCTTTTCCATAGTTTATAGTCTCCTTTATTTTATAATATTTAGTTCAATATCTGTTGACTCTGACAGTGATTTCAAACTTTCTGCCATAGCATCTGTAATTTCAAGCATTCCTGTTTTAAGTGCTTCCTCACGCTTTGCCCATTCCATTTCACCGGGAAGGAATATTTTATCCTTTCCCTTTGCTTTTGGTCCGTTTTTAAGTTCGTTTATCATTTGTGAAATTCGCTTGTTAAACACTTCTTCACTCATCATCTGTTTTATATCAATTGCAACAAAAGCATGACCTGCATTGTTTACAGATGACATATCCAAATTCCAGCTTGCAATTTCACTGAGCATTCCTGCTCCTGTGATAACCGCCGACAAGATTTCAACCAGCACTGCAAGGCCGTAACCCTTATGAGCGCCCATCGGCTGTAAGCTTGCGTTTTGCGGGAACAATGATGAGTCGGTTGTAGGCTGTCCTTCTTCATCAACAAGCCACGTATCGGGAATATCCATTCCTTTTTCCTTTGCCATAATGACCTTCAATGCCGCAACACTGCTGAGCGCAATATCCAAAAATATACTTTTTCCGTCACCTGTTGGGCAAGCAAATGAAAACGGATTTGTTCCTATCGCTTTTGATGCGCCGTTAGGAACTGCAATGACCGGGTCTGTATTGCTCATAGATAAACCTATCATACCTTGTTCGGCGGCTAAATTTGCATAATACCCTGCAGCACCGAAATGACAGCTGTTTTTAACTCCAACATAGGCAATACCGACTTTTTTTGCTTTCTCTATTGCTAAATTCATAGCCTTGCAACCTGAAACCATACCAAGTGCTTTGTTGCCGTTTATGATTGCAAAAGCGGGGCCGTCGCAAATCACTTCGGGTTCAGCTTTTGCATCAAGCCCACCTGCATTTATTTTTTCTATGTACTGTCCCAGGTTTCTAATACCATGAGTCATTACACCGAACATATCCGTTGCAATTAAAGTATCAGCAGTAATTTCCGCATTTTTTTCCGAGACGCCGTTTTTAATCAACGCCTGTACGGCAAATTCCCTCAATTCATTTATTTTTACTTTTTGCATAATATCAACCTCCTATAGATTTATATTTTAAATACATTTGTACACTCTGAAAAGTACAAGGCATCATACAGTACCAAATCCTGATCGTTTGACCACGGATCGTAAAATTCCCCTCTTTGTCCGTTAATTCTGTAAGGATATACATACGCAGCAGAACCTCTTCCGTCATCACCGATAAGGCACATACAGTTTCTGATACACTCCTCCGCCTTTACAAGCCAGCTGTTGTCGCCCGAAAGTTTGCCGTATGACATATACGCACGTGCGCTCAGACAGCTAAGATGATGCGGGAGTGTATCACCAGGCAGTTTGTTTTTACCGAACCAGACGTCATCCCAGAACCTTATGGCTATTTCGTTAAGATGAAAGCTCGGCTGCATACCCGAAAATCTCTGCAATATTTCAATATGCTTTGATGCTTCGTTGATATAATACTCCTTATTTTCACGCAGTGCACCCATTTCGGCTATGTAATTTACCGCAGGCGTAACAATAGTCTGCTCATAATTTACCTCATGCTTGGGATATGCTGTGCCATTGCCAATGATATTATCAACGTGAGTCTGGAAATAGCCCATCATCTTCTCTGTTTTTTCATCGTCACCCAACAACTTAAACGCGCGGATTATCTTGCCTATCGTGAGTCCGTTTGCATAGCACTTTTTACCGCCTATACCGTAATATGTCTCCGTCAATCTGATTATATCGTCGAGGTACGATTCGTCAC
The DNA here is from genome assembly GCA_016293435.1 of Clostridia bacterium. Lineage (GTDB taxonomy): Bacteria > Bacillota > Clostridia > UMGS1810 > UMGS1810 > RGIG1828. Next base: position 10,114 of record JAEDEG010000069.1, read on the forward strand.
TTGTCACAAAATACATTTCGCACAATATCTGCATTACTCCGGGGGCATTATAAAGCCGCAATTGATCCCGGTTTTTGCCTATTGTATTAAATACCTCGCCTGTCTCTCTGTCATAAAATTCACGGAACATAAATTTTATATACAAATCTACAGCTTTGCGAACATCCGCATCATCCTTCATCTGAAGATATTTCATTAAGAGTAGCGGGATGTTCATTCTCTCGCGGCAAGCGTTGTGATCGGGATTACTGTAGTCAAAATACATGCTGTCGTAATCGTTATCATAAACGAGAAACGCTCCGTAGAGAGGACTTTTTGGATCTAAGCACTGCTGATTTTCAATGATAAAGCGAACACGCTTTTCGAGAAGCTCACCAAATGGTGGCTTTACCGCAAACTCAGCCCACGTGCTTACATCTCCGTCTTGTATCGTAAACCTATACTCTCCTGTATGAGGAGCCTTAAATACAACCCTGAAGCCGTTTTCGGTTTTCTCAAATGGTATAATCTCATTTCCCCATTTTATTTGCAGTTCACAGCCTGAAGAGGTTTTAACGGTAAAATCTATATTTTCATTTTCAAATATCGTATAATGCACAGCATCAACACCTATGTAGTTGTCATATCTGTTTATAATCGACATGAAATCCTCTTTGTTCTTATGGAAGAAAAGTTCCCATTCAAGCTGATATTCCTCGCCGCTTTTTAAAAAAATGCTTTCTATATCAAGAACGAATCTTCCCCTCGTGCATCCGCCGCAAATATCACGGTTACCCGGCTCGTTCTGATCATAGCAGTCAATCGCTCCCTTTGTCAGATACAGTCCGAGATTACATTCGCTCGTTCCCATTCTGAGCGCATTTACCCACGAAATATTATGCCCACACCAAATATGTGCGTTGCAGCGGTGAATCATACAGTCCTCTGCGTCGGGATAACGGTCATTAAACGGCGTTTCAATACCAAAATTATCACGATTTACGGTTATCACCGTATCTGTGATATTTTTCAGTGTATAATTTTCGACAAAATTTCCGTTCTGCTTAAAATACCGCTTTACAGTAACCTCCATGATGTTGTTTCTGTATACCGCCTCTGAACGCTCGTCTTCGCACATAAACGAAGCAAGCTTCATTTTCACATCATCGTTCTCTTTAAATTCGTAGAACCACGGATTCCATGCCCGAACGTGTATCCGTCCCCATTGTCCGTCCTCTGCACACCAGTTCATCTCATGCTCATCCGACGGATTTTTGATGGACGTTATATAGCCCGTATTCCCGTCAAATTCAATGTTAAAATTTTCATTTTTGAGACTTCTGCATTGCCCTCTGCACTTTTCTGGCATTTTCATAATTGTTGTCTCTCCCTTTCATAAGGTAATACATTTTCATTTATTACCCTTTTTTCAGTCTCATTATATACTTTTTACGAAAACAAGTAAATATCCAATTCGACACACTTTACTATACTTTTCGAGCATTTAATAAGAGTTCATCTCTTGACAAAAGCTTTTAAGCTTGCTATAATGCGATTATAAGGCGGTGAAAAAAATGAAAAACTTAGAATATGTCTCATTTGAAGAACTCTATTCAATGAATGTTGAAATTACTGATATTCACGCAGAACGTCAAAAATGGGTTAAGGGCGTTTTATTCAGCAAGGGCGCTCCGAGAAGCTTTAATGCCATAATTCTCCTTAATGGATGCAACGGTGTTTACACCGATTTGAGGGAAAACGGCACTTCATTTTTCGCACCCCAAAACAGCGTAGTCTGCCTTCCCGAAGGCAGTGATTACAGTGTATTAAACAGCGACTGCAATCTTTCCGATCAGGACGCTTATTTGATTGAATTTCACATCAAGAAAGACGGCAAATCATTATCATTAGCACCTCATCCGTTTATTATAAACACTATGTTTCCGGGCGTATTGTCGCACGCAATTAAAGATGTCGTACGCACTTATGAAATGCCGATAAAATCACCAATCAGCATATTATCAAGCGTATGTGAGGTGCTTTCAATATTAGGCAAAGAGAAAAAACTGCAAAATAAGAACTATTCTGCAATATCACAGGGAATAAAATTAATCGAAAAAGATCCGTTTGAGGATATATCTATGGAAGAGATTGCCGAAATATGCAAAATCAGCAGCAGTGCTTTCAGAAGAAATTTTAAAAAGTATGTAGGTAAAAGTCCAATACAGTACAGAACTGACTTAAGAATAAAAACTATGCAATTTATGCTTGAAAACAGTAACATAACCATAGAAAATATGTCTGAACTCTTAGGAATTGACAACATTCCTTATATTTATAAAATGTTTAAAAAAAATGTCGGACTTTCCCCGTGTGAGTACAGAAATAAATGCAAAGAGGAGCCAACCAAATCCTCGTCTTAAAAACTCACGCAATACATATAGTATTAAATTCAAAGGTTGAATTGACTTAAAATCACCTCACAATGCCTATTCTGCGGAGTTTTATTTCGGATATGTCCGAAAAGACATCAGTGATAATCACCTCAAACAAGGGATTTGATGAATGGATCGATTTCATGGGAGACGCTACAATAACCACAGCTATCCTTGACAGGCTGATACATCACTGTGAGACTCACGGGATAAGTCATAATTCTTTCCTCGTCTACCTGCCCAATCTACCCATTGAGCTTACGTTTGCCTTTAGGGATTCACTGTCTTTGGTCAGCTTACCCACTCAATGAGCCTTAGTATCAGGTTTCTGTCCGTCAGGCTACGATTTCGCTATTGCTTCTTCTCTCCCACACCTCACGATGTGAAACTTGCAAGTCGCTATCGGGTTCGTCGGCAACTACGCCCCTTTGGGCTTTCACCATAGAATTGTGACATGCCCGTCATACCAAACAAAAAAGCCGCAGAATTTGCGACTTTTATATATTTAAATCTTACTGTTAAAATATTCTTCGGTAACACCAAGCTGTTTCCTTA
>JAEDEG010000227.1 GCA_016293435.1 Clostridia bacterium
TACGGTGCTGCTCCAAACACACAAACCTGCCCTGTGTGTATGGGACTTCCGGGTGTTCTTCCCGTTTTGAACAAAAAGGTTGTTGAATATGCGGTTAAAGCCGGTATTGCAACAAACTGCCAAATTGCACATTATTCAAAGCAGGACAGAAAAAACTACTTCTATCCCGATCTTCCCAAAGCATATCAGATTAGCCAATATGATCTTCCGCTGTGTGAAAACGGGTATGTTACTATTGAAACCAAAGAGGGCTCAAAAAAAATCGGAATCACAAGAATCCATATTGAAGAAGATGCTGGCAAGCTCGTTCACGATGATAAGTACGGAACAATGATTGACTGCAACCGCTGCGGTGTTCCTCTTATCGAAATTGTATCTGAGCCTGATATCCGTTCGGCCGAAGAAGCAAATGCTTATCTTGAAAAGCTACGTTCAATTATTATTTATACAGGGGTTTCTGACTGTAAAAATAATGAGGGTGCTTTTCGTTGCGATGTAAACCTATCGGTTCGCAAAAAAGGTCAAAAAGAATTTGGTACCCGTACCGAAATGAAAAATATTAACTCATTTCGTTTTGCTGTTCAGGCTATTGAATATGAGTACAAAAGGCAGGTAGAGGTGCTTGAATCGGGAGGAGAAATTGTTCAGGAAACGAGAAAATTTGACCAAGAAACAGGAAAAACACATGCAATGCGTACAAAGGAAAACGCAAATGATTACCGATATTTTCCCGATCCCGATCTGCCTCCGATTGAGCTTACAGACAATGATATTGCAAAGCTGAAAAGTGAAATCGGTGAGCTGCCTGACACCAGAAAGCAAAAGTATATGGAGGCATTTGGTCTTACTGCTTATGACAGTGATGCTTTGTTGGCAGATCCGAATGCGGCAAAATACTTTGAAGAGGCTGCAAGTCACACAACCTTTTGTAAAACAGTGGCAAATATCCTTATTACAGATATAATGCGAAGATGCAAGGGCAGCTTTTCGTGCAAAATCAGTGCGCAAAACATGGCTAAGCTTGCCGACCTTTTTGGCAATCAGGTTATTAACTCCCCTACTTTAAAACAATTGCTCGCAAGAATGTGGGATGAAGATTTTGATCCTGCAGATATCGTAGAAAAAGAAGGCCTCGCTCAAATTAATGACTATCAGGTGCTTTCGGTCTTAGCCGATGATATTATAAAAAGCAATGAAAAATTCGTTATTGATTATCAAAAAGGCAATGAAAAAGTATTTGCAGCTCTTGTCGGCAGTGCAATGAAAAAAACACAAGGAAAGGCCAACCCGGTTATTTTGGCGGAAATACTGAAAAGTAAAATTAAGTCACACGAATAATATTAAACTTTTAACAAGTTTTTCCGAAACAGTTGACAAATTGCCCCAAAAATAGTATAATACAAGGGAAAAGGCAAAGGCGTCTTTGAGTTCCCACTCGAAGTGTCTCCGGCTTTTTTGAAGTTTTGATTTAATATTTTTTCGGGGCAATGAGGTCTTGGCAAAAGCTTAGATTTCGTTACCCCGTCTTTATTTGTATACAGGATTTGGCGGTTTTACATAAGGAAAAAGGAAGTGTGTTTATTGAAACTAAAGATATTACATTTGTTTCCCGATTTGTTAGACCAATACTTTGACAGCGGAAATATTCTGTGTATGGAAAAACGCTTAAGATGGCGTGGCATTGATTGCGAAATTGCAAGCATATGTCACGGTGAAAGCCTGCCCGATCTCTCTGACGTGGATTTTATCTTGCTCGGAGGCGGTGCAGATAATGAACAGCTAAGCGTATGTCGGCATTTGCTTAACTTCAAAAATGAGCTGAAGGCCTATATTGAAGATAACGGTTCCATGCTTTCTATTTGCGGCGGTTACCAGCTGCTCGGCAATTATTATAAGCTAAAGGACGAAACCGTTAAGGGCTTGGAAATTCTTGATATATACACCGAATCGGGCGACGGCAGGCTTATCGGAGATATAATTTTAGAGGCAGACTTTTTGGAGGATTCTTATGTTGTTGGATTTGAAAATCACGGCGGCAGAACTTTTATCGGAGATTACAAGCCGTTTGGAAAGGTTTTGTACGGAAACGGTAACTCTGATAATTGCGGTTATGACGGAATAGTATATAAAAATCTTATCGGAACATATCTGCACGGTCCTCTGCTTCCCAAAAATCCGAAGCTTACCGATTACATTCTAACCAATGCCCTGAAACGCCGATACGGTGATTTTGGAGAGCTTGTCCCTTTGGATGATATTATAGAATTGCAGGCAAATGAGTATATAGTAAACAGATATTTAGATAAAAAAGAAACGAGGTTTATTAAGCGATGGAAAAGAAAAATTTAATTTATGAGGGAAAAGCAAAAAAGGTTTTTGAAACCGAAAATCCCGAGCTTCTCATTGTGTCCTATAAGGATGACGCTACTGCTTTTAACGGACTTAAAAAAGGCACTATATCCGGCAAAGGCATCATCAACAATCAAATGAGTAATATGCTGATGAAGCTGTTAGAA
>JAEDEG010000070.1 GCA_016293435.1 Clostridia bacterium
TTCAGAAAGGATTTGATATTATGGCAAAAGCAGCATTTGTTGGCTTTGGTGAGGTCAATACCCCCATCGAAATCATTAAAGAAAAGTGCAAAAATGCAGCAGAATCCCTCAAAAAAGAGGGGCTTGACCTCGTAGAGGTTTATCCTGTAACCGATGACTATGAAGAAAGGGATATAAAAAAGGCGCTCGATGCTCTCGACGGCAAAAAGTTTGATTCACTTATTGTATGTATTGCGGGTTGGATTCCTACTCACGCAGTAGTAAAGGTGTGTGAACACTATCGTGAAAAGCCCATGATTCTTTGGGGGCTTTGCGGTTGGATAGAAGACGGCCGCATTGTTACCACAGCCGATCAGGCAGGTACAACCGCAATAAGAAAAACCTTCTTTGATCTTGGCTACACATTTAAATATGTATATGATATAATAGGTCTCCCCTCCAAGACAGATAAGGTTGCAAGCTTTTGCAGAGCGGCAGAAGCAGCAGCAAAGCTTCGTCACGCAAGATGCGGTATGGCAGGCTACAGAGATATGAATCTTTATGGCACTCAGGCAGATGGTCCCTCACTCAAGAGAGTTATCGGACCTGAGATCGAAACCTTTGAAATGCTCGAAATAGAACAGCGTTTTAATAAGATTACCGATGATGAAAAGCAGGCTGTAATCGACAATGCAATTTCCAAATGGAAATTCCTCAAAGAAGCAAAACCCGAAAGCCTTCAAAAGGCTGCAGGTTATTATCTTGCAGTTAAAGCAATTTGTGACGAAAGGGGCTATGAGACTATTTCTCTTAAAGATGTTGACGGCATGAAAAAGCTTCTCGGCTTTCCTCCCGCACCCATCTTTATGCTTCTTGCAGATGAAGCCGGGCTTTGCACTATTCCCGAAAACGACTGCTTGGGCAATGTAACACAGCTAATGGTCAAATATCTTACCAATCAGGCGGCACCCTATCTTGAATTTTATGAGTTTTTTGAACACAGCGTGCTTGCCGGCGTACCCGACTATGTGCCCGCTGCAGTTACAGACGGCGATGTAACTGTTATGCCTGCCGCATTCGGTGAGCTCTCTGAGGGTATACTCAACGTGAGCAAGGTTAAAGGCGGCGAGCTTACAATGTGTCGTCTCACATGGGTTGACGGTGAATATTATATGCACATGATAAAGGGCAACGGCAAAACTCCCCCAAAGTGGGAAGAAGCCGGCTGGACTCAGCCCGCACCTCAACTGCCGGGTCTTGAAATCGAGCTTGATGATGTTGAAGCCTTTGCTCAGAATGTAATGTGTCAGCACTACATAATTTCATATGGTGACAACACCGAGCTTGTTGAAGACCTTTGCTCAATTCTCGGTATAGAAATAATCAGATAAAATAGGTAGGTGTAAAGCCGTAAGGCGATACAAATGAACAATATGTACATAAAAGACAGTCGTGTTTCGGCATTGGTCATAGTAACCTTGTGCCTGGTATATTCACTCATATGTATGACCAAAACCTGTTTTTCATCTGCTATGGTTTTTATAGTGAGTGAGGGGCTCCTTACCAAAACACAAACCGGCATCATAAACGGCGCATTTTATGTGGTCTACGGCATTTTGCAAATAGCGGGTGGTATGGCAGCCGACCGCTGCGACCCAACACGCTTTGTGACAGCCGGACTGTTTGGGGCAGGGGTAGTAAACCTGGTTATATTTTTTAACCACAGCTATTCGGTTATGCTTGCTTCGTGGGCAATAAATGCCGTAGTACAGTTTGCAGTATGGCCGTCGGTTTTCAAGTTGCTTGTTACCATGCCCGAACGATGTCTCAGAACACGAAGTGTGTTTATAGCCACATTTTCAAATCCGGTTGGTGTTATTGCCAGTTATCTTGTAGCGGCATTTGTTACCAAATGGCAATACAACTTTATGGTATCGAGCATAGCCATGTTTATTTCTGCGGCAGTATGGTATGTGGTGTCGATTGTTGCAAAACGCAATCTTGTTTTGGAAGACGATATCCCCGAATATACACAAGAAAAGCTAAACAGCGGTGATTTCAAGTTGGGAAGGGCAGTGTTTGTAAGCGGAATAGCATTTGTTTTGGTTGTAACCCTTATACGCAGTATGCTTGAATCGGGCATCAAAAATCTTGTGCCGGTTATGATAAAAGAATCCTATGGAAGTGTCAGTGCTTCTTTTGCCACACTTCTAAACATAGTCGTTCTCGCCTCGGGAGCTTTCGGTCTTTTTACCACAGGCAAATTCTACGCGAATAAGTTCAAAAACGAAGTTACCGCAATTGCTGTCATGATTTTAATTGCAGTGCCGTGTATATGCTTAACACTGCTCATAGGCAAAATTAACTATTGGTACATAATATTTGCCCTTGCTTTTATTGTAATGCTAATGAGCGGTACCAGCTATTTTACCACATCAGATATTTCCATAAAGTTTGACAAGTGGGGCAAGGGTGCAACGGTTGCCGGAATGTTCAATTGTGTGTCTTGCCTTGGCATTGTAGCCACAAATGTGGTGTTTACCGCAATGGCGGATGCAAAGGGCTGGATATTTACCATAAAATCATGGGTAATATTGGGTATTTCGGGAGCGCTGCTTTGCGCAATTGCAATACCAATGTGGAGAAATTTCAAAAAGAAATCAGATATATAATTATTTAGGAGTGTGATATAAATGAACAGAATCAAAATCGGTTGGGGAGAGGTCTCTCTGACTCCAAAAGGCAGAAAGGTTGAGCTTGTCGGACAATTTTATGAAAGGATTTCCGATGTTGTTGAAACAGAAATATACGCAACTGCTCTTGCTATAGAGAGTGGTGACGATGTTGCGATATTCTGTTCCTGCGACCTTGTATCAACAAGTACTCATCTTCTTGAAGAAGTAAGAAACAGACTCAAGGGTAAAGACGGCTTTCCCACAGACAAGCTAATGATAAGTGCAATACATACCCACACCTCTGTAGGCTATGCCGGCAGATCCGACAGTGCAGGCTCCGGGCTTTCGGTACTCAGCAAACTCATGCCCGAGGACAAGCAGTACAAACCCCTTGTAAAATCCGATGATCCAAACCTTTTAAACGGCAAAGAAGCACTTGCATTTCTTGCCGACCGAATAGCCGAAGCAGCTCTCAAGGCTTGGAATTGCCGCTCTGATGGCATGTATGCCCAGGGATTTGCAAGAGCGGCAGTCGGAATGTGCCGCCGTGTATGCTACGATGACGGCTCTGCCAAAATGTGGGGCGACACCAACATGGCAAACTTTACTGAGCTTGAAGGCGGCAACGACTCGGGTATTGAGCTTCTCTTCACATATGATACTTCCAAAAAGCTTACCGGTGTGATTGCCAATGTAGCTTGCCCCGCTCAGGTTCTGGAGCATCGCAGCTTTATCTCTTCCGACTATATGGGCAAAGTAAAAGAGAAGCTCCGTGCCAAGCTCGGCAACGACATATATTTTCTCGGTCTTGTTTCCGCTGCCGGTGACCAGTGCCCCAGAGATATGATAAGATGGGTTGAGCCCGAAACGCCGATCAACGACCCCAACATCGAAAGGACAAATGTTACCGAGCGTGTTGCAGACCCTTCAATGTTTGATATCAAGGGCTGTGACCGTGTTGCAAGAAGAATTGCAGACGAAATTCTCTATGCGTATGAGGATGTTTGTGAATATACCGATGAGGCAGCTCTCAAGCACAAGGTTATAAAGCTCGATATGCCGCTTCGCCGTGTTACAATCGAAGAAAAAGACAAGGCTTTGGAAGCTATCAAACGCTTTGTCGACGAAGCTGAGGGTGGATTTGACTACCGAGACAACGCCAAAATGCACGTCTATGCCGGTACGGTAGAAAGATACGAAATTCAGCAGACTGTGGATGTTATAGAAATTGAGGTTCACGTTATACGTCTCGGTAATATTGCCTTTGCAACCAATCCCTATGAGCTGTTTCTCGACTATGGTAATCAGATAAGAGCAAGAAGCAAGGCATCTCAAACCTTCCTTATTCAACTATGCTGTGGCTCATTCGGTTACCTTCCCACCGAAAAGGCAGAAAAGGGCAGTCACTATTCAGCCTATGTTTCCGGCGGTACCTCCGGACATATCGGCGGCGACCTGCTTGTAAGAAAGACCGTTAGTGAAATTAATGCAATGCTTGCCGAATAAGGCAGTATGGTGCGGGGATTTTTAACTTAAAAACAACACGCGGGTGTGAGGGCGAGTGCTGTTCATCAAAGCTTTGGGTGTGTCGACACTTTGCTAACGGTGTATATACGGTCGGCTGCACCCACAAAAAGGAAGCATTTGTGAAAATTACATCAATTTCGGCGAGTTCTCGGGATTGCCGAAGAGATAATTTTATATTATTTTCACTAAAACAACACAGAAAAAACCACACAAACCAACAAAATTAAAAAAAATCGCATAAAATTTCAAATTTGCTATTGAAAAAATATTAAAAGCCGTATATAATATATATTATATACCAAAGCTTTTATATAGTTTTTATTATTCAATATAAACAATATTAAAGAAATGAGGTATAAAAAATGAACAACAAAACATGGGCAAGCGTTGATCTCTCATTAGTACCGAACATGGTGACATCCACCGTACCCGGTCCCAAATCCATTGAATATCATGACAGATGTTCAAAGTACATGAAGGGTTATTCCAGCCAGGTTAAGCTGTTTCCCGTAACCTTTGAATCGGGCTACGGCTACACACTCAAAGATGTTGACGGAAATACCTATCTTGATTTTTCATCGGGTATCTATGTAACCGGTCTTGGTCACTGCCATCCACGCATCAGCGAGGCTGTTGCAAACCAAGCAAAAAAGCTTATGAACTGCCACGACTTTACCACAAAGGTAAAAATGGAGCTCGTAGAAAAGCTTCACGAAATCACCGGTGGCAGATTTGGCGGCTTCCAGTTCTATGATTCAGGTACAACCGCAGTAGAGGCCGGTCTGCGCTGTGCACGTGCCGCAACCGGCAAGCAGGAATTTATCTCTTTTTGGAGAGACTTCCACGGTAAGACCTACGGTGCCAACTCACTTGCTGTTGTCGGCCCCGATACTCGCATGAGAGCTCCCGGATTTATGCTTGCTCCCAGACCAAATCCATATCGCGACTTCTTTGGCAGAACCTTTGAAGAAGCGTGGAAGGATTCTTCACCCTATATCAGAATGATTGAGGGTATTTTGGATAACGAATGTGCATCCGGCGGAAAAAATGTTGCAGCTATCGTGCTTGAACCCGTTCAGGGCTGGGGCGGTTCAATTGTTCCTCCCCCCGATTTTATGCCTGCACTTCGTGCACTTTGTGATAAGAGAGAAATTCTCCTTTTTGCAGACGAAGTTCTTTGTTGTATGGCAAGAACAGGCAAATATCTTGCTATGGATCACTGGGATGTTACAGCTGATATCACCACTTTGGGTAAGGGCTTCGGCAACGGGTTCCCCGTAACGGCACTTGCGGTATCCAAGGATCTTGCCCCCGCAATAGAAAAGATTTCTGCTTCTTCAAGCTACGGCGGAAACCCCATGGCTTGTGTTGCAGCACTCGAATCGATCAAGGTTATAGAAGAAGAACAACTCAACGAGCGCAGTGCTCACCTTGGCGAGATTATGCTTGAAAGAATGAAGAAGATGAAGGAGGCGCATCCCATTATTGGTGATGTTCGTGCTATCGGTTGTCTCCAGGCTATAGAAATTGTAAAAAATCGCGAAACCAAAGAACCTTTTGCCGAGGCAGGTACAATGATTTATCAAAAAGCCTTCGAAAAGGGTCTTGCATGGGTTCCCTCAGGCCATATTCTCCGTATGTCACCTCCGATGATTCTCGACGACGAGGCAGCTTTAAAGGGTCTCGATATCATCGAAGAGGCTGTTGCCGAAACAGAAAAGCACTTCGGTTATTAATAACTCCTGTGCTTAATACCGATATGGTGGTATGAGTGTAGCAGAAATTCTCTGCTACAAAAAAGGATTTTTACCTGAGAAAGGATATACATATTATGAAAACTGTAAAATTCGGTCTTATAGGTTGCGGACTTATGGCAAGAGAATTTGCATCTGCAGCTGCACGCTGGTGTCATCTTACCGAAGATGTGCCAAAGCCTGAAATTATCGGTATTTGCTCGGTAGTTCCAAAGGAAATGGAATGGTTTCGGAAAAACTTTCCCGAAATTAAATATTCCGTTTCTGATTACAAAGAACTTCTCAATAAAGACGATATTGACGCCATTTACTGTGCTGTTCCTCACAATCTTCACGAACAGTTCTATATTGATATTATAAAAAGCGGCAAGGCTCTCTTAGGAGAAAAGCCTTTTGGCATAGATAAAAAAGCAAACGAAAACATCATAAAGGCAATCGAAGAAACTCCCGGTGCCTTTGTTCGATGTTGCAGTGAATTTCCCTATTATCCTGCTATGCAGACCATGATTAATTGGTACAAAGAGGGGAAATTCGGCAAAGTGCTTGAAATTCACTGCGGATTTAACCATTGCAGCGATATGGACACAAACAAGCCCATCAACTGGAAACGTATGGTTAAATTCAACGGTGAATACGGATGCCTGGGTGATCTGGGCATTCACACTCAGCACGTTCCCTTCCGTCTTGGCTTCAAGCCCAAAACGGTGAGAGCGCACTTTTCAAATATTGTCAAGGAGCGTCCCGATGGCAAGGGGTCGACGGCAGTATGCGATACATTTGACAATTGCACAATGTTTTGCACAACCCTAAACTCCGACGGTGACGAAATCCCCATGACCTTTGAAACAAAGCGTATGTGTCCGGGCTCAACCAACCGCTGGTTCTTTGAAATATACGGCATGCAGTGCAGTGCTCGTTTTTCAAGTGACGATGCCAATGCGTTCTACTATACCTCGTCATGGGGCAAGGAACAATCCTGGAATCGTATAATCATTGGCTACAAGCCAATGATTCCCACTATCACAGGGCCTATTTTTGAGTTTGGTTTTACCGATGCTATTTTGCAGCAGATAGCTGCGTTTATGCTTGAATATTCGGGCGTGGAGGTTCCCTTTGGACTCTTTACTCCCGAAGAAACAGTTCTTTCTCACACTCTTGCCACCGCCGCGCTAAAATCACACTACAATAAAACTGTCGAGATTATCGACTGAGGAGGATAAGAAATGTTAGTTAATATGAATGAAGTTCTTAGACCGGCAAAAAAAGGTCACTACGCTGTAGGACTTTTTAATGCAGTAAACCTGGAGCTTGCACGCGGTATAATAAGTGCTGCCGAAGCTACCAGATCGCCGGTTATCATGGGTACAGCAGAAATTCTGCTTCCCTACGGTCCGCTTGATGAGGTTTCCTACTACCTTATTCCCATGGCGAAAAAGGCAAACGTTCCCGTTGTTGTACATCTGGATCACGGTCTTACCTACGATACCTGTGTCAAAGCTCTCAAGCTTGGATTCAGCTCAGTAATGTATGACTGCTCCACCGATACCTACGAAGAAAATGTTCGCAAGGTTAAAGAAATGGCAGATCTTGCTCATTCCTACGGTGCTACAATCGAAGGCGAGCTCGGTCACGTTGGCGACAATGAAGGCTCTGCAGAAGGCAGCAACCATCTCGATGATCCTTCAAAGTATTTCACCGATCCATCTCTTGCAAAAGACTTTGTAGACAAAACCGGCGTTGATGCTCTTGCTATTGCTGTAGGTAATGCTCACGGTGCATACAAGCTTCCGCCCAAGCTCGACTTTGAAAGAATTCGTACAATAGCCAAAAGGGTAGACATTCCCCTCGTTCTCCATGGCGGTTCGGGTCTCACAGACAACGATTTCCGTCAGGCTATCCAAGATGGTATCAGCAAGGTGAACATTTTTACGGATATTAATGTTGCGGCTGTTGAAGCAGAATTTAAGAAATTCTCAAGCATGGATAAGGGTCTTATTGATCTTATTCCTGCAGCGGTTGAAGCTGTTAAACAGGCTACAATGAATAAAATGAAGCTGTTTAGCAGTGACGGCAAGGCAGACACCGGCAAGAACACAATGTTCTCAGAGGATAACATTGATACTCTTACAAAGCTTGTTGCCCAGGAAATTGCTAAATATATGAAAAACTGATAATTTTTATATGAAAACTCCCGGCTTGTGATGAAACAAGCCGGGAGTTTTTGTCATTACATCATCTTCTTTTTCTGTATTCTCCTGTTGTCATAAATATTTGCAGTTTCTTCCAAAAGCTCTTTGAGTTTTTGGTGAGAGTGGAGCTCGGAGTTTAATTTTGCTACCGGAATTTACCATATAATCGGTATTGTCTATCCTGATTTTGAAGCTTCCCTTGAAGCAGTATATAAGCTCAATCTCGGAATGACGGTGAATTTCAAACGGTGTTGTCATTGTGCCTGTTGTCAACTGGTAAGGGGTATCACCAATGAGTAATTTTTGGTAAATCATACAATCACCTCTTGACATTTCCACAGTTCATTTCCAAATTCCGATGTGGTAGCGTTTTCGCCAAGGTATGTGAGAATATCACCAAATATGCGTGAATCTAAAGAGGATATGATGTGCTTTCGGGGCATTGTTAGAGATTAATTTCGTAAATGAAGCATAATTTTAAATCATATATGATATAAATTCTTATATTTATTTTCCAAAATTTTTAAGGCAAGAAATTAAAAAAATACATTAAACTTGACTTAACTGCTGCTTTGATGATATAATTAGTTATCAAATTTCTTATGGAGACCGATAATGAAGATTGTAAATTTACTAAAAAAAGGCAAACCGTCGCTTTCCTTTGAGGTTTTTCCCCCAAAGACCGAAACGAGCTTTGACAGTGTAAGAACAGCAACAGAAGAAATAGCAAAGCTAAAGCCCTCGTTTATGAGTGTAACCTACGGCGCAGGCGGCGGTACAAGCAAATATACTCTCGATATTGCAAAGAATATAAAAGAGCTATACGCAGTGCCTACTTTGGCTCATCTTACCTGCGTTTCATCCACCAAAGCTACCGTGCGCCAAAAGATAAAAGACATCAAAGATTCCGGCATACAAAATATTATGGCTCTTAGGGGTGACATCCCCTCGGAGCTTGAGAACGCCGACCGTACCGGATGGGATTATAAATATGCAATAGACCTTATAAGAGAGCTCAAGGAGGCAGACAGCGATTTTTGCATCGGATGTGCGTGTTATCCCGAAATTCATCCTGAGAGTGCAAATCAGAAGGAAGACATAGGTCATCTCAAGGAAAAGGTAGATGCAGGCTGTGATTTTATTACCACTCAGATGTTTTTTGACAACAATCTGCTGTATAATTTTCTCTACAAAATCCGTGAAGCCGGGATTAACGTTCCCGTAATTCCGGGTATAATGCCCATAACCAATGCCAATCAGGTAGAACGTTCTGTAAAGCTTTCGGGTTCGTTCATGCCGCAGCGATTCAAGAGCATTGTAGACAAATTCGGCTCTGACCCTGCCGCAATGAAGCAGGCGGGTATTGCCTATGCAACAGACCAGATTATAGACCTTTATGCTAACGGTATAACCAATGTGCATGTATATTCCATGAATAAGCCTGATGTTGCCAGGAAGGTTCAGAGTAATTTGTCGGATATTCTGGGTAAGTGAGCAAAATAGCCGTTTTTTGCTGCCGGTCTTAAAAGACAACGAATTGTCAATAAAACATCGTCAAAAATTCAACTTAGTGATAACTTATTGTCCTACTTTACTAAACAAAGCGTTGATGGTTTTGTGACATGAATTAAGGGCAGCGCCGCGTATAAGCCTTTATTTACCCCGGGCAGAATACATAATTCTGTTCGGGGCGTTTTGTTTTGCCGTTTTTTGGTGTAATTTTGCACAAAATATAGGATAAAAAAACCTATTTTTTTAATTTTATACTCCGTTTTCGGGTTATTTTTGCTTGAAAATCAAGCCGTATGCGACTTTGGCGGTTTGTATATTTTTATTAAAAAAAACAGTTGACACAGAAGATATTGTGTTTTATAATATATAAGTACACAATATCTTGTTGAAAACAACTTTTACTATATACATTTAGTGTTTACAGAAAAGGTGAAAAAATAAATAAATAAAACAATAGAAAGGGAAAAGGAAATGAAGATTGTTAAACGAAGCGGAGTTGAAGAAGAATTTGACCGCAATAAAATATCGCGTGCCATTGAAAAGGCAAATGAAGTTTCGGGCAAAAAGCCTGAGCTTACCCAAAGACAAATTGAATATATTACAAATGTAATAGAGGATTATTGTGCGGAAATGGGCAGAAGTCTTTCGGTAGAAGAAATTCAGGAGCTTGTTGAGACCCATATTATTTTGCAGGGTGCTCCCGAAACTGCCAAAAGATACATTCGCTACCGTTTTACACGTAACCTTGCCCGTGTTGCCAACACTACCGATAATCAGATACTCAGTCTTATTGAGTGCAACAACGAAGAGGTAAAACAGGAAAATTCCAACAAAAATCCTACTGTTAACAGCGTTCAGCGTGATTATATGGCGGGCGAGGTTTCAAAAGACCTTGCCAAGAGAATTTTGCTTCCTCCCGATATCGTTGAGGCTCACGAGGAAGGTATAATTCATTTTCACGATTCTGATTACTATGCTCAGCATATGCATAACTGCGATTTGGTAAATCTTGAGGATATGCTTCAAAACGGTACCGTAATCAGCGGCACACTTATCGAAAAGCCCCACAGCTTTTCAACCGCCTGCAATATCTCCACACAGATAATAGCTCAGGTTGCCTCCAATCAGTATGGCGGTCAGAGCATTTCGCTTGCTCATCTGGCACCGTTTGTGCAGGTATCGAGAGAAAAATTGCGCAAAGAAACAATAGAAACCATAATGGCAGCCGGAGGCGAGCCTGATGATGTTATAGTTTCTCAGATTGTTGAGCGCAATCTGCGCAGAGAAATTCAACGCGGTGTCCAGACACTGCAGTATCAGGTTGTTACACTTATGACAACCAACGGCCAAGCTCCTTTTATCACTGTGTTTATGTATCTTGGCGAAGCCAAAAGCGAGCAGGAAAAGAAAGACCTTGCCATTATTATAGAAGAAACTCTCATGCAGCGTTACCAGGGTGTTAAAAATGAATCGGGTGTATATATCACCCCCGCATTTCCCAAGCTGATATATGTTCTTGAAGAAGACAATATAACCCCCGACGCACCATACTGGTATCTTACGGAGCTTTCGGCAAAGTGTACCGCCAAAAGATTGGTACCCGACTATATTTCCGAAAAAATAATGCTAAAGCTCAAGGTAGACTCCAACGGCGAAGGTCATTGCTATACCTGCATGGGCTGCAGAAGCTTTCTTACACCGTATGTTGATGAAAACGGCAAACCAAAGTATTATGGCCGATTCAATCAAGGTGTTGTTACAATCAACCTTGTAGACGTGGCATGCACAGCCAAAGCGCAGGGAGGCGGCGAAAAAGAGTTTTGGGATATACTCGACGAACGTCTTGAGCTTTGCCACCGTGCACTTCAGTGCCGTCATGAGCGTTTGGAGGGCACTCGCTCCGATGCTGCTCCCATACTTTGGCAATACGGCGCACTTGCACGTCTGGAGAAGGGTGAGTGTATCGACAAGCTTCTTCACGGCGGATATTCCACCATATCTCTCGGCTATGCAGGCCTGTGGGAATGTGTGTATGCAATCTGTGGCAAAAAGCTCACCGAGCCCGAGGGCGAAGCTTTTGGTCTTAGGGTTATGCAAAAGCTCAATGATGCGTGCGCAAAATGGAAAGAAGCCGAAAATATACACTATTCTATCTATGGCACTCCTTTGGAGTCCACAACCTACAAGTTTGCAAAATGTCTGCAAAAGAGATTTGGCAAGATAAAGGGAGTAACCGACCGCAACTATATCACCAATTCATATCACATTCATGTGACGGAAGAAATAGACGCTTTCCAAAAGCTTGCCATAGAATCAAAATTTCAGGCTCTTTCTCCCGGCGGTGCTATCAGTTACGTAGAGGTCCCCAATATGCAGGACAATATAGACGCAGTACTTAGTGTAATCCAGTTTATTTATGACAACATTATGTATGCCGAGCTCAACACCAAGAGTGATTACTGTCAGGTGTGCGGCTACGA
This sequence comes from Clostridia bacterium, assembly GCA_016293435.1. Taxonomy (GTDB): domain Bacteria; phylum Bacillota; class Clostridia; order UMGS1810; family UMGS1810; genus RGIG1828. The sequence goes on from JAEDEG010000070.1 coordinate 12,117, forward strand.
TGGCGAAATCGTGATTTACGAAGAAGACGGCAAGCTTGGCTGGCAGTGCCCTGCCTGCGGCAACAGAGACCAGGCAAAGATGAATGTTGCCCGCCGTACCTGTGGATATATAGGCAGTCAGTTCTGGAACCAGGGAAGAACTCAGGAAATTAAAGAAAGGGTGCTTCATCTCTGATGAATTACGGAGCAATAAAAGCCGTTGATATTGCAAACGGTATAGGCGTAAGAGTCTCGCTTTTTGTGTCGGGCTGTACCCACCACTGCAAGGGCTGCTTCAATGCTGAAACTTGGGATTTTAACTTCGGCAAAAAATTTACCCGCGAAACCGAAGATGAAATAATCGCTCTTTTGGAGCCTGATTATATAAGAGGTCTTTCTGTTCTCGGAGGTGAGCCCATGGAACCTCAAAATCAAAGAGTGCTCATGCCTTTTTTAAAAAGAGTAAAAAAAATATATCCTCAAAAGGACATATGGTGCTACAGCGGTTATCTGTTTGACAAAGAGCTTATTTCGGGCAGAGCACACTGTGAGATTACAGACGAGTTGCTTTCTCTGATTGATGTTTTGGTAGACGGCAGATTTGTTGAAGAAAAGAAAAATATCAGGCTCAAATTTCGCGGCTCCGAAAATCAGAGAATCATAGATGTTCCCAAATCGCTAAAGTG
>JAEDEG010000228.1 GCA_016293435.1 Clostridia bacterium
ATAGGCTGTTCCAGAACTACAGTAATTCAAGTTCTGAATATCGCCGAAGAAAAAGGAGTTTGTTATCCTCTTCCGCCGGAGCTGACGGACAGAAAACTGGCCGAATTGTTGTTTCCAAGCGACAAATCCCGTCCCGGATACAAAATGCCGGATTATGAATATGTCCATAAAGAGCTTCAACGTTCGGGCACAACACTTAATCTGTTATGGTTAGAGTATTGTGAGCAATGCAGTGCATCAAATGAGGTTCCTTATCAACTGACACAATTCAAAAAGCATTACCGTGATTATGCCGTAAAAACCAATGCAACAATGCATCTCAAGCATAAACCTGGCGAAATATTGCAGGTTGACTGGGCAGGACAAACGGCAGAGGTTATTGACACTGATACAGGCGAAGTGATTCCGGCGTATATTTTTGTTTCCTCATTACCTTACAGCGGATATGCTTATGTAGAAGCGTTCTTTTCGATGAATCAGGAATGCTGGATTTCTGCCCATGTAAATGCCTTTAAATATTTTGGTGGCATAACAAAAATATTACAATGTGACAATCTTAAAACAGGTGTTATCAAACACGGAAGAAGTGAGGTCACATTAAACAAGGCATACAATGAAATGGCAGAACATTATGGAACAGCAATTCTACCGTGCAGAGTTCGTTCTCCAAAGGATAAAGCGATGGTCGAAGGCACCGTAGGTGTTATCTCTAATTTCATACTGGCAGCATTGCGTAACCGCCGTTTTTTGTCCCTTAAGGAGTTGAATGAGGCAATTTTCGAGCGCTTATACATATTCAATCACAAGGATTTTCAAAAGCGTGACGGAAGTCGTGCCAATGCTTTTGAAGAAGAAAAAGCTTTCCTGCTTCCGTTGCCGCCAAAACCATTTGAACTTTCGGAATGGAAAATTGCAACGGTTGCACCTAACTATCATATATCCGTTTACAAACAAAATTACTCTGTGCCATATGAATATATCAAGCAAAAGGTTGATGTTCGCATTACAAAATCAACAGTAGAAATATTTTATAGCGGTAATCGCATATCTTCTCATCCAAGGCTTTATGGGCGTTCCAATCAATACAGCACTCTTGAAGCGCACATGCCGCCAAATCATCAACAATATGTTCAATGGAACGGTGAGCGTTTCAGAAGGTGGGCATCAAAAATTGGCAAAAGCACTGAAACTGTTGTTTCTGCCATATTAAGTGGCTATAAGGTTGAACAACAGGGCTACAAGGCTTGTATGGGTATTTTGAAGTTAGCAGACAAATATTCCGCCGACCGTTTGGAAAATGCTTGCTTTAAAGCACTGACTTTTACACCAAGACCATCTCTCAAAAACATACAGGCAATACTGTCCTCCGGCCAAGACAGAATTGAACCTGAAAAGCCGGAAAAGCCATCAACTTCACAGTATGGATTCACTCGAGGTGCTGAGTATTATGAAAGGAGAGATGGATGATGTTAATTGAAAATACCATAAGCAAATTACAGGAAATGAAGATGACAACAATGGCAAAAGCATTTAAGGAGCAGCTTACAGATACTAATATTACAAGTTTACCGTTTGAAGACCGTTTTGGATTAATAGTTGACCAAGAATGGACTTCACGAAAGAACAACCATTTGAAACGTTTAATCAAACAGGCAAAATTTTCAGATACGGGAGCTTGCGTTGAAGATATCGAATATCATGCAGACCGCAATCTTGATAAAACTCAGATTGCAAGGCTTTCGACTTGTGATTTTATTACCGAACATCACAATCTTTTACTGCTTGGAGCAACCGGTAGCGGTAAAACATATATCGCTTGTGCTCTTGGTATGTCAGCTGTTCGCAATTTTCTTCCGGTAAAATATATACGTTTACCTGAATTGCTTACGGAACTTGCAATTGCACGCGGAAATGGTACATACAGAAAAGTTGTACAACAATACAAAAAGCCAGCTCTGTTAATTCTGGACGAATGGCTTCTTTATCCGTTGAAAGAAACAGAGGCAAGAGACCTGCTGGAGATTGCGGAAGCAAGATACAAGAAAGCTTCAACCATTTTCTGCTCTCAGTTCGACATTCCGGGTTGGCGAGAAAAAATCGGCGATCCCATACTGGCTGATGCGATATGTGACAGAATTGTACATGACTCATATTCAATTTTGATTGAATGCAAGGAATCAATGCGAAAGCGCAAAGGTGTAACAGATATTTAAGGCACCTTCGGTGCATCGGGCTCTGCCCGAACCCGAGGTTTAACGCTTTAAGGTTTTCCAAGGAGAGTGGTTTATGTACCGACAAAAAGAAAAGAGTGACACACCCAAAGCATCACTCTCCTTGCTAAACCCCATATGCGGCGCTCAGGTCGCTCCCCAGCGTTGCCTTGTCCTCCGAAATGGTTAAAAGCAATTTAATGATACCATTCATATTAAGGAATGTCAATGTACAGTTATTCCGTCGCTACTGTTCAGTTTTAAGCGACG
>JAEDEG010000071.1 GCA_016293435.1 Clostridia bacterium
ATGTCACCCGCCTCTATAGGCGGCGGGTGACATCTTAATTTTTTCAGTGGGAGTTTAATCTCCCACTGAAAACGTTGAATGACGCGGCTTTGCCGCTTATTGAATAAACAAAATCCAAGAAAATCCGCAGATGTATAAGGTCGGATAACAAGGAAAATGGAGTAGTTCCTTGATTTTGGAACTACTCCATAAAAAATTTCCTTATGTGGCTGTCGCTAATAAAGGGGCACGCTTTTTTGAGCAAATCCTTCGATAAGTAATTTTCATGTTCTCATCTGAGACGGTATTTTGCCAAATCGCTTGAAAAACGCCTTTGCAAAATATGACGGTGATGAAAATCCGCTTTCAAAGCAAATTTCGGTTATGGATTTATCGGTGGTTTTGATAAGTCTCATTGCGTAGTCAAGCCTCAGAGATACTATGTATTCCTTAAAGGTTGAGCCTGTGTGTTTTTTGAAATATTTGCAAAAGTGAGCCGGTGTCACATGATAGATTTTGGCAGTTTCTTCAAGGGTGAGAGGCTCTCTGAAATGATAGCGCACATATCCTATGGATTTGTGCACGCTGTCGTGCTTTTGCGGCTGAGGAAATACCGCCGGAGAAGACTTTCTTATAATATCGATAACTATTCTGTTTACCGTCGATTTTATAAACGATGCACTAAGGGGCAAATTGCTGCAAAGCTCTGCTTCAACCGTTTCGAGCTCGCTCATGATTTTTGAGCTGTCATCGCCGGACAGCACCGTAAAATATGGGGTCGAATCTATGCTCAGTGCCTCCCACACCTTTTCAAAAATGACATCATCATTAAATATAAGTGAAAGCATGCTTGCCGGTGAGGTGTTAATATACTGATGGTTGTCAAAAGGGGAGAGCAAGCACACACTTCCGGTAGGACAGCTGCACTCTTTTCCGTTTATAATCTGAGTAAATTCGCCTTCGTAGATATAGTCAACCGAATAAAAATCATGTCGGTGCAATGTATGGACTTGGGGAGCTGTATTGTCGAGACGATACATAAAAACATGTGATTCGGTTTTGAGAAGCTCATTTTTTTCTATTCCGTTTCCGGCACTTATGAATTCTTCGTTATTTTTTTCCATTTTATCCCTTCTTTGTATAACAAATTATGCTTTTTTATCTCAAATATAAATGAATATCATAATTTCATTGCCGCTTATTGCCGCTGTTTCCTATTATTTATTATAATCTAATATATTTTCAAAGTCAAGGCAAATGCCAATTTAGTTCTATTATTACATATATTGGTTGTAGAAAAATTGTTAAATATGGTATAGAATTAAAATGAAAGTCGAATGGAGGAGTCAACATGGAAAAACTAAATCTCGGAGTGGCATATCACGGCAACCGTATACTCAAGCATGTTAAAGAAGATATGCGCGACATAGTAGCGCATAATATGAATCTTGTTGTACATATGTTTACTCACAACGATATGAATCGTCACAAAAATGTTATGAAAGAAATTTTTGATGTTACCAAGGATTTCGGACTGGATATATGGGTTGATAACTGGGGTCTCGGAGGACCTCCGGGGGATTTGTCGCACATACTTCAGTATTATCCCGAAGCACATCAGGTGTATTCCGACGGTACTGTAGACCCCATAAGGGTATGCTTTAACAGTGCCAACTATCTGCGTTTTACCAAACAATGGCTTGATATGGTAAAGGAATGCGGCGGCGACAAAATATTTTGGGATGAACCGCATCTTAATACACGCGAAGACGGTGTGTATGCCTGCTGCTGTCCCACCTGCAAAAGCCTTTTTGAAGAAAAATACAAAAGGCAAATGCCCAAGACTGCCGATGAAGATGTGAGAGAATTTCAGCGAGAGAGCATGACTTCATATTTTACTCAGGCAACACAGTATGCCAAGGAGCTCGGCATGGAAAATATAGTTTGTCTCATGACGGTGAGCGAAGGCTTCACGCAGAGCATTATGCAGCTTCCCGCCATTGACGACGTGGGAAACGATCCTTATTGGATAGGCTCAGGTAACGATCCCTATGGTTTTGTGTATGAAAAGTCCAAGTACTTTTTAGACAATGCCAAAAAATACGGCAAACGCAGCCACATCTGGCTCCAGACCTATTCAAATAAGTCGGGCACAGAAGAAGATATCTATATGGCTGCCGAAGCGGCATATGATGCCGGTGCCCGAAGCATTTTGGCATGGAGCTTCCGCGGAGGCGAAGCTTGTGACTATAAGGCCGACAACTGCGACAGAGTGTGGGATATAACGGGTGACGCAATGAGAAGACTAAAAGACAGATACCTCGATGAACTCAGAGAAGAAAAAAGGAAGCTTTATATGAAATAAAAGGGAGTGGTTTTATGATTCGAAAAATACTGAGCTTGCTTACTGCAGTGTGTATTTTAAGCTCTGCCTTATCAGCCTATGCTGCAGAGCAGTTTACAGCACTTGTCAATTATAATCCCAAGGAGGGCGAGGTTGCTGTTTCGGGCATTGCACCAAAGGGCGAAATTGCTGTTATGATTGCTCCGGAGTCAATGAGCCCCGAAGAAATGACCGAAGAAAATCTCCCTACTGCCATAAGGATGTTTAAGGCAAACGGAGCATACAGCGTAAGTGTTGGTATTCCTCAAGACACCGTAAGCGGCAAATACAATGTATATGTATCCTGCGGCGAAGAAGAAATTGTTGAAAGCTTCATATATATGAACATAGCCGAATCAGAAAAAATTATACCCATTATAAATGGCTTGGACGGCAAAGAATTTATCGATACAGTTTCCGAAAATGCGCAAAATCTCGGTATTGATACCGACGATGCCGGTTATATTGCAAAGCGGAGCAGCATTTTCGAGATTATGGACAATATGACCTACACCGACAACTTTGATTTTTACGATAAATACGTCATGGTGTATGCCCTATGTATGATACAAGACAATCAAAGCGTATCCGAAATAAAGGCTCTGCTCGAAAAATATGCCGATAATCTCGGAATAGACTACACATCTGATTTTACAGATGACAAAAAGCTTACCGATGATGCAAAAAAAGAGCTTTGTGTACTTCTTTCGGGAATAAAATATGCCAATGAGGCAGACATAAGCGGCAATATCGACTTTAAAGCAATTATGAGTGAGTTAAAGCCGGTTGCCGCAATCAGAACTGTTAAAAACTGGGTTGGTCTAAAAGAGGCAATCACTCAAAATTTTGCCGAAGAATTTGAACAAATGATATCTTCAAACAAAAAATATGACAAAATCAAAGACAAAGATACCGTGTTTGAAGAAATGATAAAATCTGAATTTGAATCTATGGACGAAGTGAAAAAAGTATTTGGCTCGGCAGTCGACAAGATATACAAAAAGGAAAACTCGTCCTCCTCGGGCTCCGGTTCCGGCTCGGGTTCCGGCGGCAGCTTGTCGGGCGCAATTTCAACTCCGCCCGAATCGGTTACAGAACAAAACAAAATCGAAGAAAACGCTGGCACAGAGCTTGTCGACATGGACAGCACTCACTGGGCATATGTTGCAGTAATCACCCTTGCCAATGACAAAGTGATATCCGGCTACGAAGACGGAACCTTTCGCCCTTCGGCTCACATTACAAGGGCAGAGTTTGCCAAAATGATTTTGGGCTACGCTGCCGGTCTGCCAATGGGAGAGACGGTTTCGTTTGAAGATGTATCCTCGGACGATTGGTATTATCAGTCGGTAACTTCTGCGGCAGCAAAGGGTCTTGTGTCAGGTATGGGCAGCGAATTTTGCCCAAATGAATACATAAAGAGAGAAGATGCGGCTCTCATTGTTTATCGTCTGCTTAATCTGCTTGGCAACAGTCCCGGGGGCTATCGTCCCTTTGCTGACAGAAAAGATATATCAGAATATGCCAAGGAAGCGGTATACACCCTTGGCGGAGCCTATATTGTGCAGGGCAATGAGGACAATATGTTCCTCCCGCAAAACAGCATTACAAGAGCCGAAGCGGCACAGCTTCTTTATAATGCAATGAAAAAGAAATAATCTGAAAAGGAGTAGGTTCGTAAATGAAAAGAATAGTAGCATTGTTCCTTGCGTTTTCTATGATGCTGTCTCTTTCTGCTATGGCAAAATCGGATGCGGCAAATATCGGCACAGTATCGGAAGAAGCGGAATTTTTGCAGACTCTTGGCATTGCCGATTCAAAAATTATAAATTCTGACGATCCTGTTACGAGGGCAGAATATACTCATATGCTTGTAAAAGCAATGAACATGGAAGAAATGACCGTTACCGAAGATATGTTTGCTGATGTGACCGATCACACTGCATATGCAGGCTCCATAGCCGCGGCGGCGTTTATCGGTCTTGTGAGCGGCAGCGGCTCGGTATTTATGCCCGACGAAGCCATAACGGCAGAGGCGGCGCTAAAAATGGCGGTGCTTGCCCTTGGCTACAACGATGTTGCAGCTGCCTACGGAGGCTATCCCACAGGCTATATCCGTGTGGCAAACGAAATCGGTCTTACCGATGGGGCAGACATATCCAAAGGCTTTGGCAAAAACGATGTGATAATGCTTTTGTATAATTTTTTGGAAACAGATTTGTGTCTTGTTGAGTCGGTAAATGACGAAACCGTCACCGTAAAAAGAGACATGGGCAAAACTCCTCTCAGCCATTGGTTTGAATTTTCAAAGGATGAGGGTGTTGCAAGAACGGCCGGATATGCGTCTATGGTGCAGGGCTATGATTCAGACAAGGCAGTTATATATGTAAACGGAGCAAGCTATACCACAAACATTGAAAATTCCGAAAAATACCTTGGCATGAGCATAACCGTTTGGTACGACAAATCAAAAAATGTAAAAGCAATATATGTAAATGAAGATAACAGCTCTGTCAGCCTTAGCTCGGATAATATTGAAAGCGCACAGGACAATGTGATAGTTGTCTTTGATTCGGATAGTGGCAAAGAAAAAAAGTATGTGCTGGATCCTGCCTACACCTTTGTCAAAAACGGCAGAAGCATAAATCCAACCTACGATGATTTTTTGACAGACTGCTCGGAGTTTACATTTATAGACAACAACGGCGACAAAAAATATGACGTTGTTCTTGCATACATTCCCGAATACATAGTTGTTTCTTATATAAATGCCGTTGAGGGTATAGTATTCGACACCAACGGCTCGGGCAAGCAGCTTCTTCTCGATGAGGAATCGGGCATAGTCTACAGTCTCACCAAAATCGACAAAGACGGCATCCGCACTCCCATGTATATGGAGGAGCTTTCTCAAAATGATGTTATAAAATATTACATAAGCGAAGACGGCACCCTTGTCAGCGGTGAGGTTTTTAAAGGAACCGTAAACGGAAAAGTCACCGAAAAGAGAGATAACAACGAGGTTGTAATAAATGATACGGTGTATAAAACAAACAGCTATTTCGGTGATGCGTCGAGGCTCGAATTTGGAGTTGACTATACCCTCCTTATTGCCTCCGACAACACCATAACCCTAATTTCACCAAATCAGACAGGCAATATGCAATACGGCTTTCTTCTTGAGTTTGAAGGACGCAGAACAGGTCTTAAGTATCAGGCACTGATTCGTATTCTTGCCACCAACAAAGATATTATCGAAACCGAGCTTGCCGATGAAATTGTTCTCGACGGCAAAAAGGGCGTGGCAAAGGATTCGGACGAGGTTGTAAAAAAGCTTAAAAATCCCAAAGAGCCTACGGTTACCAACTATTCGGTAATTCGCTATTGTCTCGATTCGGATAATAAGGTGTGCAAAATAGATACCCCCGTTAACCTCGAAGACAGCGAATATTCACTCGATAAGCTTATAGAATCGTCTGTGAATGACGACAGTCTCACCAGACATCTCAACAAAAAGAATGTTTTTTATCACGGTGCATACGCAGTGTTTGCTCCAAATGCAATCATCGGTCCCTCCACAGTATTTATCTCTGTTCCCACCGATTTTGACACCTCCGGAGCAGGTCCTGCCAAAAAATATGATAAAGACGATTTCAGCATAATTACATCTGCCAATTTGCAGAGCTACGAAACCCTTGCGGTTACCATGTATGATATCAACAAAAATTTCGAGCCGGCTGTTGTGCTTATGTACAAGGGTATTGGTTCCGGCGGAACAAATGCACCTGTAAGCAATAATGCAGCACCGGCGATTGTAAAGGACGTGACCTACGGCTACAACGAAAACGGTGATGCAACCGCGATTGTTTCTTATTTTCAGGGCAAGCGTTCATACAAGCTTCCCATAAACTCCGAAAAGTATGTAACTCTAAAGCCCGAAGACCTGCCCAAAAAAGGCGACATAATAAGAATGACAACCGATAAATACGGTGAAATAGCCAACTTCAAAATTGATATCAGATACACTCCCTCTGCCGACGGCAAAAGCGGTACTCTGTCAACAACATCTCAAACGGTCAACGGCGGTCTGGGAAATGATATGATATATTTTGGCAAAAGCTATTACCACTCTCCCACATCACTTTCTATGCTTGTTATGGGAGGCAAGGCAAACGGACACGATTATCTTGCAAATGCATCAAGCTTTCAGGTGATGTCCAATTGCTCTGTAGTGGTGTATAACATGGCATCGGGTATGGCTCAGGCAGGAAGCATGGGCATGCTTGCCGATGCTCTTGCGGTAGGCGAAGAAAATGCATCGCTTATTGCGGTAAAATGCTACAGCCACCAGGTGAGCAGCATATTCATATATCAATAATGGAGGTGTCGATATGTTAAAGAGAATAATTTCTGCTATAGTTGCTTTATCAATGCTGATAGGCGCATTGCCGGTGCTTGCAGCATCAGACACCGATTTGGTTTTGTTTTCGGAAGGCTTTGAGGGCTATGCCGAAAATGAACGCAAGCCTTCGTCACTCAAAATTGTATCGGGTCTCGATTCCCGTGTTGTTACCGACGGAGGAAACAAGGCTTTTTATGCAAGAGCTTTGGGCGAAAGCGTGAATTTCAGCTTTTCGGTGCCTTCAAGCGATGCAAGAGAGACTGTAATGTCTGTCAAAGCAAAAATAACCGGCGCAAAAACCTCGGGCAAGCTTTTTAATGCCACCATCTCCGGCAGCAAGGTCAGCTTTGTTAATCTTGATGATGATGGAAATCTTAAGCTGTATGACGGCACGGTTTTGTGTGCAATGCCAAAAGGCGGCTACAAAACGCTTACTGTTCACGCAAAGTGGAAAAAGAAGGTATTTAGTGTTTATGTAGACAAAAAGTGTGTGGCATACAACTGGTCAATGCCATCGCCGGCTGCAAATAAGAGCCCCACAGCGATAGAATTTATTGTGGAATACAACGAAAAAAGCGAAACGGAATTTTTTGCCGACGATTTTCGCGTTTATGAGGGTTCAAAAATGCCGTGGGATATGAAGTTTCCCAAAGCGGCGGCAAATAACGAGGTTCTCGAATTTACTCCCACAACCGACTTTGACCCCAATGCTGTTCGAATCATAAAGGATTTTGACTACAAGGAGTCAACGGGGCTTATGTTTGGCAATATCACAAGTGAGATATCAACCAAAACCCTCGATGACGGAACAAAGGTTATGCATTGGAGTTCTCCCGAAGAAAAGAGCATAACCAATGGCTTTGCGGATATGAGTCTGCCGGAGCTTTTGTCTTATTCCAAATTTATTTTTGACTACCGAATCAAAATCAATGAGCTTACCGGCTCGTCAAAGGTTGCTCTGCTCGACTTCAGAGACACAGCAGGTCAATGGACGGTGCGCGGATTTGAAATCGGCTCGTCGGGCAAGCTTGTTGCCGACATCGGCGGCGGCAGTGCAAGCATCCCGTTTGGCGAGTGGTTCAGACTCACCTTTGCATACAATATGAAAACAGGCAAAATAGGCATCTATGTAAACGGCGAATTTGTGTCGGAAAACACCACTACTGCCGGTGCAACTCCGGTATATTTCAGATACGATGTAATCAGCCCTGCCGGCTCCAAGATGGATGTTTATTTTGACTGGTGCAGAATATACGGCGGCGACGTTCTCTTGGACGATTCTCATTTTTCTCAGGATCCCGTTTTTGATACAAGCACAGAAGAGGGGACAGAAGGCTTACAGTCCATTATGGACAATGCACTTGATTTGAGAGAAGCTTTAAACGGTAAAACAGCCTTTGTTACCACAAACAATTCGATGTATTATGACGGTAAAAAGGAAATCATTACAAATGAAGCCGAAAAGCTCAAAACAATTGATTCTGTGCTTATGATTCCTCAGGCAACTTTTGAGAAAATCAACGGCGACAAGCCGGTTGTATACACCAAAGAAACCGGTGAGGTGTCTGTTGGTGATATGAGTACAAAAGATATAATTCCCGTTTTTCAAAACGGAATTATGTATCTTCCTCTTGCCGACTCTGTCGAAAAGCTCATGAACAAAAAGCTCAGCTACGATGAGCGAGGCATGGCAATTATTGCCGACACCGCGGTTGAAGTGCGCACACAGCATCACTACGTAGACCGTCACAAAAAGTATTATGATTATGATCTTATCTACAGATATCTTATTTTTGATAATCCCACCGGCAAGGAAATTGTGGATACGGTTATCAAAAACCATCCGGGCAACGGGCACCCCAGAGTTTATTGGACAAATGAGGATATAGAATATGTTCTCAATAAGGTTGACACCGACGAAAACTGGCGAAACGAATATAAGCGTGTTATAAACAATGCAGACAATTTGCTCTATGCAGATTTGTCATCATACTATACCGTTTCCGATTCGGGCAAGCATACTGCAGCAAACAGAATGCAGACAATGATGACAACACTCTCTACTGCTCACCTTTTGACCGGCGATCCCAAATATGCCAAAAAGGGCGTAGAAATAATGAAGGGATTTGCAAGCTGGGCCTCATGCGGTTCACACAACCTTACATTAGGTCACTGGGCAGACGGTATGGGTATAGGCTTTGACTCGTTTTACAACTATATGATGTCTACTGCAGAGGGCAGAAAGGATATGCAGTATATCAAAGAGCGTATGGTTGCTTTGGAATACAAGGGTCATATCGATTCCTACTCCAAGGGCTTCTACAACGGTCCCGGATGGATTACCTTTCAAGATAACTTTGTCGGGGTTATCGGCGGAGGTCTGATGTGTATGCTTCTTGCCGTTTGCGACGAAGAGGATGTACGCAAGGATTCGGAATATCTTCTCGAAAATGTTTTGCGTTCGCTCTACAATGCGGCAGAGCTTTTCTATCCCGACGGCGGCTACTATGAGGGCGGTGACTACGGCGACCTCATGATGGAAAACTTTATGGATGGAATGGACGCCTTGTACAACTGCTGCAAAACAGACTATGGCATGGGCAACATCCCCGGATTTTCGGATGCGGGCAATGCTGTGACCTATCTCAACTCACCAAACGGAAGATTAAACTTTCATGATGACGGAGGAACATACTGGAACCGTTTTGCGGCGGAATTTATGGGCTACAGATACGGTGATGTAAAGGGTGCTCTCATGGGCAGATACAGCAAACGTAATGCCGGAAAGGATCACACCATAAACTACAGCCTCAAGGGTCTGTATTATTTTGACAAGGCAATGGAGGGCATTGATGTTTCTTCAATTGATTTGTCCGATATGCCCCTCGACAAATATATGTATACCTCCGAGGTCGGAACCTTTAGAGACAGCCACAACATAAGTCAGCCCACCTATGTGGGATTCCATGCAGGCTGGACAAACGTACCTCACGATATGCTCGACTTGGGTGAATTTGCGTTCATTGCCGACGGAGTTCAGTGGGCAAAGGATCTGGGCGCAGATGACTACAGTCTCCCCGGCTACTTTAACCTTGCCGGTTACAATGTATATCGTAAGCGTCCTGAGGGCGAAAACTGTCTTGTGCTCAATCCCCAAAAGGAGGTTTCGAGCTACTATGGTCAAAAGGTTGGCGCATATGCCGGTCTTGTTGATCTCGATATAAACAAACCCCGCGGAGCAAAAGCCGCATACGACCTGACCGAGGCATATTCGAGGGATGCATCAAAATACATAAGAGGATATTATTTTGGTGACAACCGCAATTCTCTTATTGTCCAGGACGAAGTAAGCCTCAAGGGCGAAACAGAGGCATATTGGTTTATGCATACTCCGGCAGATATCACCATTGTTGACAACACAAAGGCAATACTTTCCAAAGACGGAAAGACCCTCACCGTTGACGTGTATTGCAACATTCCCGGCTATGAGCTTAAGGTGATGGATCCAAAGCCTCTCCCAACCTCTCCCGATGTTTCCGGTCAAAAGAAAAACGAAGGCTACAGAAAGCTTGCGGTTCATCATCCGTCAGCCTCAGGTGAGCTTGTAATTTCGGTTAAGCTTTCGCCAAATGATGACTATGCATATACGCCGCTTGAATATAAGCCCATATCCGAATGGACAATTCCTGAGGGCAATATTCCCGAAAGACCTTACTTTAAGGGAATTTACCTGGACGGAAAAGAAATATACCGTTTTTCACCCGGCGTTGCATCATATAATATAACTCTTCCCTACGGTACAACTGAAATTCCAAAGGTTACCGCGGTAAGCTCCGGCGGCACGGTTGAGATTGTTCAGGCAGATTCCCTAAGCGGTACTGCTATTGCAACCATAAAGAGCGAGGGCTTTAAGGACAACGTGTGCAAAATCAAATTTAATGTTTCAAACGACAGACCCATAAAGGTCAAAAAAGCACTCAGCAGCATTAATCCTACAGTCGGCACACCCTCCAATCTCATAAAGCCCGAAAAAATTTCGATAATCAATTCGGCCAATGACGGTGCAAATCTTGTTGACGGTGACTTTGCAACATCGGTATCTCTTGCAGATGCCAACGACTGGATCGAGTTTGATTTTGGCAAGGTGATCGATATTTCCGGAGTGGCTGTCGCTTTTGCAAAGGGCGATTCCAATGTTGCGGCATATGAGATTTTGTATTCCGAAGACGGCACAAACTTTGTGAAGGTGTATGACGGTCTTGCAAGCGGTATGACCAAAGAATACGAAACTCTTGAAATTGCTTCAAAAGCACGCTATATCCGCCTGGTCGGCAAGGGAAACAATGCGGCGGTGCTTACAACAAACATTACCGAATTTAGAGCATATAAGTAAAAGGGGAGAATTTGAATGAAACTAAAAAAACGCATTTGCGTGCTGCTTGCCGCAATCCTCGTATTATCGGCACTGCCCGTCTTTGGTGCTGAGAGTGATTCTCTCATTACTTCTGTTAAAGACGGAGATGTTTTTTACAACAATCTAAATGAAATCACACTATGCATTGATGCCGGCTATGATGTCACAATTGTTATTGACGGAGAAAAAACAACAAGCTTTGTATCCGAGGGCAACGATACTGTTACCCTCGGCAAAAAGCTTGAGGCGGGCACTCACACTCTGACCGTTGTTGCGGTTGCAGACGATGTTTTGTCGCAGACAGTCAAATTTGAGGTTAAGTATAAGGGTGTTGATACCACAGGCATTTATGCAAATGAAGCGGCGATTTTAAACAGAGAGGTATCACATTCGGGCGGAGTAAATGCCGGCACCGATGAAAACGGTAATCCGGTAAAGCTTGTACGCAAAGCCTTTGAAGGCATCGACTCTGCGCCAAACGGTGCGGTTGGCTTTGAAACAACAGCTCCCGTTGCAAGTGCTTCGGGTGCTCAGGATATATATGTTGCTCTCTATTGGAGCGGCAAAACCCTCTCCGGGATTGTGGAGGTCGAATACGATATAAAAATAGAAGGCAGTATGCAGTTTGAGTTTGAAACCTCCGGCAGAGGCTGGGGAAATTTTGGTCCCAACGATATGATTAATCGTGGCATGGTTGCCGGCAAAAGGGCATATGTCCCCGGCGAATGGTTTCATATGAAGCATGTTATTAATATTGATTCAGCCAAGCAGGATTTATATATGAACGGCGAGCAGCTGCTTAGCGGTGCTGCTGTTTCAAATGCTTCGGGCATTACCACCGTCAAGGTTCAGGCGAGAGCCGAAGCATCGGATGTGCGCTCAAGCGTAGCACTTGACAACTTTACCTTGGGCACTCCGGTTAGTGCGAGCGGTATAGATTCTGTCAGCTACAAAACCGTCGACGGCTACGCTGCTTTGGAAAACGCAGTGTTAACAGAAGCAACCGATGAGCTGCTTTTGACTGCCGCCGATGCCAAAGCGGGAGCAGCCAATGTAACGGTATTTGCCGACGGTGAGATTTTTGAAACTGTAAAAACCGCCGTCGATACAGACGGCAGCATCGAAATAAAGCTTTCACAGGAGCTGCCGCCCGAAGCAGATATCAAGCTTGTGACACAAACCGGCGGATATTCCATGATAACGCAATTTAAAACCGCTTTCTCCGATTTTGGAATATCAAATTTCGGATTTGAAACACAAGGCGGCAAATGCCATGTTGCCAAGGAGCTTTTGCCGGGTACGGAGCTGTTTGCCGTTCTCAATGTTACCAACAATACCGAAGATGAAAAAAGCGGCATGGTTATTATGGCAATTTATGACGGAGCTCGGGTTGTAGGTCTTGCTGCAAAAAGCATGACAGTAGAATCAAGCAACGCCGATGGTACGGTTATTACCGCCAAGGTTCCTGATTCGGAGGGGGATTATACTGCAGAGTGTTATATGATTGACAGCTTTGCAAAGAGAAATCTGCTGTCCAAAATTTATTCTCTTGATTGATAGGTACGAT
>JAEDEG010000229.1 GCA_016293435.1 Clostridia bacterium
AGCATATCGTGGATGAAGTTCATCAATCATTTCAAGGATCTTATGAACTATTTCGTGAAGATAAATACAATACTCATCAACGGCAAATATTGCTTTTTCAAATTTATAATAATATTCATCAGCTTTCTTGTTGTCGATATATTCAATATATGCTTTTATAAGATTATTAAAAACAATATTCACTTCTTCAAATTTAATATTAATGGCTGCAGTAAGAGATTGACCGACAGGGAATTCAGCACCGATATAGCGTGGAAGATAGTTGTTGTCATTAAAAGCAAACTGCAAAGTTGTTCCCTTATTATATACAGCATAAAATGGTTGCATATTGTAACGCCTCCGTGTAACAATAAATATTTTCAAAAAATATTATATACAAACTATTGACAAATGTCAATACCTATGCTATTATGTATATGACAGAAAAAAATAATATAAGTAAGATACGGAGGTGATGGCGTTCAGCGAGGTGAAGTTTTATGTACAATAAACAAATTCCAGAAAGAACGACTATCAATGAAAATACGGTGCAATCAAAATATTCTGTTGGTAACAAAGTGTATATTGTAAATAGCTGTTTTAATGGTAAAGAGCAGTTAGATGATTTGCTTTATAGCATTTTTTACACTAAATCAATTACACATAAAGAATGTAGGAAACGGGCATAGACAAAAAAGATAAAATGAGTTATAATAATATAGCAATCATTCTATACCGTATCCTGCAGATTGTAGGAGGAAATTTTCATGAAATTTAATGATAATTACGATGTAGGAATTTATTGTCGTCTTTCAAAGGATGATAACAATGGAAGCTCAGAAAGTATGAGTATTGCAAATCAACGACAAATTCTCGTTGATTATGTTAAGGAAAAGGGGTGGACACTGAGAGAGTGTTATATTGATGATGGCTATTCAGGCACAAATTTTGACAGACCTGATTTTAAGCGTATGATGCATGATGTTGAGACGGGAAAGATAGATTGTATAATTACCAAAGATTTATCAAGGCTTGGCAGAAACTATGTTAAGTCCGGGTATTATACGGAAGATTATTTCAAAGAAAATAACATACGCTTCATTGCGGTAAACGACAATATTGATACCATAAACGATGACAATGATATCGCCGCTTTTCATCATGTGCTCAACGAGTTTTACCCAAGGCAAGTTTCTAAAAAAGTTCGGCAGGTTAAAAAGAAAAACGCGCAGCAGGGAATGTTTATGGGTAGTCAGGCACCTTACGGGTATATGAAATCTCCGGAGGATAAACATAAGCTGATTATTGATGAAGAGGCCGCTGTTATTGTACGCAGACTATTTAATGGATTTGCAAATGGTGAAAGCGCGAGAATGATGGCAGATAAGCTAAATGATGAAGGTATAAATACGCCCAGATTCTATCACTATGAGAAACAAGGGAAGACAAATCCTTTGACAGAAGAAAAGAATGTCTGGGGGAGTTCAACTATAATGCAGCTTTTGAAAAATCAGGTTTACATAGGTAATATGGTGCAAGGAAAAAGACAGGTTACTTCTTTTAAAAACAAGAAAATGCGTCAGGTTGCTCCTGAAGACTGGATTATTGTAAAAAACACGCATACTCCAATCATAGATGAGGACACATGGGACAGAGTTCATGAGAGGCTGAGTCGTAGTCATAAGAAAATCCGACGAACGAAAGATAACACAGTTGGCTTGTTTTCAGGGATTTTAAAGTGTGCTGATTGCGGTACGCCGCTGGCACATATGCGAAAAAGACTTAAAAACAGTGAAAAAAGTGTTTATCGTTGCAGCAGGTATAACAACAACGGGAGCAAAGCATGTTCATCACATTATATTGATGAGGAATTCATAAGTGCATTTGTTTTGGACGACATACGAACCTATGCACAGCTTGCTGCTAACAAACGGGATGAATTGGCAGATAAGCTTTGCAAAGCGTTTAAAAACACAAGTGGTTCAGAATTAAGTATGATTCGTTCTAAGATAAAAAGCATTAAGAAAAGACTTCAGGAAGTTAACGACAGAATGAAAAACATTTATGAGGATAAATGTCTTGGGAAGATTCCTGAAGATATTGCTTTTGGACTTATGAAGGATTTTACTTCCGAAAAAACCGAACTTGAAACCAAATTGCCGAAACTAAAGAATAAAATTGATAACATCAATGAAACTGTCGATAGCATCAATGAATGGATTGATATGATTTCTGCTTATGAAAACATTACGGAACTTGACCGTGAGATTGTGTGCGGTCTGGTTGAATGTGTAACGGTTTTTGAAAAGAATAAAAGCGAAAAACAAGTAACACAGGAAATAAGAATTGAATACAGATTTATAAAAAATCTACTGCAAAAAGAGAAAGAGGACATTGCTTGAAAAACAAACAACATCCTCGATAGTTTATTAAATACACTTAATCACGACAAAAAGTGTATTTAAGTTTTGGCGGA
>JAEDEG010000230.1 GCA_016293435.1 Clostridia bacterium
AATTAAATGTCACCCGCCGCCTATAGAGGCGAGGGACATCTTAATTTAGTTATAATTTCTTTGTCTAAAATTATATTATATTTTCGGAAACTTGTCAATGTAATTATTATATTTTCATCAACTTTTATATTGATTGCGTTTCTTATGATATAATTTATAAAGTACGGAGGTGGCCATATGAATACTATAGGTGAACGAATATCATATATACGCGACTTGCAGGGAATAAAGCAAAAGGAGCTTGCCGAAATAATCGGAGTTACCAAAGCAACAATGTCAAAATACGAAAATAACATAAATATTCCGAATGCTGATATTTTGTGTAAAATATCGGAAGCTCTCCGCACATCCACAGATTATCTTGTGGGTCGAACCAACCGTATGGTACCATACACAAACACTACAGAGGCGTATTCTCCGGAAAAGCTTTTTAATATAATTTTGAAGCTAAACGATGAAAACAAAATAAGGGTGTATGAACGAGCGGTTACGCTATGGGAACTTCAGCAGAAGGAGTAACCGAAAAGCAAACCGTACTTGACTCAAAATGATTTTCGGGGTATAATAAAGCCATAATTTTCTATAACGAAAGGACAATAAACTATGTCTAAAATTAAAATAATGTCAGATTCTACGGCTGACATCCCCCTAAATCTTAGGGAAGAATATAACATTACTGTACTGCCGCTGTCTATAATCGACGGTGACAAGGAATATCTCGACGGCGTTACCATGAATCCGCTTGAGTTTTATGATTTGCTGGAAAAATGCGAAAAAATCCCTTCATCCTCACGCGTAGCACCCGGCCTTTTTACCGAAGAGTATGAAAAAGCTTGGAAAGATGGCTATACCAACCTTATATATGTGTGTCTCAATTCAAAGGGATCATCCACATACAATGGTGCCTGCCTTGAGCGCGAAGATTTTTACGAAGAAAATCCTCAGGCAAAGGAAGAAATCAAAATTGACATAATCGATTCGCAAACATATTCGGCCGCATATGGCTATGCCGCTGTTATTGCCGGCAAAATGGCAAAGGAAGGCAAAGAATACGACGAAATTATGGCTGCCGTAAAAGACTGGCTGGACAATCAGGGGATATTACTTGTACCGGAAAATCTGAGGTTTGTCAAAAAATCGGGCAGAATTTCTGCCGCATCGGCATTTGTCGGTGATGCACTCGGTCTTAAGCCCGTTATAACCTTTGAAAACGGCGAATCCAAGGTTATTGCCAAAATCAGGGGCGACAAAAAGGTTGTGCCCGAGCTTATGAAAATGCTGGAATCTCAAAAAAAGCCGGGCAGTCCATATATGATTGCCGCAGGCAAAAATCCGAAATGGGCCGAAATGATTAAGGAGAGAGCAACCGAAGCCTTTGGACAAGAGCCTGAATTTGTGTTTAATCTGGGATGTATTATATCAATCAACACAGGTCCTGACTTTGTTGGAATAATATACCAAAAGAATAACGATCATTTGAAATAAACAATAATCAGACCAAATCGCCGCAAATGCCGGGATTTGGTCTGATTTTTTTGGAAGACGGGAATTTGGTTTATTTTTTTTCGCTTTAAAATCGAATCTGAACATAGAGATGCCAAAAGAAACCATGGACTTTTTAATCATTTTTTTCAAGCAATCGGAATTGATTTTTTGTAAACCTCAAAAGCCCCTCATCACGCATTTTACAAAGCTCGTTTGACATGGCACTGCGGTCAACGGACAAAAAATCCGCAAGCTGCTGACGGTTATACGGAATTGTAAATTCAGAACTGTTCTGCCTTTTTGCTTCTTCCGACAAATACGAAATAAGTTTTTCACGAGTGGAACGCATGGACATATGACCAAGCTTTTGTACAAGCTTTCTGTTTTTTTCGGAAATTGCAAAAAATAAATTTTGTATTATCATAGAATGAAAGCGGCAGGCTGAGGAACAGGTTGTGATTATCCGCATTGCATCAAAAAATATAGCCGTGCTGTTTTCTACTGCAACCACATCATTCATAACAGCTCCGTTTTCGTAACCAACATAGGATTCTCCAAACATTTCGCCAACGGATATATTACCCAATATACTTCGGTTGCCCCAATAATCATCTTTTTGAATATGCAAATTTCCGGTTGTCAATACAATAATATCACTTAAGTGCTCACCTTGTCTGAGCACATATTCTCCCTTTTTGTAATTGCAAAGCCTTGCGCCGAGGCACGAAAGCATAGATTCTATTTCATCTGTGCCAAGACCCGAAAACATTTGCGCCTTTTTAAGTATAGGAATAAATTCTTTCATACTTCCGCTCCTTTTGCTGCAAAAACAGCCAATTTGATTTAAATATTCAATAAGCGGCAAAGCCGCGTCATTCAACGTTTTCAGTGGGAGATTTAACTCCCACCGAAAAAATTAAATGTCACCCGCCGCCTATAGAGGCGGGGGACATCTTAATTTAG
>JAEDEG010000231.1 GCA_016293435.1 Clostridia bacterium
CCGTTCCCATCCGACCGGGACGGCAAGACCAGCGCGACCTGCGGGTAAAGGGATTTCCCGGCTTTGTGTACCGGGTAGCCGCTTAAAAAATGAGGGGGTGGGGGTATCAACTTCCGCCCCCTCGCCACGTTTATTTTTGAAAATGCCTGTTTTCAGCGGTCAAAACAAGGGTTTTCAGAAAAAGAAATGTCGCCCTATCTTAACAGGGCATAAAAACGATGTGTCAGGTAATGATGAACGGCAAATCTCAACAAGTCGTGCAAATACAGCAGAAATCAGCCTGTTTTTCACCAACAGGCGATAGTAAATGCATCTCGCAAAATATCAACAAGTCTTAGATAATGCTGTAAAAATGCCGAGATAGATTTTTGAGGGCTGGGTACTTTATGGAGAGATTTTCCAAAAAAGGGTCGTTAAGTTAAGAAACGATATGGACTCTCAACTTGTCAGCAGAACGCATAAAAAGTTGGCTGAATTTTGCCAAAAAAGTAATATCACAGACATAGTTTTCAATACCTGCGAGAATATCAACCAGTCCTTGTTATGCCTAAAAAATTTGCTGAAATGCGCTGAAATGGTGAAAATCTTAGAAAACACAACAAGCCGATGAAATGCAGTAAAAGTACAGCGATTTGTAGGAAAAGTCCATTTTCCCTTTGTGCCTTTCAATTTGGGTAAAACGATGGTATAATGTAATTCAAGAAGATAAACAGCCAGATATATTTATAGAGCTATTGATGCTTTTATCGAAGGATAGTCGGATTATGGAATTTAATGAAAAATTGCAGGAACTGAGAAAGCAAAAAGGGCTTACGCAGGAAGAACTTTCAGAAATACTATATGTTTCCCGTACTGCGATTTCAAAATGGGAATCAGGTAGAGGGTACCCAAATATCGATTCTTTGAAAGCAATATCAAAGTATTTTTCGGTATCCTTGGATGAATTGCTTTCCTGCGATGCAATACTTACGATTGCGGAAGAAGAAAACACGCAAAAAGAAATGCACTTTCGTAACTTGGTTTTTGGACTACTTGATTGCAGTGTGGCTATATTTCTCTTTCTTCCGTTCTTCGGTCAAAGAGTAGACGGCGTGATTCAAGAGGTCTCACTGCTCTCATTGACAGAAATGGAAACATATATAAAAATACCGTATTTCATGGTTGTTTTCGCCATGATTCTATGGGGCATATTGATTCTTGCACTGCAAAACTGCAAATCAACACTTTGGCTCCGCAGTAAGGATAAGGTTTCTTTAGGTTTGAGTGCAATAGGGGCGCTACTCTTTATGATTAGCTTACAGCCTTATGCGGCCATGTTTACATTTATTTTTTTGCTTATAAAGGCTCTAATGCTGATAAAATGGGCATGATACGATTCGTATCACGCATGTGACGCGCCAATTCTTTCATTCTTTCATCCGTCCGATTAGAGTGTATTCAGGCGAAGGCCAATACACTGTATAAGGATGAAGGAAAAATGAAGAAAAGAAGTCAAAAAAATCTTTGCGCCGCAATCGGGCTGCTTGCGTCATTTGTGCTATGGACGTTTGCAGTCAGCCATCTTGATGTGCAGACAATCGGGCCAAATGGCTCGTCCGTTGGTTTTGCTGCTTTGAATGGCTTTTTCCACAAGCTTACCGGGGTACACATGGCGCTCTATACGGTCACTGACTGGCTGGGACTGGTTCCTCTGTGCTTTGTGTTGGGTTTTGCACTCCTGGGACTGGTGCAACTGATTCAAAGAAGAAGTATTGTTAAGGTTGATTACAGCATTCTTGTTCTTGGCGGTTTTTATATCCTTGTTATGGTAGCCTATCTCTTATTCGAAGTGGTTGTAATAAATTACAGGCCAGTGCTGATTGACGGACGCATGGAGGCATCTTACCCATCTTCTACGACCATGCTTGTCATGTGTGTAATACCAACAGCCATGATGCAGTTGAATGCCCGAGTCAAGAATAAGACGATACAAAAAACCGTTCTCGGCATTCTTCTTGCATTTACCGTATTTATGGTTATTGGAAGATTGATCTCAGGCGTCCATTGGTTTACAGACATTGTTGGTGGTGCACTATTAAGTGCGGGACTGGTAATGCTGTATTATTCTGTAAGTAGTCTTTCAATTACAA
Source organism: Clostridia bacterium (assembly GCA_016293435.1). Taxonomy (GTDB): domain Bacteria; phylum Bacillota; class Clostridia; order UMGS1810; family UMGS1810; genus RGIG1828. Next base: position 2,130 of record JAEDEG010000231.1, read on the forward strand.
AGACTTAAATAAATTCTAATTATCGAACAGATGCGTCCTTGACTTGCCGGGATATATTATAAAATGTGGCATCATGTAGAACGCATGACTCACTGCCGCATCAAAAAGCACCCACCTCAAATCAAACGGGGTGGGTGCTTTTTCGTGTTCGGCAAAAATTTTAACTTAATGACATTGACATCCTTCTTTCCTCTTTTCTGCGTTTCAATTTCGATTGATTATGCTATAATGACATCATATCCCGAAGGTGGTGTTTCCTCAATGTCGAAAAGTAAAAAGATAAACCCAAATAAGATCCCTCTGACGCATCCTTTTG
>JAEDEG010000003.1 GCA_016293435.1 Clostridia bacterium
ATTAAGATGTCCCCCGCCGCCTATAGAGGCGGGGGACATCTTAATTTAGTTATATATCTTATCTGATATTTTTAATAATATTACAAATTTTTCAAAGTAAAGTTCCAGCTGTCGGCGCACATTTTGTCAAGATCATATTGTGCTTGCCAGTTTAATTCTCTTTTTGATTTTTCCGGGTCGGCAAAGCATTTTGCAATGTCTCCGGGGCGTCTGTCGGTAACTTTGTAATTAACCTTTCTGCCGCTTGCTTTTTCATAAGCTTTTACAACATCGAGCACACTGTAGCCTGTGCCGGTACCCAGATTATATGCTTCAACTCCGGTAGAGGATGCAACCTTCTCAAGAGCCTTTACATGCCCTTTGCTAAGGTCAACAACATGTATATAATCTCTTACTCCGGTGCCGTCGTGAGTGTCATAATCATCACCAAACACATTCAGGTATTCAAGCTTGCCTATTGCAACCTTTGCAATATATGGCACCAGATTGTTTGGCAGTCCGTTGGGGTTTTCGCCAATCAAGCCGCTTTCGTGTGCACCAATGGGGTTGAAATATCTCAAAAGTGCAATGCTCCATTCGTTATCCGAAACATACAAATCAGTCAGTATTCTTTCTATCATGTGCTTTGTAGCGCCGTATGGGTTGGTGGTGTGAAGCGGAAAATCCTCCTTAATGGGCACACTCGCCGGGTCACCGTATACGGTTGCAGACGAAGAGAACACAATTTTTTTGCAGTTATACTTTGCCATAGTTTGGCAAAGCACCAGTGTGCTGGTTATGTTATTATGATAATATTGCAGAGGCATGCTTACAGACTCGCCCACTGCCTTGAGCCCTGCAAAGTGAATTACCGCGTCAATTTTATTTTCTTCAAAAATCTGCTCCACCTTTTCTCTGCAAAGCAAATCTGCTTCATAAAACTTAAAATCCTTTTTTGATATAATTCTGATTTTGTCAAGAACTTCGGGCTTTGAATTACAGAAATTGTCAATTATGGCAATTTCATATCCGGCATCAAGCAGCTCAACACAGGTGTGACTTCCTATAAATCCGGCTCCTCCGGTAACCAATATCATTTTCATCAACCTTTCTCACTTATATTATCTGTAATATATTATAATATATTATTTTGACATTTTCAAGTTTTTTTAATAATTTAAATAATGTAAAATTGTATAATAAAACCATGGTAATTACAAGTTTTTTTATAATTAAATATATTTTTTTTGTTTTTTTATATAAAAATTCAAAATAGGGGTAGATTTTTTTAAAAATTTAGTGCATAATAGATGTGTGATTTTTTCAGAAAGGAAGTACGTTTATGAAATATTTAGTTATTCTTGCAGACGGAATGGCAGACTACCCCGTAGATGAGCTCGGCGGCAAAACTCCCATGGAAGTTGCCGCAAAGCCCAATATGGATGCTCTTGCCTCTTTAGGTGAGGTCGGCATTTCGTACAATGTGCCCGATAATATTGCCCCCGGCAGTGATGTTGCTAATTTGTCTGTAATGGGCTACGATCCCCTGAAGTTTTATACCGGCCGTTCTCCTCTCGAGGCAGTCAGCATGGGAATCGACATTAAGCCCACAGATATGGTTTTTAGATGTAATGTTGTTAACGTGACCGAGGAGCAAGAAAATTATTGCGATAAAATAATCACCGACCACAGCGCAGACGAAATTACTTCCGAAGAGTCTCGCATACTCATAGAAGCTGTTCAGAAAGCCTTCGGAAATGAAACATATTCTTTTTATCCGGGCGTCAGCTACCGTCACGCCCTTGTGTGGGATAACGGTCCCGATAAATTTACACTAACTCCGCCCCATGATATTCTCGAAAAAAGAATTGGCGATTATATAACCGATGACGAAAACAGCAGGCCGCTTTTTGATATGATGAAAAAAAGCTATGATATTCTAAATAATCATCCGGTTAATATAGAACGCGCCAAAAGAGGTCTCAAAAAAGCCAACTCAATTTGGATTTGGGGTGAGGGCAGAAAGCCTAAGCTCGAAAGCTTTGAATCTCTCTACGGTTTGAGCGGCAGCGTTATTTCAGCTGTAGACCTCATAAAGGGCATAGGAATTTGTGCCGATCTCAACTCGATTGATGTAGAAGGTGCCACCGGAAATATACATACAAACTTTGACGGTAAGGCTCAGGCGTGCCTTGATGCAATCAAAAGCGGAAGTGACTTTGTTTTTGTTCATATGGAAGCCCCCGATGAATGTGGACATCGCCACGAGGTAGAAAACAAAGTCAAATCAATAGAACTGATAGACGAAAAGGTGGTCGGATTTTTAAGAAAGTCTCTCAGCGATGCCGGCATCGATTACAAAATGATGATATTGCCCGACCATCCTACACCGCTTTGCCTCAGAACTCACACCCGTGACGGTGTACCCTACATTATATATGACAGTCGAAACGAAGTCTCCTCCGGCGTAGATACTTTTACGGAAAAAACTGCAAGATCCACCGGCATAGTTGTTGAAAAGGGATGTAATCTTATGCGGCATTTTATATAATATACTAATCGGAAATGAGGTATAATGATGAATGGTTTCAACAATGTTTTGATCGCAGATGATGATAAAAATATATGTGAGCTAATTAGATTGTATCTTGAAAAAGACGGCTTCAATTCTGTATGCGTTTATGACGGACAGGCTGCTGTTGATGCAGTCACAACCGGGGATTTTTCAATCGTTATATTAGATATAATGATGCCCAAGCTCGGCGGCATGGACGCCCTAAAGCAAATTAGAAAATCCAGTGATATCCCGGTTATTATGCTTACTGCCAAGGGCGAGGTTATAGACAAAATTCTCGGTTTGGAAATAGGAGCCGATGATTATATTGTAAAACCCTTTGAGCCCAAAGAGCTTATTGCACGCATAAAAGCAGTGCTTCGCCGTTACGGAGGCGTTGCCGAAAAGGACGAGGCAATGGTTTTTGAAAATCTCTATATCAACAAAAGCACCTACGAAATGAAGGTAAATAATGTTGATGTAGATATACCGCCAAAAGAACTTGAACTTCTTTGCTTTATGTGCAGTCACCCCAACAAGGTATACACAAGGGACCAGCTTCTAAACGAGGTTTGGGGATATGATTATTACGGAGATTCACGAACGGTAGACGTTCATGTTAAGCGCCTTAGAGAAAAAATAGACGGCGTATCGGATAAATGGAATTTAAAAACAGTGTGGGGTGTCGGATATAAATTTGAGGTGAAATAAATGAGAAAAAGCGTTTTAAAAAGCATGGTGTTTGGAGCACTATCTGTAATGCTTGTTTCCATGCTGGTTCTGACTCTCGTTTTTTTCTACAGTGTAAAATCCAATATTGTCAGCGAAACCTACGCAGATATGAACAACTGTCTTGAGAATATCCGCCCGCTTGCCAAAATGTCACTAGACTTTACAACAAGAAAAATGCTCATGTTTTTTCAGGCTTCCATACAGCAATTCAGTAATATGACTAAATATAACTTGATTGTATGTGAGTCCGACGGTGGCATTATATGGAGCGATGTCGAAATCAGCAATTCAGAATTTGAAAAATATTTTTATTTGTCAAAATCAAAGTTTGGGAAAAGACCGTTAATGCGTACAGCCGGAATTTTTGATGATATATACGGCGGCGGCACAATCACATCTGCCGAAATTGTAAAAAGTGACTCCTCAGACAACTTCTGGTACGTTTTTTGTTCAGCAAGTGCTCCGAGCATAAGCAGCCTGTTTACCAATGTTTTGCTCGAGGTTATGCTCATGGTGCTCGCGGCACTAATGTTTATGGCCGTTTTTCTGTATCTTATTACCAACAGTATAACGTCGCCGCTCCGAAAAATAAACTCAGCCGTAAAAGCTTTTTCCAAAGGAGATTTCAGCCGCAGAGTTCATTATAAATCCGGCAATGAACTCGGTGAGCTTGCCGACAATATAAATGCCATGGCAGACAGTATAGAAAATCTCGAAAGAATGCGTTCGGATTTTGTATCTGATGTATCTCACGAGCTGCGCACTCCCATGACTTCAATTTCCGGTTTTGTTGAGGGCTTGCTTGACGGAACAATTCCCAAAGAAAACAGTGAAAAATACCTTTCCATTGTTTTGTCCGAATCAAAGCGTTTGTCGAGGCTTGTTAATGATTTGCTCAATATTTCGCGCTTTGACCGCGGAAAAACAAAGCTCAACCGTACCGATTTTAACATTCTTGAGCTGGCTAAAGTGATTTTAATAAAGTTCGAGTCAGAAGTAACCAAAAAGGATATTAATGTTGAGTTTGACAGCGATTCGCCTGAGTGTATTGTAAACGCCGACAAAGATTTGTATACCCAGGTGCTTACAAACATAGTTCACAATGCTGTTAAATTTACCAATACAGGCGGAACAATCAGGTTGAAGCTTAGTGAAAAAAATAATAAATGCTTTTTCACGGTAGAAAATTCCGGAAAAGGAATAGAAAAGGATAAGCTCAATTTCATTTGGGAGCGATTTTACAAAACCGATGATTCCAGAAGTACAGACAAATCGGGTGTCGGATTGGGTCTGTATATTGTAAAACGAATAATTGATGCTCACGGTGAAAATATATATGTAACAAGCACTCCGAATGTGGTTACAAAATTCACCTTTACGGCAGAATTATCTAATTGATTTATTTTTTACACTTTATTCATACTTTGTTAAAATTTATATTGTAATATAAAATTAATAAAACAGTAGGAGGTATTAATATGAGTGAATTTAACAATGAATTTGAAAGACAAGACGGTAACAATCAGTTACCCGAAGACAACAATGTTGCTCATAATGAGCCTGAGGAAAGTGTTGCTGCAGATGCGGTAAATTTTTCCGGAAGTGAAGAAGAATCGTATCATACTGCAGACGGTTCGGATTATAACACAGTTGATGAACCTGCAGGAACAACATATACATCTCAGACCGAAGAAGAACGCACAGATTCGTACTATATGTACCACGGTGATGAAGATGCCAACATATCCTCACAGCCGTTTTACAAGAGCAATTTTAAGAAAAAAAAGGCAAAAAGATATGTTTCTGTGCCTGCAGCAATAGTTGCAATGATACTTACCGCCACCGTTTCCATTACCGGAAGCGCGCTGGTATCTCAGTTTAACCTGTTTGGCAAAAATCAGACAAGATTATCTGCGAACAATGGTGCAAAGGTTTCTGTAGAAGATAACATTTCAGCTTCCGAAAAAACAGTAGACGGAAAAAAGGCTTCACTCAATTCAGTTAGCGGAAAGGTTCTTACAACTCCCGAAATTGTCGACCTTGTAGGTCCTGCCGTTGTTGGTATTGTTAACAAAACAACCTATGGCAACGCCTATGGCTACTACGGCTTCTTCGGCGGTGATGTCAATAAAGAAATTGAGCAGTCAAGCGGCTCCGGTGTTATAATAAGCTCCGATGGTTACATTGTTACCAATAATCACGTTGTAGAAAATGCCACAAAAATATCGGTAATACTCAGCAACAGCGAAGAGTACGAAGGTAAGGTTGTTGGTTTGGATGCTTCAACCGATTTGGCGGTAATCAAAATCGAAGCCTCCAATCTGACATATGCCCAGATGGGAACAAGCTCGTCTCTAAGAGTCGGTGAAACGGCAGTTGCCATCGGCAATCCACTCGGTCAGGAATTTGCCGGCACAACAACCCAAGGCATTATAAGTGGTCTTAACCGTTCTGTTACAATTGACAATAAGACCATGAATCTTATTCAGACTGATGCTGCCATCAATCCCGGCAACTCCGGCGGTGCACTTGTAAATGAATATGGTCAGCTTATCGGCATAAATACAGCCAAAATTTCGTCAGATACTCTCGAGGGGCTTGGCTTTGCTATTCCTATTGACGAAGCCAAACCCATAATACAGGAGCTCATAGACAACGGCTATGTAACCGGACGTCCGGTTATCGGTATTGCCGGCAGAGCTGTTACTTCTCAGGATGCTCAGGCATACAATATGAAGGTCGGTGTTTATGTTTCAAGTCTTACACCCAACGGCCCTGCCTATATGTCAGGTATAAAGATTGGTGATATAATTGTAGAATGTGACGGCGAGCCGATTGAGACCGTTGATGATATCAATGATATCAAAAACAAAAAAAATCCGGGTGATGAGATAACTCTCAAGATATATAGAAAGGGAGAGTATAAGGATATCAAGATTATTTTGGGCGAAGAAAATCCCAACGCTCAATAATTAAGAGTGTGCTGACTTTTTTGCCAATTTGAAATTCCCTATCACAAAATATTTTATTGTAAAATAGGCAGGAACAGCCATAATTTGGCTTTCCTGCCTCATTTTTAATATGGGGTTTTTATCTGGATATGTATGCCGGTTTACCGTTTTTGTATATTACGTTTCGCTCACCGATTATAAGCGGAGCAGCATATTTTACAAATTCGTCTGTCACGTCATTTCCGTTTTTTGAAATAAAGCTTTCCGGCACAGTTTTTTCTCCATTGGCTATTTTTTTAATATCCAAACATTCATATTCGATTTGATATTTTTTGCAATCCGTTCTTCTCATCGAAATCATTTTTCCGCTTTCACCGTTAAACGCGGCTTCAACAGCGGCACATCCGCATCCAAACGCTTCCGAAATATCTGTTAATGATGCGTTGTGAGCGGCACATCTTTGTAAAATGTTCAATTCTACACTTCTCACCTTGATTCCGAGTCTCTTTTTTATAAGAAATTCAAGCTTTTTGCCCGCACCTCCCAACTGACCGTGTCCAAACATATCTTTTCGTGTCTCCTTAGAATCCTCGGCTATATATGTACCGTCTGAATATTTAATTCCCTCCGATACAGCAACTATTACGGTATTCTGATTCAAAAGCTTTTGTCTTATATCATACAAAAATTTTTCCTCATCAAAGGGCTTTTCGGGAAGATAAATCAGATCCGGCGCACTTAGCTTTTCATCTCTTGCCAGTGCAGATGCCGCAGTCAGCCAACCGGCATTCCTGCCCATAATTTCAACAACCAACACATTTTTAATATCATAGCAGCCTGCATCTTGCGCCATTTCCGAAACAGATGTAGCAATATACTTTGCACAGCTGCCATATCCTGGGCAGTGGTCTGTACCAATCAGATCATTGTCTATGGTTTTGGGTATACCCATAATCTTTATACCTTTGTCACGGCATATATCCGATAGACACATTACCGTATCCATCGAATCATTACCTCCGATGTAAAAAAAGTATCCGACATCCATTTCTTTGAATACAGAAATTATTTTTTTAATTTCTTCATCAGAATCTTTTTTCAGACGATATCTGCATGATCCCAAATACGACGAAGGAGTCTGCATCAAAAGGTCTATGTTTTCTTTTTTATCAAAAATTTCGTTAAGGTTTACAAATTCGCTGCGCAAAACTCCCTTGATTCCGTTTACCGCACCGTATATAATGCCGTGATTTTCGTCTTCAAGGTATTTATTGATTGCACCTGCAAGTGAAGCGTTTATAACGGTGGTAGGACCTCCGGACTGACCTATTACTGCATTTTTTAAATTTGACATAAATTAATTACCTCCCGACTCTACATAACTTTTTACAGAAAATCTGTTAATCTGATTCCAATATTTTTTCAAATCAAAATCTGTGTACCTGATATCGCTTTCATCAAATGACGAAATAGGAATCTTATATTTATCAATGACGTTGTTATTGCTGTCATAACGGTTAAAATGAAAATTCTTATCATCAATGCTGTCGAATATTATATTGAATGTGTTAATCGGTGTAGCCTGAGCATCACTGAATGAACAAAGCTTTATATACTCAATATATCTGTCGTCGAGGTTTGACATAAAAATTTTTGCTTTTTCAATCGCTTCAATCTGATATGTAACAATTCTGAATCTATATTCGCTGCATGTCAAAAGGTAAGGCGCGGCAAATTTTTCTGTACAAAGGTCAGGAGTCAAAGTCGGCAAAACCCTTATTGCAAATTTTGCTTTGCGGCTGAAAATGACCATGGGAAGCTCAAAAGTAAATTCGGCTGAGCAGTTTTTACAAACAACCTTGTTGATATTATTTTCAAAAAATAAATTTGCGTCATGTGTATCGAGGTCAATAACTGTTGTCATAAGCTGCCTGACCAGGAACATTTCGTTGCAATCCTGGCATTTGCAGGCAATAGCTGAGTAACTCATAAGATTTCACACCCTTTATATTTTGTATTATTAATTATACCACAAAACCTATGTTTATTTCAACAAAAAAATTTTATATAAATTTTTCTTTTTCTATTGAAAAAAGAACAAAAAAATTATATAATAGAATATATATTAAATTTGGAGGAAAATACATAATGTACAGCACAAACGAAATAAAGAAAGTTGACCCTCAGGTTGCAGAGGCAATTGAAATGGAAGTAGAAAGACAGCGCAACAAAATTGAGCTTATTGCAAGTGAAAATTTTGTAAGCAATGCTGTTATCGAAGCAATGGGCACACCTCTTACCAACAAATATGCAGAAGGCTACCCCGGTAAAAGATATTACGGTGGCTGCGAATGTGTAGATATAGTTGAAACACTCGCCATAGAAAGAGCCAAAGAGGTGTTCGGGTGTGATCATGCCAATGTTCAGCCTCATTCGGGAGCTCAGGCAAATCTCGCTGTTTTCTTTGCGGTTCTCAATCCCGGAGATACCGTTTTGGGAATGAATTTGTCACACGGCGGTCATTTGTCGCACGGTAGTCCCGTTAATATTTCGGGTAAGTATTTTAACATCGTGTCATACGGTGTCAGCGAAGCGGATTCAATGATAGACTATGATGAGCTTGAAAAAACGGCTGTAGAATGCAGTCCAAAGCTTATTGTTGCAGGTGCAAGTGCATATCCTCGTGTTATAGATTTTGAAAGATTGTCCGAGATTGCAAAAAAGGTTAATGCATATCTTATGGTAGATATTGCACATATTGCCGGTCTTGTTGCGGCAGGGCTTCATCCAAGCCCCGTACCATATGCCGATTTTGTTACAACCACTACCCACAAAACTCTGCGCGGTCCCAGAGGCGGTATGATTATGTGCAAAGAGGAGCATGCCAAGCTTATAAACAAAGCAGTATTCCCCGGTATTCAGGGCGGTCCTCTGATGCATATTATTGCGGCTAAGGCTGTTTGCCTCAAAGAAGCTCTTACCGATGAGTTCAAAGTATATCAAAAGCAGGTTGTAAATAATGCCAAAGCTCTTGCAGAGGCACTTATAGCAGAGGGGTTTGACCTTGTTTCGGGCGGCACCGACAACCATCTCATGCTCATTGATTTGAGAAAGAAAAATATCACCGGCAAAGAAGCTGAACATATGCTCGACGAAGTAGGTATTACCGTCAATAAAAACACAATTCCGTTTGAAACAACAAGTCCGTTCATAACGAGCGGAGTCAGAATCGGAACTCCCGCTGTAACAAGCAGAGGTATGAAAGAAGAAGATATGAAAACAATAGCGCGCCTTATCTCTCTTACACTCAATTCCTTCAGCGAAAGTCAAGACGAGGTCAAAGCAGGCGTGAAAGCTCTCACCGAAAAATATCCGTTATACAAATAATATCAAATCAGTCAAATCAGTCAATAGCATTGTTATTGACTGATTTGACTGCTCATAATTGGAGTAAATAATATGATAAGACCTTTAGCCGATGTTGCCAGACCTCAATCAATAGACGATGTTGTCGGTCAGCATCATATTATAGGCAAAAATAAGCTTTTGACAAATATAATACATAGCGGTGATATTCCAAACATGATTTTTTTCGGTCCGTCCGGTACCGGAAAAACCACAGTTGCCAATATTTGCGCATCTGTAACCAACAAAAAGCTTTTTAAGCTCAATGCTACAAATTCATCAACAAAAGACATCAAGGATATTGCCTCTCAGCTCGATTCGTTAGAAAACTCATCCGGTGTTTTGCTATATCTTGATGAAATTCAGAATTTCAACAAAAAGCAGCAGCAATCCTTGCTTGAATATATCGAAAATGGGCGTATCACACTAATAGCCAGCACAACAGAAAATCCGTATTTCTATATATACAATGCTATTTTGTCCAGATGCACGGTTGTAGAATTTAAACCGATTGAATATACTGATATAGAAATAGCATTAAAGCGTGCTGTTGGCATTCTTCCAAAGCTCTATCCAAACAAAAAGATTGAATTTTCCGATGAAGCAATAAGTCATATTGCCCGAGCTTCCTACGGTGATGTGAGAAAGTCGCTCACAGCTATGGATATGTGTATAAAGGGCAAGCTTATTTCTATGGATGAGACTGTTTTGATAACTCAGGAGGACGCTCTTGATGTTACGCAAAAATCTGCATTTTATTTTGACAAAGATTCCGACAATCACTATGATGCACTGAGTGCATTTCAAAAGTCAATCCGCGGGAGCGACCCCGATGCAGCAATTCATTATCTTGCGCGTCTTGTTGAAGGCGGCGATCTTATATCTATATGCAGAAGACTTTTGGTCATCTCGGCGGAGGATATAGGTCTTGCATATCCAACTGCTATCACAGTAACAAAGGCATGTGTCGATTCGGCTCTGCAGCTGGGATTTCCGGAGGCTCGTATTCCTTTGGCAGAAGCTGTGCTTTTTCTGGCTTGCCTTCCTAAGTCCAATTCGGCAATTTGTGCCATAGATGAAGCACTGTCTGATGTCAGAAGCGGAAACGCCGGAGACATTCCCGCTCATCTAAAAGACGGACACTACGGCGGTGCACAAAAGCTTGGCAGAGCGATAGGGTACAAATATCCTCACAATTATCCCAATTCTTATGTAAAGCAGCAATATCTGCCCGATAACCTGATAGATAAAAAATATTATAACCCCGGCGCAAATATAACCGAAGATAAGTTCAAAAGCTATCTGGACAAACTAAAATGATGTAGGAGAGTGATATTATGAATATTAATTTTCAAAAAATAAAAAAAGGCGTGTCAGATACTGCAAATAAGGTTAAAGAAGTTTCATGTAACATGGTAGAGGTCACCAAAATGAAATTTAAGCTTTCTGAATTGAAATCAGAGATTGATGCATGCTATATGCAAATCGGTAAGCTCGTTTACGAAGGCGACGACGAAGCAGATACCGAGCAGATAATCACCTCAATATGCGAAAAAATTTCAGAGCTTAAGGATAAATCAAATATTCTTAAAAGCTCCATGGATGAAGCTATGGATAAGAAAACCTGTGCGCAATGCGGGTTTAAATTTGATAAAAGCTATGATTTTTGTCCAAAATGCGGCAAGTGTTTCAATGAATAGCATTAAATTCTAATACGAAAGAGTTGAGAGTTTCATGAAAATTTTATTGTTGCAGGGCCCTAATCTGAATTTTTTGGGAATAAGAGAAAAAAGTATATACGGCGATGCCGATTACAACAGCATATGCTCAGATACAGTACAATACGCCAAGACAAAGGGAATAGATCTCGATTGTTTTCAAAGCAACAGCGAGGGTGAAATAATTGACAAAATTCAGCAGTGTTATTTTGACCGCTACGATGGCGTAATTATAAACCCCGGAGCATACACTCATTACAGCTATGCAATTTTTGATGCAATAAAAAGTGTTAAGCTGCCATTTATAGAGGTTCATCTTTCCAATATTCACACAAGAGATGAATTCAGAAAAGTATCGGTAACCGCACCGGCATGTGTCGGACAGATTTGCGGTTTTGGTCCTTTTGGATACAAAATGGCTATAGATTATTTTGCAAAATAATATACCTATAATGTAAGGGGAGAAAAAATAAAATGGAAAATTACTATCAAAAAGACATTGAAACAATGTCAAAAGAGGGGCTCAGAGAGATTCAAAATGAGCGCCTCGTAAAACAAGTGAGGCACGCATACAAAAATGTGCCTTATTATCAAAAAATTATGGATGAAAAGGGAGTTTCGCCCGATGATATCAAGTCTGTTGACGATCTTCATAAGCTTCCTTTTCTGACAAAGTCGGATCTTCGAGATGCATATCCGTATGGTCTTTTGGCAAAGCCGCTTTCCGAGTGTGTTAGAATTCAGTCAACCAGCGGTACAACCGGCAAACGAGTTGTTGTGTTTTATACTCAGCACGATGTTGACGTATGGGAGCAGTGCTGTGCAAGAGCAATTATGGCAGTAGGCGGTACAAAAGATGATGTATGCCAGGTGTGCTACGGCTACGGTCTTTTCACAGGTGGTGCAGGTCTTCATGGCGGTTCACACAAAGTCGGTTCGCTGACCCTGCCCATGTCATCGGGAAATACCGAAAGACAGATTCAGTTTATGCGCGATCTTGGTTCAACTATTCTTTGCTGTACACCTTCGTATGCTGCATACATAGGCGAAAGTTTGCATGAAATGGGCTTGTCGGCCGACGATATAAAACTCAAAGCCGGTATATTCGGAGCAGAACCCTGGACAGAGGAAATGCGTCGTGATATCGAAAAGACTCTTGGCATCAAAGCGTATGACATATATGGTCTTACCGAAATGTGCGGCCCCGGTGTTTCTTTTGAATGCAGTGCCCAGACCGGTATGCATATCAATGAAGATTATTTCATTCCCGAAATTATCGATCCCGATACCGGAGAGGTTCTGCCCGAAGGGGCAAAGGGTGAGCTTGTATTCACGACTCTCGACAAAGAGGCATTCCCGCTCATAAGATACAGAACAAGAGATATTTGTGTGCTTAAGAGAGAAAAGTGCTCATGCGGAAGAACTCTGATAAAAATGACCAAGCCTATGGGCAGAAGTGACGATATGCTCATTATTAGAGGCGTAAATGTGTTCCCATCACAGATAGAAACAGTTCTTTTGGAGCAGGGATATTCACCCAACTACCGTATAGAGGTAGACAGAGAAAACAATAACGATACTCTTGATATATACGTTGAGCTTAATTCCGAGCAGTTCTCAGACACAGTCAAAGAAATTGCCGGCAAAGAAAAGCAGCTTGCTGCAGCAATGAAAACAATGCTCGGAATCAATCCCAAGATGCATCTTGTTCCACCAAAGAGCATTGCCAGAAGTGAAGGTAAGGCAGTTAGAGTGGTAGACAAGCGTAAGCTGCATGATTAATTTTCGGTTTCTATAAAGAGAGGAGAATAGTAATGAGTGTTAAGCAAATAGCTGTTTTTTTGGAAAATAAAAAAGGTTCTCTTGCAGAAGTTACAAGGTTTATTGCCAATAGCAAAATAAATTTAAGAGCCCTTTCAATTGCAGATACTCAGGATTTTGGGATACTCAGAATAATCACCGACAATCCTGACGGCGCAAGAGAAATTCTGAAGGCCGAGGGCTATACAGCAACAGCAACATCTGTTTTAGCGGTTTCAATTGACGATACCCCCGGTGCAATGGCATCGGTTCTTGAGATTTTGAATGATGCCGATGTCAGCGTAGAGTATACATATGCTTTTATGTCCTCCGCTCCGTCAAAGGCATATATGATTTTCCGCGTGGATGATAATAAAAAGGCTACGGATGCACTTGTAAAAAACGGAGTTTCTGTTTTGGAACAAGCTGATATATTTTAATGGAAACGGCTCGGATTCTGAATATGAAAACAAAGCTTTTGTGTGCAATACTTGTTGTTGCTTTTGTTACTTTTACGATAAATACCAATACATATGCATATAACCCAAGGACGGTATTCAGCGATTTTTCGCCTGAGCATTGGGCATATAATTCTGTAATGGAGCTCTACAGTCAGCAAATTATATCAGGAGATTCTGACGGTAATTTCAGACCGAATGATTTTGTTACAAATGCTGAAGCTGCAAAGATTTTTTGTACAGCACTTGGTTTAAACATAAGCTCTTTTGATCAATCCGTATACAGTGATGTATCAGCAGACAAATGGTACTATCCATATGCAAATCTTACAGACGAGCTGTTTCTTGATGTGTATGACGATATGGGCAAAAAGATTTTTTCGCCCGATTGCCCCATGATTAGGGAAGAGATGTTTTATTCGGTTGTAAATATGTTCGGTATGTCAGGCAAAAAAGTAGAGCCCAAGCTTTCGCAGCACTTTACAGATACTGCCGATTTCAATCAGGTTTATTTGCCGTATGCAGAAATAATTTTTGATAAAAAGATCATAAACGGTTATGATGACGGTACCATTCGTCCAAAAGCAAAAATTACAAGAGCAGAATTTGCAACCTTGACAGCCAAAATTATGACGATGCTAAAAAATAGGTGTAGCATCAGTGTAAGCGAGGGAGAGGCAACAATTATTCAGCCCTGGGAGGATGCTTCGGGAGCATTAAAGCTTGTGATGAAAAAAAGAGGACCTAATTCATTGTTTGACTTCTATTGTGCATCGGCAATGACAAAATATTCAGAAGAATATATACCGGTTCGATATTTTCAGTTTGATACAGATTTGATGTCTCCCTATATTGTCCGTGCTTTGAATAATGCTGACGGTGATTTGCCTTACAATGCCGATTTTACCGGCGGCAATCATTGCTACAACAATACGGGATACGGTGGCTCAGCTACGGGACGCACAGATTATATTAAATTTTCTGTTGACAATTCACTCGTCTCAGAATACAGCGGTTTGTTTCAGTCTGTGCAGGTAGAATACAAAAATTATATTCAGGCAACCAATACCAAAAGGTTTGACGGATCCGGCAGAGAAGTGCTTACAGAGAACATATCAATTTGGTTTGACGGCGAAACATGGACAGTAGAAAATACCTTAACAGCCTTGGAGGATATAGTTATCGAAAGATATTACGGTCTTCAATTTCCTGCAAAGGGTATATTTAACACAGTGCAGTACGGCGATGAACATTCAGATTCATACGTTCATTCTCTAAGTTTTGAATCAGTAAGCGACAGCTCTTGCGACACAGCTGTGTTTTACGGTGATATATTCAATCTTAAAATGAATATGGATTTTAGTCTTATGAGTGAGAAAGTGAATTTTGCCAACAAAGATTATACCGTATTTACTACAGATTACGGCAAAACCTACTTTAATCTTATTAATTCAGATAATCCGATTGAGCTCAAAGCCGGAGAGACTCTAAAAATTGCAGGCTCATATAAATTTTTTAAATAATTTTTGTTTATAAGCTATATGTAATATAAGACAAGCAGATGCTCATATAAGTATATGGGTGGTGTTTGTTATATGAAAAAATTTATATACTTATTGATTGTTACTTTAGCATTAAATACCTGCATGGTATATAAAACTGCCTGTGCAGAGGAATCCCCACTGAATGTAAGCGCTCCCTCCTGCATACTTGTTGACTATTCCACAGGTACTGTGCTTTACGAAAAAAATCCTGATGAGAGAAGACCTCTTGCCAGTGTAACCAAAATAATGACAATGCTTTTGGCTATGGAAGAAATTTCAGACGGAAATATGGATTATGATGATATTGTTACCGGCAGTGCTCATGCAAAGGGGTATGGCGGCAGCACAATATTTCTCGACGAAGGAGAACAGCTTAGCGTGCGCGATATCCTAAAGGGGATTGCCGTTGCCTCCGGTAATGATGCTGCGGCAGCCATTGCAGAGCACATATGCGGCACAGAAGACGCCTTTGTACAGAGAATGAATAAAAGAGCAGCTGAGCTTGGCATGACCAATACCAATTTTGTAAACAGCAACGGATTGGATGTAGAGGGACATTATTCATCTGCAAGAGATATTGCTATAATGTCACGAGAATTAATGAAGCACGAAGATATTTTTCAGTTTACGGGCATTTGGATGGATTCGCTCCGCAATGGGCAGTTTACTTTATCCAATACCAACAAGCTCATAAGGTTTTACGACGGAGCAACAGGGCTGAAAACCGGCAGCACATCCAAAGCTGGATTTTGCATAAGCGCAACGGCGAAAAGGGGCAACATGCATCTGATAGCTGTAATCATGGGAGCAGAAACCTCCAAGTCTCGAAATGCAGATGCGTCATCTATGCTTAACTACGGCTTTGCCAATTATGAGATTACAGAGCTTGTTTCAAAAGAAAAAAAGGCAGGGAATATCACGGTCGAAAAGGGCAGAGCAAGGTCGGCAGAGCTTTACCCGGCTGAGGACTATTATTATCTCAAATGCAAAAATGCAAACACCGACAGCTCAATAGAGCTAAATCAGCCAAAAAAAATCAAGGCTCCTGTTAAGAAAAATCAATCCTTCGGGAGCCTCAATGTAAACATAGACGGTAAAAATGTAAAAAATATTAAGCTGATTTGTCGTGAAGATATAACAAAACTAAACTTCAAAGATTTTTTTATAACTTTGATAGGGGATTGGTTGAGTTAATGCCATAAGCCGATGCATCGGTATGTGCGGTTTGAATATTCGCTATATTTCAAACTGCACATACCGCACAATTTCAAAATGAAAACGGGGGATGGCTAATTACTTATAGCCACATCTCATTTTTCAAAAATTACTCCTCCGAGCTGCTTGACCAATCCTGTTTAAATTCATTTATATCATGATTTAAAAAGATATCTATTGCTTTAGTTAGCGAGTCATTTTGTATAACCTTGTTTGCGTTTAAAACCTCTTCGAGCTTCAGCTGGGTGGTTATATCTGCCACGCCGTAGGGATAAAGCTCGGTTGATTTCTGAAAGTTATAAACGGCAATATGAGTACGCTCATCATATATTTCATCGGGCAGACCAATATTATAACCCAAAAAGTACAGTCTTTCTTCAAGGGCATAAACGTCTTTCCCCTTGTCTCCGCTTTTCATCACTCTGTCATATGTAATTTTTGTGTAGTTTGAATTATGATAATCCACGATTTTATCTTCAACATAAACATCGGGGCTTACACCAATTCCGTTTATATGTCTTTTGTTTGGTGAAAGAAATTCCGCCTCGGTAAGCTTAACTCCGCCGCCGATTTTAAATTTTGTAATATTTTGCATAGTGCCCTTACCAAATGTTTTTGTTCCCACAACTATGCCCACACCGGTGTCCTGAACTGCAGCCGAAAAGGCCTCCGATGCACTTGCACTGTTTTCGTTTACAAGAACTGCAAGCTTATACTTTACATTTTCGTTATATGCATACAGAGTTTTGTTTCGGAACGGATTTTTGAATTCAAAGTGTATTGCCGGACCGGTAGGTATGAACAATGAGCTGATATCTACCATAACTTCGGCAGAACCTCCCGGATTGTTTCTCAAATCCAAAATTATATTTGTAATTCCTTTTTGGTCAAAAGAATCAAGTGCTTTTTTAACAAATTCGCAGGCGTGTTCATTAAAATCGTCCAGCTCAATATATCCGATTGTATCATTTGCCACTGTTTGATAAAATCCCGATTCTATAACAATTTTTCGCCTTATTATATTTGTTTCAAAGCTTACACCGTTTCTGATAATCGTAAGATTTACCGGTGTGTTTTCTTTTCCTATGATTTTGCTTTGAGCAATAGCCACATCTACTCCCGCAAGCGAAAAATCACCAACCTTGCTGATTATATCGCCGGCAATGATACCTGCTTCCTTTGCCGGGCTGTCGTCATAGACGGTTGTAACCAGCAGTCCTTCATCTGTCGAGGTTATTATAACACCAATTCCGCAAAATTCACCGCTAATATTACTGAAAAAGCTGTCGAGCTGCTCCTGAGTGTAGTAGGTTGAATATTTGTCCAGTGAGCCAAATAACCCCTCAAACGCCTTTTCGAGCAGCTCCGGATTTTCTTTAAGCAAATGCTCAATTGCTGCTCTATACAAATCCTCGCGATTTACATCAAATTTATAATTTGACATAATGAGACTCACTGCAAGGTCAAAATAGATATTTGCTTCCGCTTGGGATTTGTCTGATGCGGGCGTTTCTTCTGTATTTACTTCGTTTGCATATGCATATCCTATACCCAAAGCCTGCACTGTAAATATGACAGAAATTATCAGCGAAAGTATTTTTTTCACTTTTGTTCACTCCCGTATAATAAATTTTGTTAAATACTACATTTTTTCCGGTGCGTCAATTTTCAGTATTCCAAATACATTCTTTATTACATTTTTTGTTGTATGACACAAAAGTAATCTTGCCTGCATGAGCCTTGCATCATCGCATTTAACTCTGCAGCTGTTATAGAAAGAATGAAAAAGCGCCGACAGATCCATAACATATCTTGTGAGCTTGCTGGGCTCCATTGATACTGAACTCAAATAAATTTCGTTTGGGTACGAAATTATTTTTTCAATAAGCTCGGTTTCTTCTTTTTCTTTCAAAAGTGTTAAATCAATATTTTCTATATCGTCAAGTGTAATTCCTTCTTCGGCAAGATTGCGTATTATGCTTGCAATTCTCGCGTGTGCATACTGCACATAAAATACAGGGTTGTCATTGTTTTGGGCAATTGCAAGATCCAGATCAAACTCCAGATGGCTTCCTGCCTGGCGCAGGTTAAAGAAAAATCTTGCCGCATCAATGCCGATATCCTCAACAAGATCCGATAATGTAATCATTTCACCGGTTCTTTTAGACATTCTTACAGCTTCGCCGCCCTTTACCAGTCTCACGAGCTGCATAATGATTATTTCAAGCTTTGAGCTGTCACAGCCTATTGCCTCCATTGCTCCCTTCATTCGTGCAACATGACCGTGATGGTCTGCACCCCATATGTTGATAACTTTATCAAAGCCTCTTTTTTCAAACTTGTTTCTGTGGTATGCAATATCAACGGCAAAATATGTTGGAAAGCCGTTTGCTCTTATCAAAACATCGTCCTTTTCGCTTCCAAATTCGGTTGATTTAAACCACAGAGCTCCATCTTTTTCGTATGTCAGAGAGCTGTTTCTGAGAAGCTCAATTGTTTCGGCAACCTCTCCGTTTTCATGTATTTTGCTTTCGTTAAACCAAACATCATAGTTTATACGGTAATTTTCAAGGTCAGTTTTGAGCTTTGCAATGTTTTTTTCAAGTCCGTATGCCACCAGCGCTGCTCTTCTTTCTTCACAGCTGCAATCCAGATATTTGTCGCCGTAAATTTCAATAAAGTTTTGTGCATGAACCTTTATATCATTTCCCTGATACCAGTCCTGCGAAAATTCAACTGCATCTTCGCCCTTGAGAGCCTGAATATATCTTGCTTCAAGCGAATTTGCAAACTTTTCTATCTGCGCACCGGCATCGTTTACATAAAACTCTCTTGTTACATCATATCCTGCCATTTCAAGAACACTTGCCAGACTGTCGCCAAGCGCACCGCCTCTTGCATTGCCCATATGCATCGGACCGGTCGGATTTGCACTTACAAATTCTACCATAACCTTTTTGCCCTTGCCTATATCGAGCTTTCCAAAATCGTCACCGAGAGTATATGCCGCTTTTAGTGCATCGTATATTCCGGAGCTCTTAAGATAAAAATTGATAAATCCCGGTCCGGCAATTTCAATTTTTTCTATATATGTGTCGTTTGTATCCATACATTCAATTAGAGCTTTTGCAATATTTACAGGTGAATTTTTGAGGATTTTGGTCAGCTTCATTGCAATATTTGAAGAAAAATCACCGTGTTTTTTTTCTTTGGGGATTTCGGTTTCTATTTCAACGCCGAGTGCTGCTTTGCTCATCTCATCATCTATGTTTAGCTTTGTTCCAATGTTTTCAACAGCATGATATATAACGCTGCATATATGTGACTTGGTTTCTGCTATAATGTTTTTCATATGTTCGGTCTCCTTATTTCTATTTCAAAATTGTTTTTGCTGCGTGTCGAATTGTTTACATCAAGATAATAATCAACATTTACCTTTCCGCCGTTGTCCGATACATCAATGTTTAATTTGTCGGTAAAAATACCTATCATCATATTTCCGTAGGGTGTATTGTAGTATGAAGATGTTTTTCTGTTTTTCATAAAAAGCATCTGGGTATTTACCGAGCCGTTTCGTTGAAGTGATACATAGTTGCTGCCGATTTCTATAGATGTTTTTGTGCCCTCTAGCCCCGTAATTTCCGATTCCTCATAGTCTATAAAATAAACGCCGTCCTGCTTTTCAAAGTCTGCCTCTGTAGTAAGCTGTACATCGGTGTTTTCATTGTCTTCTTCGTAAGACTGATACCCCTTTATTGAAACAATATATTTATCTTCCATATCCTTATCTCCTGTTACTTTTTAATCCTCAAGCGCTATGTATATAAGTTCTTCAAGAAGCTTATCATATGCGGTGCCGGATGCTTCGATTAATTTCGGATACATGCTGATGTTGGTGAAGCCGGGTAGGGTATTAATCTCATTTATCCACATTTTTTCTTTTTCTTCATCAACAAAAAAATCCACTCTTGAAAGTCCCTTCCCGTCAAGAGCCTCAAATGCTTTAACTGCATATTCTCTCACTTTTTCCGAATATATATCACTTATTTTAGCCGGTATATGGAGCTCGCTGGTGCTGTCACTGCTGTACTTTGCATCATATGTATAAAATTCCTGCGATGCCACTATTTCGCCAACGCACGATGCCCTGACATTGCCTCTGTTACCGAGAACGGCACATTCTACCTCGTGTCCGGTCAAAAGCTCCTCCACCAATATTTTGCGGTCATGTCTGAATGCTTCTTCTATTGCCGATATCAGCTCATCTCTGGATTTTGCCTTGCCGATTCCGATTGAAGAGCCGGCATTTGCAGGCTTAATAAACACCGGATATTTGAGCTTGTTTTCTATTTCGTTTATTTTTGAATCAAGTGAGCCTTTCTCGTGTGATGATATTACCACCCAGTCTGCCTGAGGTATGCCGGCATTTTTAAAGATAATTTTTGTAAATGTCTTATCCATTCCCACACTCGAAGCGATTACTCCCACACCAACATATTTTATGGATGAAAGCTCAAATAAGCCCTGAATGGTTCCGTCCTCGCCGTTTTTGCCGTGCAGCACCGGAAAAGCTACATCAAAATATATTTTTTCATATGTACCGTCACAACATAGCTTTATCAGGTATGGTTCCTTGCTGCCATGCAAAATGCTTACTTCGCACAGCTCATCCGAATACCATTTGTCACTTACAATATTGTTCCAATCTCCGTCAAATAAATACCATTTGCCGTCTCTGCGAATTCCTACAGTAATAATTTCAAAAAGATTTTGATTTAGATTATTAAGCACAGAATAAGCTGATTTTAAGGAAATTTCATATTCGCTGGATTCCCCTCCGAATATAACACAAACTCTTTTTTTCATATTTGTTCACGATACTCCTTTGGCAATTTATAACTTAGCTATTCTATTATATCACAATTTTTCAAAAAAAGAAAACCTTTTTTGAAAAATAATATACAAAATAACAAAATCAAAATATATCAAATATGGTACACTTAAATGACTTATGTAAAAAAATAAAAAATTTTGGTTGATTATGCGGATGATTTCTGTTAAAATCAGATTGGTGATTCAAATGAAAGCTACAGAAACAAATAATGCAGTAATAATAGAGGGCATCAGCGATTTCAGCCCTGAGCATACCTTCATGTGCGGTCAGTGTTTCAGGTGGGAGGCAGAGCCCGACGGAAGCTATACCGGTATTGCTTTTTCCAAACCGGTGAATATCTCATGCTCCGACGGTATTGCCGTTATAAAGAATATAACACTTTCCGAGTATGAAAATCAATGGAAACATTATCTTGATTTAGATACAGATTACAGTAAAATAAAAAAAGCCGTTTCACATGACGACAGTGTCAGAAAAGCAATTGATTTTGGCTGGGGAATAAGAATATTGAATCAGGAAATATTTGAGTGCCTGATTTCGTTTATCATTTCTACACAAAATGCCATTCCTCGAATCAAAAAAATTGTAGCCGCACTTTCACAGATGTATGGCGAAAAGAAAGAATTTGACAATAGGGTATACTATGCATTTCCGACCGCAGAGCAGCTGTCAGATATAACCGAAGCAGACCTTGCCCCACTCAGAGCCGGATATAGAGCAGCATACATTGTAGATGCTGTTCAAAAGGTAAAAAGCGGCGAGGTTGATATCTGCAGCCTTTCGTCTATGTCTTATCAAGATGCCAAAAATGAGCTTATGAAGATCAAAGGTGTCGGTCCCAAGGTTGCCGATTGCGTTTTGCTTTTTTCGAGCGGCAAAAAGGAAGCGTTTCCGATTGATGTATGGGTAAAGAGAACTGTTCAGACTCTTTATCTTGACAACAAAGCCACAACAAAGCAAATCGAAAGGTTTGCCAGCGAATATTTCGGTGCTTATGCAGGCGTCGCTCAGCAATATCTGTTTTATTATTCCCGTGAGAATAATTTAGGCAAATAGTTGCCTGTGAAATTAGCTGTATCTCCTTTAAGATAAGTGTGGATTAGAGCATATAAAGGATTATACTCCGATAATACTATAGAAAGATAATGAAAAACAGCCATTTTCAGGATTGAAAAATTTTAAGTTCTATGTTATACTGATTACAATATAACTAAATTAAGATGTCCCCCGCCTCTATAGGCGGCGGGTGACATTTAATTTTTTCAGTGGGAGTTCAATCTCCCACTGAAAACGTTGAATGACGCGGCTTTGCCGCTTATTGAAAAAAGGCTTTAAAATACTTTCCAAACATTAGTTACAAAAAGTCCATATGGAGGATTTATATATGAAAACAGGGCTTATTATGGAAGGCGGCGCGATGCGCGGAATGTTTACCGCAGGCGTAACCGACGTATTTCTTGAAAACGATATAACCTTTGACGGGGCAATCGGAGTTTCCGCAGGAGCTGCATTCGGCAGCAACTTTAAATCAAAACAGATAGGCAGAGCAAAGCGCTATAACATAAAATACTGCCGCGACAAAAGATACTGCAGCCTCCGTTCTCTTATTTTTACCGGCGATTTATACGGTGCGGACTTTTGCTATCATCAAATTCCCGAAAAGCTTGATATTTTTGATAATGAGGCCTTTAACGAAAACCCCATGGAATTTTATGTGGTTTGTACCGATGTCTTAACCGGAAATCCGGTATACAAAAAAATTGAAAGTGCCGACAATGATTTTCCAGAATGGGTGAGGGCCTCCGCCTCAATGCCCTTGGCGGCAAAAATTGTTGAAGTAGAGGGCTACAAGCTTTTGGACGGCGGTATTTCCGACTCAATTCCTATAAAATATTTTGAAAGCATAGGATTTGACAGAAACGTTGTTATTCTTACCCAACCGAAAGGGTATATTAAAGAAGCAAACTCTCTTATGCCGGTTATTAATGTGGCGCTGAAAAAATATCCACAGCTCCTTAAAGCAATCGAAAACAGACACAATGTTTATAACGAAACCATAAAATATATTTGTGAAAAAGAAGAAAACGGAGAGGTGTTTGTTATCCGTCCCGAAAAATCTCTCCCGATTAAGCGTGTTGAACACAAAAAAGACAAGCTTGAAGCAGCATACAGCATAGGTAGAGAAATTGCAATAAAGCACTTATCGGAAATGAAAAAATTTCTTTCCTCCAATTAATTTACAGGCGGTGGTAATCAGTGAATATACAGCACTTAAAATATGCGCTTGAGGTTGCAAGGTCAGGATCCATAAGCAAAGCGTCCGAAAAGCTTTTGATGGGGCAGCCCAACCTGAGCCGTGCCATAAAGGAGCTGGAAGAATCACTCGGTATTACAATATTTGAGCGCTCCGCAAAGGGGATTTTTCTTACTACCGAGGGCGAAGAATTTTTATCTCATGCAAAAAAAATTTTAAATCAGATTGAAGAGGTTGAAAATATATACAAAACCGGATTTACCCACAAGCAGAATTTTTCGGTATCTGTCCCAAGGGCAAGCTATATTTCCGATGCTTTTGCTCATTTTTCAAAAAACCTAAAGCCGACCCCGTCAGAAATATTATACGAAGAAACCGATTCTTCCAAGATCCTAAAAAGTGTTATGCAGTCAAAATGTAACTTGGGAATTATCCGTTATGCTGCAAATCACGACAAAATATGTAAGGAAATGCTTGAGGAAAAGGAACTTTTATATGAGCTTATATCAGAGTTTAAATATGTTCTTGTAATGAACAGTCGCAGTTCTCTTGCAAAGCTTTCCGAAATTCACTTTGGTGATCTTGCGCCTTATATCGAGATTACCCACGAAGAACCGTTTTTTCCGTTTTTGCCTTTGTCCGAGATGAAAAAAGATGAGATTGCAAATTGTACAAGCAGAAAAATCTGTGTTTTTGAGCGTGCCTGCCGGTTTGATCTGCTTTTTGAAAACAGCGAAACCTTTATGTGGGTTTCTCCTGTACCCAAAAATATACTCGACCGTTACGGGCTGGTTCAAAAACACTGCATCGACAACAATAAAATATATCGTGATGTATTAATATATCGCAAAAACTACCGTTTTACCAAACTTGATAAAGCTTTTATTACCGAACTTTGCAATTCCAAACGAAACATACTGTGAGATTTGTAATTTTACAAAAAATAGGGTATATTATTTTTTATATACCCCCTATATAAAATGTACACTTTACAAAGGGAAAAAAGAATGTTAAAATATTAACAAAGATTAGAAAAGGTGTAAAAAGGATTGAAAGAGAGGAAGATTTCAATGAAAAAGACAGCTTATGAAATTGTAGACAGCGTAGAGACTCTTGAGGCAAAAATCAAAAGCGTAAAAGAAGCGCAGGAGATATTTGCAAACTATACTCAGGAGCAGGTTGACAAAATCTTTTTGGCAGCGGCAACGGCTGCAAACAAAGCAAGAATACCGCTTGCAAAAATGGCGGTAGAAGAAACCGGAATGGGCGTAGCAGAGGATAAGGTTATAAAAAACCATTATGCCTCCGAATATATATATAATGCATACCGCAATTCAAAAACCTGCGGTGTGTTGGAAGAAGACAAGGCATACGGCATTAAAAAGATTGCCGAGCCTATCGGGCTTGTTGCAGCGGTTATTCCTACAACCAACCCTACTTCAACAGCAATTTTCAAAACACTCATTTCGCTTAAAACAAGAAATGGTATAATTATTAGCCCTCACCCCAGGGCAAAGAACTCGACAATTGAGGCAGCCAAAATTGTTTTGGAAGCAGCGGTTGCTGCCGGTGCTCCCGAGGGAATTATCGGATGGATTGATGTTCCGAGCCTCGAAATGACAAATCTTGTTATGAAAGAAGCCGACATAATTCTCGCAACCGGCGGTCCCGGAATGGTTAAGGCTGCTTATTCAAGCGGCAAGCCTGCTTTGGGAGTAGGTGCCGGCAATACTCCGGCTATCATAGATGATACGGCTGATATTATCCTTGCTGTTAATTCCATCATACATTCAAAGACCTTTGACAATGGTATGATTTGTGCATCAGAACAGTCATGCATTGTTCTTGAAAAGGTATATGAAGCCGTAAAGAAGGAGTTTGCGGCACGCGGCTGTTACTTCCTTGACCCTGCCGAAACCGAAAAGGTTAGAAAGACTATTATTATAAACGGCGCGCTGAATGCAAAAATCGTTGGTCAATCGGCATATAAGATAGCAGCTCTTGCAAATGTTACTGTTCCCGAAACAACAAAGATTCTTATCGGTGAAGTTGAATCTGTTGAGCTTTCTGAAGAATTTGCTCACGAAAAGCTTTCTCCCGTACTTGCAATGTATAAGGCAAAAAGCTTTGACGACGCACTTGCCAAGGCTGAACATCTTATTGCAGACGGCGGTTATGGTCACACATCGTCGATTTATATTAATGAAATGACCGAAACAGAAAAGCTCGAAAAATTTACTCATAGAATGAAGACCTGCCGTATTCTTATCAATACTCCCTCTTCACAGGGCGGCATCGGCGATCTATACAACTTTAAGCTTGCTCCCTCGCTCACCCTCGGCTGCGGTTCATGGGGCGGTAACTCAGTTTCCGAAAACGTTGGAATTAAGCATCTTATAAATATAAAAACAGTTGCCGAGAGGAGAGAAAATATGCTTTGGTTCAGAGCTCCCGAAAAGATATATATTAAAAAAGGTTGTCTCCCTGTTGCACTTGACGAACTTAAAAACGTTATGGGCAAAAAGAGAGCCTTCATTGTAACAGACAGTTTCCTTTATAAAAACGGATATACAAAGAATATTACCGACAAACTTGATGAAATGGGCGTTGTTCACGAAACCTTCTTTAATGTTGAGCCTGACCCGACGCTTGCCTGTGCTAAGGAAGGTGCAGCTATCATGACAAACTTTGCTCCCGACTGCATTATAGCTCTCGGCGGCGGATCGGCCATGGACGCGGCTAAAATTATGTGGGTACTCTATGAACATCCCGAGGCTGACTTCATGGATATGGCAATGAGATTTTGTGATATCAGAAAACGTATTTATACTTTCCCCAAGATGGGAGAAAAGGCATACTTCATTGCAATTCCCACCTCTGCGGGAACAGGCTCCGAGGTTACACCGTTTGCCGTTATCACAGATGAAAAAACGGGAGTTAAGTATCCGCTTGCAGACTACGAGCTCCTCCCCAATATGGCAATTGTCGACACCGATATGCATATGACCGCTCCAAAGGGGCTCACCGCAGCATCGGGTATCGATGCGGTTACTCACGCTCTCGAAGCCTATGCTTCATTGATGGCAACCGACTACACAGACGGTCTTGCACTGCGCAGCCTAAAGATGATATTTGAAAATCTTCCTGCTGCTTATGACAACGGTCTCACAGATGTTAAAGCGAGAGAAAAGATGGCAAATGCGGCAACAATGGCAGGTATGGCATTTGCAAATGCATTTTTGGGCGTATGTCACTCTATGGCACATAAGCTTGGTGCTTTTTATCACCTTCCCCACGGTGTGGCAAATGCACTTATGATTGATGAGGTGCTGCGCTTTAACGCTTCGGAAACCCCGGTTAAAATGGGTACCTTCTCGCAGTATGATCATCCTCACACACTTGCAAGATATGCAGAGGTTGCAGACTATCTCGGTATTAAAGGCAAAAACAATGAAGAAAAGCTCGAAAACCTCATCAAGGCTATAGATGAACTTAAAGAGAGAGTTGGTATAAAGAAAACCATCAAAGAATACGGTGTTGATGAAAAGGAATTCCTTGCCAAATTAGACAAAATGACAGAACAGGCATTTGACGATCAGTGTACCGGAGCAAATCCGAGATATCCCCTTATGAGTGAAATTAAAGAAATGTATTTAAATGCATACTACGGAGGTGAAAGATAATGAAGCTGGATAAAATTATTGCTGTAAGAACAAACAAAACTGTATATCGTGACGGTGATCTTGCCGTTAAGGTATTCGATTCCGACTTTTCAAAGGCAGACATTTTAAACGAGGCGCTTAACCAGGCAAAAATAGAGGAAACCGGTCTTAATATTCCCAAAATCAAATCAGTTACCACAATTGATGGAAAATGGGCTATCGTTTCCGAATATATTGAAGGGAAAACCCTTGCACGTCTTATGGAAGAAAATCCCGACAAGTTTGACGAGTATTTAGAGCTTTTTGTTGATCTTCAGATGAAAGTTCACAGCATGAAAGCTCCGGAGCTTAACAGTCTTAAGGACAAAATGGACAGAAAAATCAGTCAGACCGATTTAGATGCCACAACACGCTATGAGCTTCATACAAGACTTAACTCAATGCCCAAACACAATAAGGTATGCCACGGTGACTTTAATCCAAGCAATATTATTATAACATCAGACGGCACACCCTATATTCTCGACTGGTCCCATGCAACAAAGGGAAACGCCTCGGCGGATGTTGCGAGAACTTATCTTCTTTTCTGGCTTGACGGCAATATTGACGGCGCTAAAAAGTATCTTGATATGTTCTGCAAAAAAAGCGATACCGCAAGGCAGTACGTCGAAAGCTGGATGCCTATTGTGGCAGCATCGCAGTCGGTTAAGGGAAAACCCGAAGAAAGAGAATTTTTGCATTCTTGGGTAAACGTAGTAGATTACGAATAATAACGAGAGGAAAAGTAAGATGAAAATAACAGTATGTATCGGAAGCTCATGTCATTTAAAAGGCTCAAGACAGGTTGTTGAACAGCTCCAGTTTCTTATTGCCGAAAACAATTTAAAGGATGAGGTAACGCTCGGCGGTACTTTTTGTATGGGAAAATGTGCCGACGGTGTTTGCGTAACGGTTGACGACAAGTTTTGTTCCGTGTCTCCCGACACCGTAGATGATTTTTTCAAAAAAGAAGTTCTTTCAAAATTTTAGTACAAATCAAAGGGGTTGCTGCTTGCATCAGCCCCTTTGTCTTGAAAAAAATTAAAGAGGTGGTTTTATGGTTATTGTACTTGTGTGTATAGGAAGCTCTTGCCATCTTAAGGGATCTCAGGAGATTGTCGAAATGCTTCAAAAAGCAGTAAAGGAGCATGGAATTGAAGATGAGGTTACCTTAGGCGGAAGCTTTTGCACAGGCAAATGTAACCGTGAAGGTGTTACAATACAAGTAAACGATGATATTTATACCGGAATTACTCCGCAGGGCTTTGACAGCTTTTTTAAAGAGCATATCTTAAGCACTGTAACGAAAAGCTAAAAAAGGAGACTAAAGCATATGGCACAATGGCTTAAACTAAAAAAATCCAACTGCAAAAACTGCTATAAATGTATTAGACACTGTCCTGTAAAATCCATACGTTTTTCCGGAAATCAGGCTCATATTGTAGGAAACGAATGTATATTGTGCGGTCAGTGCTTTGTTGTTTGTCCGCAAGACGCAAAGGAGATTGCAGACGAAACCGAAAAGGTAAAAGTATTAATAAACAGCGGATCTCCTGTTATCGCAAGTCTTGCTCCGTCTTTTATTGCAAATTATGAGGGAGTCGGCATAGAATCCATGAAAAAAGCACTTAAGAAGCTTGGCTTTTTTGATGCAGAGGAGACAGCTTTGGGTGCAACTATTGTAAAAAACGAATACAATCGAATGCTTAAGGAGGATAAACCCGATATCCTTATTTCTTCCTGCTGCCATTCTGTTAATCTGCTTATACAAAAATATTTCCCCGGTACTCTCCCATATCTGGCTCATACCGCATCTCCAATGCAGGCACACTGTATGGATATAAAAAAGCGATATCCTGACGCAAAAACCGTATTTATCGGACCCTGCCTTTCCAAAAAGGATGAAGCCGACTATTACGGAGATATTGTTGATGCGGTTTTAACCTTTGAGGAGCTGACAGAATGGTTTGAGGCCGAAAAAATTACACTCGAAAAAAATCTTGACAATACCGAAGAAAGCCGTGCCAGACTGTTTCCGACCACCGGCGGAATACTAAAAAGTATGCGCGAACAAATCAAGGGATACACATATATGGCGATTGACGGTACACAAAACTGTATTGCCGCTCTAAAGGATATAGAAAACGGCAGTATTCACAACTGCTTTATCGAAATGTCAGCTTGCTCGGGAAGCTGTATTTCCGGACCGGTTATGGAAAAATTCAACCTTTCTCCCGTCCGTGAATTTAAGGCTGTTTCCGAATATGCGGGAGATGCAGATTTTAATATAAAACAGCCTGAGAAAAAGGAGCTTGAAAAGAATATAGAACCGATTATCAAAAAGCTTCCGACTCCGTCGGAGGATGAAATTCGCTCCGTTCTAAAAACTATGGGCAAGACAAAAGCTGAGGACGAGCTCAACTGCGGTTCCTGCGGCTACGATACCTGTCGTGAAAAGGCAATTGCAATTTATCAGGGAAAAGCTGAAATTTCAATGTGTTTGCCGTTTCTTAAAGAAAAAGCCGAAAGCTTTTCCGATAATATTGTCAACAACGATCCCAACGGAATTATTGTTGTTAACGAAAATCTCGAGGTTCAGCTTATAAACAATTCTGCCAGAAGGATTTTGAATGTTCGTCATACTTCTGATGTTATGGGTGAACCTATAATCAGAATTATGGACCCGATAGATTTTGTTAATGTCTTAAATGACGGTCAGCGAATCAATAACAAAAAAATTTACCTTGCCGAATATGAACGCTTTGTGGAAGAAACCATAATTCACGATAATGAATATCACATTATAATTTGTATGCTTCGTGACATTACCGATGAGGAAAATGATAAGAAGAAGCGCGAAAAAATCAGCTCTCAAACAATTGATGTAGCAGACAGAGTTGTTGATAAGCAGATGCGTATTGTTCAAGAAATTGCATCACTTCTCGGAGAAACCGCAGCAGAAACAAAAATTGCTTTAACCAAGCTTAAGGAGACGATTGCCGATGAATGATTTATGTGCTGAAATCGGATACAGGAGTATAAACCACATTGGAGAGGAGCTTTGCGGAGATCACATTGATGTTGTAAACTCCGGCGATGGCTCGGTAATAATTGTTCTTGCCGACGGACTGGGAAGCGGTGTAAAGGCAAGCATACTTTCAACCCTTACCTCAAAAATAATTTCAACGATGATGGCGGCAGGACTTTCCATAGAAGACTGTGTTTCCACAATAGCCGCAACACTTCCTGTATGCTCGGTAAGAAATGTAGCGTACTCAACATTCACGATTATTCATATTTCAAATAACGAATATGCCGAAATAATTCAGTATGACAATCCGCAGGTGATTGTATTAAGAGACGGCAAGAACTACGACTACCATAAAGAAGAGATTGTAATCGGCGAAAAAAAAATACTAAAGTCAAAAATTCGTCTCCGGGAAAACGATTTGTTTCTTTCCATGAGCGACGGATGCCCCCATGCAGGTATAGGCATTGCATATAACTTCGGTTGGAAAAGAGAGGATATAATTGATTTTGTAGAAACAATTGAATGTGCCGGCTACAACGCAAAAACTCTTGCCACCATTATTATTGACGAATGTAACAAGCTCTACGGCGAAAAGCCGGGAGACGATGCCACAGCATGCGTAGTCAGAATAAGAAAACGCAATCCCATGAATATTTTGTTTGGTCCTCCGTCAAACAGAGACGACTGTAATAAAATGATGTCACTTTTTTTCTCCAAGGAGGGAAAGCACATTGTTTGCGGAGGCACAACCTCCTCTATTGCCGCAAAGTATTTGGGAAAAGAGCTTAAAACGACCCTTAATTTTGAGTCGAAGGAAATTCCTCCCATAGCCGAAATAGAAGGTGTCGACTTGGTAACTGAGGGAGTTATCACCGTAAACAAGGTTCTTTATTACGCTAAAGACTTTTTATCCGATAACAAAGAATATGAGCACTGGGAATTTAGTCGCGACGGTGCTTCCATGATTGCCCGCCTGCTTTTTGAGGAGGCAACCGATATTAATTTTTATGTTGGACGAGCAGTTAATCCTGCACACCAAAATCCGGATTTACCTATTAATTTTAACATAAAAATGAACCTTGTAAAAGAGCTTTCAGAATGTCTTCAAAAAATGGGAAAAAGAATCAAGGTAAGTTACTTTTAACGGAAGGATTTAATAAACTATGAGAAAATTTGATACAAAGGTACAGCATTTAAAATATAAAGTTCTGCGTGAAGTTGCACGCTGCGCATGGAACGACACGCTTCTTGAGAAAGTGTCAGACATCCCGGAGATGATTGCTCCGGGTCCCGGGCCGACAATGCGCTGCTGCGTGTATAAAGAAAGAGCCATACTTTCAAAAAGGATAAAGCTTGCCATGGGTGGTGATAAAGAAAACTCCGATATTATTAATGTAATCAGCATTGCCTGCGATGAGTGTCCCATGGGTGGCTATGAGGTTACAAATGCCTGTCGCGGCTGTCTTGCTCACAGATGTGAAGATGTATGCAAGCGCGGAGCCATAACCTTTGATAATCACCAAAAAGCACATATAGACAAAGCAAAATGCATTGAATGCGGAGCTTGTGCAAAGGTATGCCCATACAGTGCAATTACTCATAACCAGCGTCCTTGCCAAAGCGCCTGCAAGGTAAAGGCAATTTCTATGGACGAGAATAAGGCTGCTGCCATTGATCACAGTAAATGTATATCTTGCGGAGCCTGTGTTTATCAGTGTCCCTTCGGCGCTATTATGGACAAATCCTTTATACTTGATGTAATCAATTTAATAAAAGAGAGCGAAAACAACACCAAAAACAAGATGTATGCCGTTGTTGCACCTTCAATCTCCAGCCAGTTCACATATGCTAAGCTTGGTCAGGTCATAACAGGTATCAAAAAGCTTGGATTCCACACAGTAATTGAGGCTGCATTGGGAGCAGATATGGTTGCCGCAGCGGAGTCAAAGGAGCTTTCAGAAAAAGGATTTTTAACAAGTTCCTGCTGTCCTGCCTTTGTGGATTTTATTAAAAAAAGCTTTCCTGAAATGCTGCCTTTGGTATCGCACAACCTTTCTCCCATGGCTACTATAGCAAAATATATAAAAGAAATCGACAGCAATGCCAAGATTGTGTTTATAGGACCGTGCACTGCCAAAAAAGGTGAATCACAGCTTGATGAGGTTAAGCCATATATAGACTCGGTTCTTACCTTCGAAGAGCTTCAGGCACTTTTTGACAGCCGTGATATTGATATTACAACGCTCGATGAGGACGTTTTGGATAATGCCTCATATTTTGGCAGAATTTTTGCAAGAAGCGGCGGCCTTTCCGATGCAGTTGCGCAAGGTCTCAAAGAACAAAACCTTGATTTTGATTTAAAGGCTGTTTCCTGTGACGGTATAGAACAATGCAGAGTTGCTCTTCTTAAGAAAAAGAAAAATATTTTGGATGCAAACTTTATTGAAGGTATGGCATGTATAGGCGGCTGCATAGGCGGTGCCGGTTGCCTTACTCACGGTGTAAAGGATAAAAATGAGGTAGATAAATACGGAAAAGAGGCTTTAGAAAAAACAATTACAGACGCTATCAGTATTTTATAATATTGTTTAGTCTTTTTAAATAAGCTATGAAATAAAAAAGAAATGACTCAAATTATTGAAAAAAGATTGAGTCATTTCTTTTTTAAAGCATAAAATAAATTGCATTTTTATTATCAATAAACTTGTTAATAAGCGCAGTTTTGCGGAAACGGCGTCTGCCGTAGATAACCGTAAAGTCAACTTTTTATTTATTTTATTAAAATTCATCCCCGGTTTTGGATATAAACAATTCGTCTTGATTTTGTGATAGCAGGACAAGCGAAAGAGATAATAAAAATCTTAAGTGTTTTTCCGAATTGTCTATATCCGGGCAAAATTCTTCTCTAATTTTATTTAAACGATACAACACCGTATTTCTGTGCGTAAACATTTTTTCACATGTAAGCTTAAGCGAATGGTGCGCTATAAGATAGTTATAAAGGGTCAAACATAGTTCTCCGCCGTTTTCGCGGTCATGCTTAGCAAGCATGCTTATGTTGTCATCAATAAGCTCTGTATTGTTTTCAAATTTTTTAAGTAACATAAGCTCTGAATAATGGCTTTGCATTTCACAAAAGAATTTTTTATCATTTTTATCTTTCAGGTATACAAGGGTCATTTTTACTATTGGGTATGCTTTACATATGGAGTATAGGCTTTTTATTTTTCCGGAAATAACGATTTGTAAACTATATTCCTTTGCCATAGAATTGAGCAGATGTAATTCGTGATCCCAAAACAAAAATAAAATAATCTTATTATCATAAATAAACGGATGTGACGCGTGAAAAAACTCAGTAATCTTTTTTCGAAGTATTTCAATTTTTGTTTCCTGCATGTCTAAATTTTCAACATCAATAACAGCAAAACGCTCCGGATTTAAGTTAGAAAGAAACATGCCTTTTGTCTGATAATTAAAATACTGCTCTGTTTCAAAATTGCCGTTTAAAAGATCAGTTAAAATTTTCTCTGCGGTATTCTGAACAAAACCGCCACGCTCAAAATATAGCTGTTTTGCCAGCAGAGATTCTATAAAATCAAAGTCTTCCGGTGAAGAAGTATCCTGTTTTTTATCAAATATATAAATTAAATAGCCGAGCATTATATCACCGCAAAAAAGGCGAGAAAGCCTGTAGTTTTTACCGTCTTGTTCAAAAGTAACATATCCTATGTCGCTCTGTTCGGTTTGATCCGATATAATTTTTGCTGTTTCCAATGTCAGCTCTCCGTGGGAAACAGCCTTTTTGTATTCACCGCTGTATAACGGCGAAATTGAACCGTGCGACACAACGCGGTATGCATCGTCCACAACAATGAGAGAGCAGTAAAGCTCACTGCTCACAGCTTCTGTAAGAGTTTTCAGACTATTACAGACAAAAAACATCTTTAACAGTTTTTCTCTATCCATAATACCACTCCTTTTGTGCTGACAGCACATATTACTTTAATTAAATTATACTACTGTACCGTTGTAAAGTCAATAAAAATGAATATAATAATAATTGTCAAAAGGAAATGACAGTAATAGAACAACAAATTCTATGGAGGCGATACCAATGTTTTACATTATAAGAAAATTTGAATTGTAAAATAATAATAAAGTACATTATATTTTAGGAGGTAATTTTTATGTCAGGTTTAAGACATTATCGTAAAAATAATTCGGTTTATAATCCGTTCCGTGAAATAGAAAATTTTGAGAGAAACTTTTTCGGTGATCCTTTTAAATTCTTTGAAGGCAGCATAGATGAGTTTAAGACAGACGTAAAAGATGAAGGCGATCACTTCTTGCTTGAAGCGGATTTGCCGGGATTTGACAAAGATGACATTCATCTTGATATAAAAAATGACATTTTGACAATCAGTGCCGAACGTCATTCAGAACATGAAGAAGAGGATAAGAAAGGCAAATACATCCGGTGTGAACGTTCTTACGGTTGCTACAAGCGGGATTTTGATTTGAGTGGCATAAGAGCTGATGAAATTAAAGCAAAATACAAAGACGGAGTACTGAAGCTTAAATTGCCAAAAAAGGCCGAAGAAACAACTGTTTCGCACAGACTCGAAATTGAATAATCAGCATATAAATGCGGCGGAGAATGTCTCTGCCGCATTTTTTAGGCACATGGGAATCAAACCCGTTTTGGACTACGAATTATCATACCACTGAATCAAATTAAAATTTTACATAGAATTAATATAAACACGGTTTCAGAATTAACATATGCCATGTTATCCTTATTATGTAAAAAATTTAAAAAAATAAGGAGTGTTTTATGATGAAGAAAATTATTTTATTTTTGACGGCGGTATGTATGATGGTGTTTGCAGGCTGTCAAAGCAACGAATCAGGCAACGAATCAACCAACGAATCAGGTAATGAGGCAAAGGCGGCAACTGTTTCAACAGACGGTTCTACATCAATGGAAAAGGTTATTGGGTTTTTGAGCGAAACATATATGCAAGACAATCCTAATGTTAAGGTAACATACAATCCAACAGGCTCCGGTGCCGGAATTCAGGCAGTGAGCGAGGGTCGCTGTGATATAGGACTATCAAGCAGAGACTTAAAAGATGACGAAAAGAAAACCCTTAACGCACAGGTCGTTGCAATAGACGGCATAGCTGTTGTGGTAAATCCTCAAAACAGTGTTTCTGACCTGACCATTGAGCAAATAGGCTCAATATATAAAGGTGAGATTAAAAATTGGAGTGAGGTTGGAGGAGAGGATGCACCTATTGTTTTGATAGGAAGAGAAGCGGCCTCCGGCACGCGTGACGGATTTGAGTCTATAACAGATACCAAAGATAAATGCAGCTATACACAGGAGCTGACCTCAACCGGTGACGTTATCCAGACTGTTTCTCAAAATCCCAATGCAATAGGATATGCGTCACTTGCATCTGTTAAAGACGGTGTTAAGGCAATTAGTGTTGAGGGAGTTGTACCTACTGCACAAAGCATACAAAACGGAAAGTATAAAATTCAGCGAGATTTTCTGCTTGTAACTCCCAAAGATAAAAAGCTTTCCGTAGCAGCACAGGATTTCTTTGATTTTGCTACAAGCGAAGAAGCTGACGAATTAATCGAAAAAGCGGGCGCCGTTCCGATAAAGAGATAGGAGCGGTTTAGATGAATAAATCAAAGACTGCAGATTTATTTGAAAAAGCAATGAGAGCTCTTTTTGTACTGTGCGGTTTTTTGGCGGTTGCGTTTGTGGTTATCATTACAGTGTTTCTTATAATAAATGGAATTCCGGCAATAAAGGAAATTGGAGCTGCTGATTTCCTTTTGGGCAAGAAATGGGCGTCAACCGCCGCACAGCCGTCTTACGGTATTCTGCCTTTTATACTAACCTCTGTTTACGGCACATTAGGTGCCGTAATAATCGGAGTACCCATAGGACTAATGTGCGCTGTGTTTTTGGCAAAGCCGTTTAATGAAAAAGCCGCTTCGGTAATACGCAGCGCAGTAGACTTGCTTTCGGGAATACCCTCAGTGGTTTATGGACTTGCAGGTATGATAGTTATAGTTCCCCTCGTAAGAAAGGCTTTTGAGTTGCCGGACGGTGCAAATTTATTCTCGGCTGTTATTGTGCTTGCCGTAATGATACTCCCATCTGTAATCTCCGTATCTGAAACAGCAATTGCGGCTGTTCCCAAGGAATATGAGGAAGCCTCATTAGCTCTTGGTGCAACCAAGACGGAAACAATTTTTAAAGTAACAATTCCTGCGGCCAAAAGCGGAATTGTTACAGCTGTTATGCTTGGAGTAGGCAGAGCAATAGGAGAGGCTATGGCTGTTATGATGGTTGCAGGAAATGTTGCAAATATGCCGTCTCTGTTTAAAAGCGTGCGTTTTCTTACAACTGCGGTTGCAAGCGAAATGTCATATTCATCGGGACTGCAGCGGCAGGCTTTGTTTTCAATTGCCCTTGTGCTTTTTATATTTATTATGATTATTAATCTGATACTCAATTTAGCGGTAAAAAGGAAAAAGAGGTAGTATAATGAATGAAAATAATTCTAAAAGCAGAAAAATCAAGGGTATTTTTATAAATATTATAGTTGGTTTGTCAGTGTTGATTATTTGCCTTCTGCTTGCAGGACTTATCGGATTTATATTAGTGCGCGGCGTACCTTATATAACAATTAAACTGCTTACCACAAAACCGAGCCTTATAAACGATACAATAGGAATACTGCCAAACATACTTAATACCTTGTACATCATTGTAATCACCCTTGTAATTGTGCTTCCGCTTGGAGTAGGATCGGCTGTTTATCTTAATGAATATGCCAAAAATAAAAGGGCGGTCAAGGTTATTGAGCTGGCGGCAGAAACCCTTTCCGGAATACCTTCTGTAATATACGGTCTGGTTGGTATGCTTATATTTGTACAATTCTTCGGTATGGGAACCGGACTTTTGGCAGGAGGACTTACTCTTGCGGTAATGACTTTGCCGACAATAATAAGAACAACTCAGGAAAGCTTAAAAACCGTACCTGATGGTTATCGTGAAGGAGCGCTTGCATTGGGGGCGGGAAAATGGCATATGATACGCACTGCCGTTTTACCTTCTGCACTTGACGGAATAGTAACGGGATGTATATTAGCGGTTGGGCGTGTAGTTGGCGAAAGCGCGGCGCTTTTGTTTACGGCAGGCATGGCAAATGAAATTCTTTCTCCTATGGAAAGTATAATGCCGGGAAAGGCAGGGTCAACTCTTACGGTTGCGTTATATATGTATGCCAAGGAACGTGGAGAGTTTGAAATTGCTTTTGCAATTGCCGCAATTTTGCTTGTCATTACATTTGTAATAAATCTGTGCGCAAAGCTTGCGGCTAAAAAGCTGAAAAGAAGAAGGGAATTGTAATATGGATGAAGTAATTAAGGTTAAAGACCTGAATTTGTGGTATGGTGAAAATCACACTCTTAAGAATATCAATGTGAATATTCCTAAAAATAAAATTACTGCGCTTATAGGTCCTTCAGGCTGCGGAAAGTCCACCTTTTTAAAAACGCTTAA
The DNA here is from genome assembly GCA_016293435.1 of Clostridia bacterium. GTDB lineage: Bacteria > Bacillota > Clostridia > UMGS1810 > UMGS1810 > RGIG1828. The sequence goes on from JAEDEG010000003.1 coordinate 37,828, forward strand.
CCGTATGAATGACCTTGTGGATGGTTGCCGAATAGAAGGTGAAGTTTATTTAAACGATATTAACATATACGGTGATATTGACGTTACAGCATTGAGAAAACGTGTGGGGATGGTATTTCAAAAGCCCAATCCGTTTCCGATGAGTATTTATGATAATATTGCATACGGACCGAAAATACACGGAATAAAGTCAAGGTCAAAACTTGATGATATTGTTGAGCGTTCCTTAAGACAGGCGGCGATATGGGAGGAATGCAGGGATAGACTTAAAAAGAGTGCTCTCGGCATGAGCGGCGGTCAGCAGCAAAGACTTTGCATTGCACGTGCCTTGGCGGTTGAGCCCGAAATACTTCTTATGGATGAACCCACCAGTGCCCTTGACCCCATATCAACGTCAAAAATTGAGGATCTTGCTGAGGATTTATGCAAAAATTATACTATCGTTACTGTTACGCACAATATGCAGCAGGCAGCAAGAATTTCCGATAAAACGGCATTTTTTCTTATGGGCGAAATTGTTGAATTTGACTGCACCGAAAAGATGTTTTCAACTCCGCGTGACAAACGCACGGAGGATTACATAACGGGGAGGTTCGGATAATGAGAAACAGGTTTGATGAACAGCTAAACGTTTTAAACAGTGAGCTTGTTGAAATGGGTGCTCTGTGTGAGTATGCTATAAGCGGATGTGTAAAGTATCTTATAACCAATGATGATATAATAAAGGATAATGTGCTTGAGGCAGATTCGCAGATAGACCAAAAAGAGCGTGACATCGAGCGTTTGTGCATGAAGCTTTTAATGCAGCAGCAGCCCGTTGCAAGCGATTTGCGTGTCATTTCTGCCGCGCTTAAAATGATTTCGGATATGGAGCGGATAGGTGACCAGGCTTCCGATATTGTGGAAATTGCAAAGCATTCAAAGGGCGGATTAATTTGCGGAAAGTCCCATATAGAGGATATGGCGCGTGAAACTATAAAAATGGTTACAGAAAGCGTGGATTCGTTTGTAAAAAAGAATGTTGCTCTTGCCGAGTCTGTCATAGGACATGACGCGGTGGTTGACAAATTGTTTGATATTGTAAAGGGCGAGCTTATAAAGAATGTGCGAAAGTCGGAAATGGACGCCGAAACCTCAATAGATTTGCTTATGGTTGCAAAATACTTTGAGCGAATAGGCGACCACGCTGAAAACATTGCCGACTGGGTAATTTATTCTGTTACCGGAAAACGAGAAATATATTGAAATTAATATTAATTTGGTGTATAATGTTTTTGGGTGATTGGTATGATTTGTATTATTGAAGACGATGATAATATACGCAAGCTTGTGTGCTATGCTCTTTCAAAAGAGGGCTACGAGATTAAGGGATTTGATAAACCGAGCGAATTTTGGGAGGAGCTTAATAAAAATATTCCCGAGCTTATTCTGCTCGATATCATGCTTCCTGAGCAAGACGGCCTCAGCATATTGAAAAACCTGCGCGAAAATAAAAAATATGAAGATATTTCCGTTATTATGCTGACTGCAAAAACAAGTGAGATCGATAAGGTAACCGGGCTTGATATGGGTGCTGATGACTATATTACAAAGCCCTTCGGAATGACCGAGCTTTCCGCGCGTGTGCGCAGCGTTCTGCGCAGATACGAAAAATCATCCTCCGGAGAAAAAGTTGAATACAGGGTCGGCAGCTTGTATGTAAATACCGCAAAGCATATTATTAAGGCGGACAACAAGTCTGTTAACCTTTCGTACAAGGAATATTTGCTTTTAACCGCACTTTTAAAAGCAAACGGCAATGTTGTGGAGCGCTCAGAGCTTTTAAAAGAGGTTTGGGGCGAATATTACGGCGAATCACGTACACTGGACGTGCACATAAGAAGTCTTCGCGTTAAATTGGGTAATGCGGGTACTCTTATAAAAACAGTAAAAAATATAGGTTATATGCTTGGAGGCGCGGAAGATGAATAAAAAAATATTCAGGCTAACCGCGCTTACTTCGTTTTTTGTTTTAAGCGTGAGTATTATTCTTATTACATGCGTTTTGTTCGGAGTCTTTGAACGGCAGATTATAAGCGAGTTAAAAAGTGAGACGGATATGATATCTTTTGCGGTAGAATCACGCGGTACGGAATTTTTTGATGATTTTGAAAATGACGATAAGCGCATCACCCTCATTGCTCCGGACGGTCGGGTATTGGCAGATTCTGCCGAGGAGGCCTCCTTGCTTTCCAATCATGCGGACAGAAAGGAGATAGCGCAGGCTCTTAAAGAAGGCAGCGGCAGCAGTGTGCGCTATTCTGATACCTTAATGAAAAAAACGATTTATTATGCTCAGAAAATGAGCGACGGAAACGTTTTGCGCATAAGCACGTTGGAGAATTCCGCAGCTGCCGTTTTTTTGGGCTTTATGCCTTATATTTTGGCAGTATTTGCTATATCACTTGCCATATCGTTTTTGCTTTCCAAACGTGTTTCGCGTTCTATTATTAATCCTATCAACAGCTTAGATCTTGAACATCCGGATAATAACAAAACATATGAGGAGCTCGCTCCGCTGTTGGAAAAAATTTCCTCACAAAAAAAGACCATAGACGCACAAATTGCACAGCAAGAAAAAAATGAGCAATTCAGACGCGAATTTACAACAAACGTATCCCATGAGTTAAAAACGCCGCTTACATCCATATCAGGCTTTGCGGAGATTATGAAAGGCGGGGATACTCCGCCCGAAATTACGGCGGACTTTTCAAAGTCAATTTATGATGAAGCACAGCGGCTTATTTCTCTGGTAAACGATATTATTAAGATTTCGGAATTTGACGAAAAAAGTATAAGGTACGAAGAAGAAAATATAGATTTACGCGAGATCTGCCAAGAAGCTTTGAACCGCTTAGCGCCAAGTGCCGAAAAAAAGAGAGTAAGCATTAATTTAACCGGAAAATGTGCGCAAATATACGGTGTGCGCAGCATAATAGAAGAAATGATATTTAATCTTTGCGATAACGCGATTAAGTATAATAAAGTCGGCGGAAGTGTTGATATTAATATAAACAGCGGCAAAGATATTGTAAGCGTAACGGTAAAAGATACCGGAATAGGCATACCCGATGCATCACATAGCAGAGTGTTCGAGAGGTTTTACAGGGTTGATAAAGGCAGATCAAAAGCGGTTGGAGGTACCGGATTGGGGCTTTCAATCGTAAAACACGGTGCAATGTATCATAATGCCGAAATTAATCTTGAAAGCAAAGAAGGAGAAGGAACAAGCATTACAATCGTATTTAACAAAACGCCTTGACGGATATGTAAATTGCGTGAGTTTGGCATCATTAAACAGTCTTCAATAAGCGGCAAAGCCGCGTCATTCAACGTTTTCAGTGGGAGATTGAACTCCCACTGAAAAAATTAAGATGTCCCCCGCCGCCTATAGAGGCGGGGGACATCTTAATTTAGTTATATTAGACGATTACACTGCAAAGGTCAAATAGATATGCCGAGTTTTTTGCTACGGCATTATCATACGGATCAGACCTCCTTTATATACTTTGAGTAATACTATGTTTATCTAACGCTTTACGATATCCGCCGCAAGCATATTTAATACCACATCGTCATTTTTTTAAACCATAATTTATTTCTTCCGCATATCTGACAGATTCCATGGCATCCTTTGCATATTTGTCTGCTCCCATAGAATCGGCATATTCCTGAGTAAGCACTGCTCCGCCAACGATAACCTTTGTGCCGGCAAGCTCCGAATGAATCAGCTTCACTGTTTTTTCCATTGCAGGAACCGTTGTCGTCATCAGAGCACTGAGCCCTACCAACGGAGCATTGTTTTTCTTTGCACATTCTAAAATATCCTGCGGGGCAACATCTTTGCCAAGGTCTATAACATCAAAGCCGTAATTTTCCATAAGAGCTTTAACGATGTTTTTTCCTATATCATGGATATCTCCTTCAACCGTTGCAATAACCACGGTGCATTTTTTCTCCTGCCTGTCACCATTTGCTGCCATGCTTTCTTTTACGGCATCAAAAGCGGCCTTGGCAGCATCTGCGCTTATTAGAAGCTGTGGCAGATAAACAGTTTTTTCTTCAAAGCCTTTTCCCACCACATCAAGCGCAGGAACAATCTCGTTGTTTATAACGTCAAGAGCACTTTGGGTTTCCAGTGATTTTTTTGCTAAATTATATGAGCTTTCTTTCAGCCCTTTTATAATTGCCGATTTGAGAGTAATATCTTCCAAAGTCGATTTTGGCTTTGCGTCCAAAACCTGAGAAGTCACTGTCACGCTGCCGGCAAAATCAATATAATCGGAACAGTTTTCATCCAGACCCGAAAGTGCCAGATAGCTGTAATATGCCTTCATCATTTCGACAGAATGAGGATTTATGATAGCTCCCGAGAGCCCTTTGCCAAGTGCCATGGTAAAGAAAATTGAGTTAATCATTTCTCTTGCCGGCAGACCGAACGAAACATTAGAAACACCGAGACTGGTCAGACCACCGCGCTTGCTGATTTGCTCCAGTGCATCGAGTGTGCACACCGCACCCGACGAATCGGTGCTGATTGTCATTGCAAGAGTATCTACAATAATATCCTTTTTGGCAATGTCGTATTCTGCGGCTTTGGCATATATTTTCTCTGCGATTTTCACTCTTTCGGATGCTGTGGCGGGTATGCCGTTTTCATCAAGAGTCAGAGCCACCACCAGACCTCCGTATTTTTTGACAAGCGGGAACACAGCCTCCATGCTCTCTTGTTTTCCGTTTACCGAGTTTATCATGGGCTTGCCGTTGTATATTCTAATGGCTCGCTCCATTGCAGCAATGTTGGTTGTATCAATCTGCAAAGGCAAATCCGTAACTGTCTGCAAAGATACAATTACCTTTTCCATCATTTTACATTCGTCAATTTCCGGCAGTCCCACGTTCACATCAAGCACATGAGCGCCGGCATCCACCTGCTTAAGGCCTACATCCAATATATAGTCAATGTCCGAATTGCGCAAAGCCTCCTTAAAGAGCTTTTTGCCGGTTGGATTGATTCTTTCGCCAATGATTACAGGTTTTTTTCCAAATTCTACCGCGTGAGTATACGAAGAGATAACGGATATGTTTTTTTCTTCAACAGGTTTTGGCTTGTAGCCGTCAAGCTTTTTTGTCAAAGCCTGTATATATTTGGGTGTTGTGCCGCAGCATCCGCCCATTATATGCACGCCATAGTCTGCAATTTCAGCCATAATATCTGCAAATTCATCTTCTTTTATGTCGTAGGTGGTTACTCCGTTTTTAAATGACGGCAATCCGGCATTGGGATTTACTATAATCGGTACCGATGAAACCCGGCTGAGCCTTTTTACAACGGGCTTCATCTGAGAGGGACCGAATGAACAGTTTAGCCCTATAGCATCTGCGCCCAAACCCTCTAAGCATGCACACACCGCCTCGGGGCTTGCTCCGGTCATAAGCTTTTCGTTTGTGTCATATGCATTTGTTACAAACACGGGGAGACTGCTGTTTTCTTTTGCTGCAAGAAGCGCCGCTTTTGTTTCATACAAATCGTTCATTGTTTCAATCAGTATGAGGTCTACCCCACATTTTGTGCCAATTCGCACACTTTCGGCAAAAAGCTCACAAGCATCATCAAAATCAAGATTTCCAAGCGGCTTTAACAGCTTTCCGCAGGGACCTATGTCAAGTGCAATATAATGTTCGTTTGAATTTGTACACAGCTCAATCGCTTTTTTTGCATTGCTGACTGCCGCACTGATAACTTCTCCAAGAGAGTATTTTGCATTTTCTCCGAATTTTAGCTTGTTTGCTCCGAAGGTATTGGTTTTTAAAATATTGCATCCCGCGTTTAAATAATCAAGATGTATTGCAGTTATTTCATCGCCTTTTTCTATGTTCCATACCTCAGGCAATTCACCGCTTTCAAGACCCTTTTTTTGAAGAAGTGTTCCCATTCCTCCGTCAAAAAACAGCATTTTATTTTTGATGGAATCTAATATATTCATATGTGTTTGTCCTTTCGCTGTAATATTATATCAGCAGTTTCTTCTGAAAGCGCAGTCAGTTTTTGCGCATTCCTCACAACCGATTTTTATGCATCCCTCGTTTGTTTCAGATAATCCTATCATTCCCGTAACCGATTTTGAGGGTGTTAAAATAAGCTTGTCCGTAACACAAATTCCGCATCTTATGGGAGCTGTGAGCAGGGATATAATATTTTCCTGAAATTTGAGTGAAAAATCTCCGTATCCGGGGCTAAATCTCGGTCTCATAAAAAGACCGTCTTTTTCAAAGCTTTTGCCAATCTCGGCCTGCCATACATCCACATAGCATTCTATTGCCTCGGCACCAATAGCTGAGGCCGCCAGCGCTCCGAGAGGCGAAGCGTGGGATTGACGGGCAATAAAGCGGTCTGTTTCGCTTCCTATCGTCATGGCAAATATAACCGCCGCCTTGCATCCCCTCAAGTTTTTTGAAAGGTTGCGTGAGCTAATAATCATATTGTCAATGACAATTTCATCTCCTCCAATGCCTTGTATTTTTTTTACGACAAAAGCCCCCTTCGGATTGAGGCTGCTGTGCACCTTCGGCACGAGAGCATCGATCAAAGCCTTCAGCTCATCGCTTGCCTGACCCTTTTGCCCCATATATCTGAGAATTTCTCTTTTTCGAAGCTGTATTTTATCCTTAGAAAGCCTGTGACTGTATACAGTATCATAATTAAATTCTGTCATATTATATTATAATCCTTCTTAATAATATTACAGATATTTTACCATATTTTATACAATTTTTCAATGCTTTTATTTTTGAAATACAAAAAAATAAGATATTTTCCATTGACATTTAATCGGTATTGTGTTATCACCCGAGTTTGCCTGAAAAAGGCAATAAAAGCCAATATATGTTTGACAACTGCAGAGTTTATACTGATGATTTTTCAATGGCAATATTGAAACTATCTGAAAAATATGTTATAATATTGTCAGGAATAATTAACCATATGGAGAACATATGTCGATGTAGTATATTAGGGACGAAAAGTGAATAAATCGGCTTAATATAGATAAAAGTAATGATTTGGTGACATATGAAAGTTACAGTCTTTACTTTTACCTTTTTAATTTATTTTAAATAATGAGAGTGATTTTAATGAAGGAGTCAGTAAATTTAGGGCATGGATATAAGTATCAGTTTGTTCTGACTGCCGATTGTTCATGCCTTTTATATTTCACAGCAACATCATACTAATAATTTTAGCTAAGTAGAGCGGTAAAATGAAAAAGATAATATCGGTATTATTGGTTTTTACAATGCTTAGTTCAATAGTCAATGTGTCTTTTGCGGAAGAAATTGAGCAAGGTAGCGTTACTTCATATGGCGTTTCGTCTATAAGTGAAAAAGAATTAAATGATATAGTTACGAATATTGGTACGGGAATGGTATCTGTTCAATATTCAGATGATGAAGAAAGCGACAGTTGTATTCCGAGCAAAGCTCAGTTGATTTCAAACGGAGATAAGCAAAATATTGCTATGACACCGGAAAAAACGGCAAATAATAGCCTTACAACTTATTCAGCAACGGACTTTACATTTAACGCACATCTTCTGACATCATTTAACACAATAACCGGTCCGACAATTGGAAACGGTGCAAACGAACCGAAATAAGCACACGAAAAAAAGATCGGGTGCCCCAAGTAAGGCGATTAAGAAGCCCGGTTGTAAAAGCAGATCAAATAAAAAGAAACCATGATTAGCGGAGGGAAGAAAATGAACTCAAAACTAAGTAGCATTATGAAAAACGGTGAACTTGTGGCATTATACTCAGATGAAAATAACTCAGAAAATTTTATGGTTGGATATATTTGCAGAATGAAAGATAACAAAATAATGATTTTGAATGTTGGTATTCACGGTGAGTATGATGGATTTACGGGGATATATGCAGATGACATATTCAGAATAGAAACCGGGAGCAAATATCTGAATAAGATTGAATTATTACAGAATTTCAACACCGATGAATTTAAGTATGATGAATGTGATGATATATTTTGCAGTTTAATAAAAATGGGTGTTGACAACAAAAAAATAGTATCATTGGCTAATGAAGGTGGTGAAGAAATCAGAGGTTTTGTACTTGAAAATAGTAAAACGCTCAACATTAAAGAAATTGATGAATATGGAGAAGTTGATGGTGAGAATATTATCAAAATTGAAGATGTATGTAAAATTACAGTCGATGATGTGGAATGTCGTGATATAAAAAAACTGTATGAACTAAAAAAGATTAAAAAAAGATATTAAACAAAATTGTACACTTTTTAAGATTTCTCTTGAAAAAGGCGCAATTATCTGTTAGAATATAACTAAATTAAGATGTCCCCCGCCTCTATAGGCGGCGGGTGACATTTAATTTTTTCAGTGGGAGTTCAATCTCCCACTGAAAACGTTGAATGACGCGGCTTTGCCGCTTATTGAAAAAGCATAATTTCTATAAACACGAGGTAGACTATGTCTGTAACAAAAGCAAAAGGAATAGTTTTAAAATATTGTAATATGAACGATAACGACAGGCTTTTTACTCTGTTTTGTCCCGGTATAGGCAAGGTAAGTGCGCTCTCAAAGGGCATACGATCCCACAAGCATAAGGATTTTGCAGCACTTCAGCCGTTTTGCTACAGCGAATTTGTCATAGACACCTCCCGCGGCCTTGGCTATATTTCTTCGGCTCAGGTTTTAGAGAGCTTCTATGATCTGCGCAGCAGTGTAGAAAAGATGAGCCTTGCATCATATATTTCCGATTTGGTTTCTGGTCTGGCAGACGAAATAATGTATGATGATGACTTTTTTCGTTTCACCTTAAATACACTCTATGTATTATCCAAAACTCCCGATTCAGGCTCTGCCGGTTTTACTGCCGAGCTCTTAAAGCTCAAGGCAATTTATGAATTGAAAACCGTGTGTGTTGCAGGCTATATGCCCGATATGAACACTTGCTTTTATTGCCAAAGTTCAAAGGAGCTCAAATATTTTGATGTGTGGGAGGGCGGTGCTGTTTGTGAGGACTGCTGGGATAAGGGCACCCCGTCAGAGCTGGAAAAGCTGTCTTGTGGCGCGCGAAGTATGATTGACTTTATATGCAAAGCAGATTATAAATCGGTTTTCAAATTCAATGCTTCTCCCGAAACCGTAGACGAGGTGAATCGAATAGGGGAGATTTATCTCATAAACAAGCTCGAATTTGTGTCGGCACAGCTGGAGTATTTTAAAAGTATTATAACTCCGTGATTTTTTTATTGTTAAAAATTAGATAAAACAGTGCGGCTTTGACCGCACTTTTTTCTTATTATACATAAAATTTACCCAAAATGGAAAAAATTAAAATAAACGCTTGAAATTTTCAGCAATTTGTTATACAATTATGTAGATAATTCAGAATATAAATTGGAGGTAATTGGAAATGGCACATAAGTATGTTTATCTTTTTTCCGAAGGTAACGCTACTATGAGAAACCTTCTCGGCGGTAAAGGTGCTAACCTTGCTGAGATGACAAAGATTGGTCTCCCTGTTCCCCAGGGCTTCACAGTTACAACTGAGGCTTGTACTCAGTACTATGAAGACGGCCGCAAAATAAACGATGAAATCCAGGCAGAAATTATGGAATACATTGTTAAAATGGAAGAAATCTGCGGTAAGAAGTTCGGCGATAAGGAAAATCCCCTTCTTGTATCCGTTCGTTCAGGTGCAAGAGCTTCCATGCCCGGTATGATGGATACTATCCTCAACCTCGGTCTCAACGAAGATGTTGTTGAAACAATGGCAGCAAAAACAGGTAACCCCAGATGGGCATGGGACTGCTACAGAAGATTTATCCAGATGTATTCCGACGTTGTTATGGAAGTTGGCAAAAAGTACTTCGAGCAGCTTATCGACGAAATGAAAGAAGCTAAAGGCGTATCTCAGGATATCGACCTCACTGCCGAAGATCTTAAGGCACTTGCTGCTTCATTCAAAGCTGAATATAAAAACAAAATCGGTAAAGACTTCCCCTCAGATCCCAAAGAGCAGCTCATGGGTGCAGTAGAAGCTGTATTTCGTTCATGGGACAACCCCAGAGCCAACGTTTACCGTCGTGACAACGATATCCCATATTCATGGGGTACAGCCGTTAATGTACAGATGATGGCTTTTGGTAACATGGGTGACGATTGCGGTACCGGTGTTGCTTTCACACGCGACCCCGCTACAGGTGAACCCGGTCTCATGGGAGAATTTCTTGTAAACGCTCAGGGTGAAGACGTTGTTGCAGGCGTTCGTACTCCCATGCCTATTGCTCAGATGGCAGAAAAATTCCCCGAAGCTTATGCTGAATTCAAAAAGGTTTGTGCTATTCTCGAAGATCACTACAGAGATATGCAGGATATGGAATTTACCATCGAAAACAAAAAGCTTTATATGCTCCAGACCAGAAACGGTAAGAGAACTGCCAAGGCTGCTCTCAAAATTGCCTGCGACCTGGTTGATGAAAATATGATCGACAAGAAAAAAGCTGTTGCTATGATCGATCCCCGTAACCTCGACACACTTCTCCATCCCCAGTTTGATGCCAAAGCTCTCAAAGCTGCAACTCCCATGGGCAAAGGCCTCGGTGCTTCTCCGGGTGCCGCTTGCGGTAAAATAGTATTCACAGCCGAAGATGCCGAAAACTGGAATGCAAGAGGTGAAAAGGTTATACTTGTTCGTCTCGAAACATCCCCCGAAGATATCACAGGCATGAAGGCTTCGCAGGGTATCCTTACAGTTCGCGGCGGTATGACCTCTCACGCAGCCGTTGTTGCCC
>JAEDEG010000072.1 GCA_016293435.1 Clostridia bacterium
GGGCCTACAACAACTGTTGAGCCTTGCTTTATGGTGCCTGCCTTTTCAAAGGCTATCTGACTGAGTGTATCGCCAAGAATTGCAGTGTGATCAAGACCGATAGAGGTGATGACATTCACAAGCGGTGTGCCAATTATGTTGGTTGCATCATATCTGCCGCCAAGACCCACCTCCAAAACGGTAACATCACATTTTTTGTCGCAGAAATACTGCATTGCCATGGCTGTGATAAATTCAAATTCTATCGGGCTTAAATCGCCCGATACTTCTTTAACCATATTTGTATAGTATACCAAATCTTCATCGGATATCATCTGATTGCCGATACATATTCTTTCGCTGAATAATTCAATATAAGGTGAGGTATAATACCCCACCTTATAGTTATGGCTTATTAATATATTTTTCAGCATATTGCAAACCGAGCCCTTACCGTTGGTGCCGGCAACATGGACAAACTGCATGTTATGCTGAGGATTACCGAGCCTTTCGAGGATTAGTGAAATGTTAGAAAGGCCGGCTTTTTTGCCGAATCTGTGCAGCGAATGAATAAATTCTATTGCATCATTTGCATTCTGAATCAATATGTTCACCCTATTTCAGCTTTTCAAGACTGTTTTTTACCTCTGCGAGCATTTTGGCATATTTTTCGCCTTTTGCTTTTTCTTCTTCCACAACGTGGGCAGGAGCTTTTGCAACAAAGCCTGCGTTGCTGAGCTTGCCCTCAACACGCTTAATTTCAGCTTCCAAGACTTTGAGCTCTTTTTCAAGACGTTCAATCTCTTTGGAGCGGTCTACAAGCTCATCGAGAGGAATATATATTGTGCCTCCCTCTACAACAACATTTACTGCATTTTCACCTACAGCGTCTGCACTGTCTGTAACAACTGTTTCGGAAGCGGAGGCAAGCTTTTCAAAGTATATGCCGGTATCCTCGAACACAGCCTTATTGTCGGTAACAATAATAAGCTTTGCCTTGCGTGACGGAACAACGTTCATCTGTGAGCGAATATTGCGGACACTGCGGATTGCATCCATAACAACCTCCATTCTCTTTTTGGCATTGGCAAAATCAAGAGAAGCGTTGTATTCAGGCCACTTACTTACCATTATACTGTCTTCGCCGGTGGGCAGACTTTGAAAAATCTCTTCGGTGATGAAGGGCATAAAGGGGTGGAGCAATTTGAGTGCTCCGATAAGTACAAAGCTAAGTACATTCTGTGCTGTTTTGTCGGCGCCGTCCTTTTCGTACAGACGGGGTTTAACAAGCTCGATATACCAATCACAGTAGTTGTCCCAGATAAAGTCATACAATTTTGATACGGCAATGCCGAGTTCAAATTTGTCGAGATTTTCGGTAACCTCTTTAACGAGAGTGTTATATTCCGAAAGAATCCACTTATCCTCAAGTCTGAGGTCAGACTCGTCAGGAAGCTCTATCTTGTCGATAGAAAGATTCATCATGAGAAATCTTGAAGCATTCCAAATCTTATTGGCAAAGTTACGGCTTGCTTCTACTCTCTCTGTATAAAAACGCATATCATTGCCGGGAGAGTTGCCCGTGGCAAGAGTAAAACGAAGTGCATCGGCACCGTATTCGGATATGATTTCGAGCGGGTCGATACCGTTGCCGAGGGATTTGCTCATTTTTCTGCCCTGACTGTCACGAACAAGACCGTGAATAAACACCTTGTCAAAAGGCACCTGACCGGTGTGTTCAAGACCGGAGAACATCATTCTCATTACCCAAAAAGGTATAATGTCGTAACCGGTAACAAGCACGCTTGTGGGATAGAAATAGTCCATTTCCTCTGTTTTATCGGGCCATCCGAGTGTAGAGAATGGCCAAAGAGCAGAGCTGAACCATGTATCCAGAGTGTCGGGATCTTGACGCATGGGCTTGCCGCACTTGGGACAAACAGCAGAATCTTCTTTGGTTACTACCATCTCATTGCAGTCGTCACAATAAAAAGCCGGAATGCGGTGACCCCACCAGAGCTGACGGGAAATACACCAGTCGCGTATATTTTCTAACCAATGGAAATATATTTTTTCAAAATGCTCGGGAATAAACTTTGTTTTGTCATTTTTAACCGCATCAATAGCAGGCTTTGCAAGCGGTTCCATCTTTACAAACCACTGCTTTGAAATGATGGGCTCTACCGTTGTTTTGCAGCGGTAACACTGACCTACATTGTGGCTGTGGTCTTCAATTTTCAGAAGAAGTCCCATATGTTTGAGATCTTCTACCATCTGTTTGCGACACTCATAGCGATCCATGCCTTCGTACTTGCCTGCATAGGAATTCATTGTGGCATCGTCGTTCATAACCTTAATCTGCTCTAAGTTGTGACGCATGCCAACCTCAAAGTCGTTGGGATCGTGAGCGGGTGTAATTTTAACGCAGCCCGTACCAAATTCTTTGTCAACATATTCGTCGGCAATAACGGGAATCTCTCTGCCAACCAAAGGAAGGATGAGTGTTTTGCCAACCAAAGAGGTGTATCTTTCGTCTTCGGGATTTACTGCAACCGCTGTATCACCAAAGAGTGTTTCGGGGCGGGTTGTGGCAATTACAACATACTCGTCGGAATCCTTAACATTATATTTTATATGCCAAAAGCTGCCCGGCTGTTCTGCATGGTCAACCTCTGCATCCGAAAGTGCGGTTATACAATGAGGACACCAATTGATTATACGGCTGCCCTGATATATGAGACCCTTGTTATAAAGATTTACAAAAACTTCTTTAACTGCTTTGGAGCAGCCATCATCCATTGTAAAGCGTTCTCTGTCCCAGTCGCAGGAGGAACCGATTTTTTTAAGCTGATTGATAATACGGCTACCGTATTTTTCCTTCCAGTCCCAAACTCTCTCGAGAAATTTCTCTCTGCCGAGATCATAGCGGGTAAGACCCTCGTTTACACGAAGCTCTTCTTCAACCTTTATCTGAGTGGCTATGCCTGCGTGGTCTGTGCCCGGAACCCAGAGGGTGGAAAAGCCCTGCATTCTCTTATAGCGGATAAGAATATCCTGTAGGGTTTCGTCGAGGGCATGACCCATATGGAGCTGACCCGTAACGTTTGGAGGAGGAATTACAATCGTAAAGGGTTTTTTTGTTTTATCTACTTCGGCATGAAAATAACCTTTTTCCATCCAATCGGCATAAATTCTGTCTTCCACCTCAGACGGATTATAGGTTTTTGCCAGTTCTTTCTTGGTATTCATAAGTGCGTTTCTCCTTTATACAAAACGTATTTATTATTCTTAATCAGACACCCCTCGAAAGATTGCCCACGAGGCAGTATTTATATTCGGAAATACTTTTCTTCATAGCAAGACCTTCGTCTATATCAACATCATCTATCATACCGTTTTTGACAATGACAACTCTGTTGGATTTGCCCTCTGTCAAAAGATCTATAGCTCTCATGCCCATCTGCGCCGCAATAACACGATCGCGAATTGTGGGACTGCCGCCTCGCTGAATGTGCCCAAGAACTGTGGCTCTGGTCTCTACATCGGAACATTCTTCTATCATTTCGGCAAGCTTTTGAGAATCTCCAACACCCTCGGCAATAATAACAATGTGATGCTTCTTGCCTACCTTTTGACCTGCTTCAATGTCCTTTACAATACGTGTAACAAGGTCTACCTTGGAAGTATTTTTGTCTTTTTCGGGCACTATTACCATCTCTGCACCGGTTGCAAGAGCAACATCCACGGCAATATATCCGGCATTTCTGCCCATAACCTCAATAAGAGAGCACCTCTGGTGACTGGTAGCCGTATCTCTGATTTTGTCGACGGCTTCCATTGCAGTGTTCAGAGCTGTGTCATAGCCTATGGTATATTCGGTACATGAAATATCGTTGTCTATGGTGCCCGGAATCCCTATGGTGGGGAGCCCGTTTTCACAGAGCTTTTGAGCTCCTCTGAAAGAGCCGTCACCGCCGATTACAATAAGGGCGTCAATACCGTAATCCTTAGCCGCTTTTACTGCCTGAGCGATACCCTCGGGTGTGGGGAACAATTTGCTCCTTGCTGTTTGAAGCACGGTGCCGCCTCTCTGAATAAGATCGCACACACTGGCAGCATCCATCTCTATAAATTCGCCTCTCAAAAGGCCGTGATAACCACGCTCAACTCCGACCATACGAAATTCCTTGGTGAGACCATATCTGACAACAGCACGGATGGCTGCATTCATACCCGGTGCATCACCGCCGCTTGTAAGTACTCCTATTGTTTTGATATCCATACTATCTCCTCCGTAATATCTGAAAAAACTAATAATTTGCAATAATTATATTTTTACTTATCTTATATAATATAAACTATTTTTATTCAAAAATCAAGCCTATGTCTCAAATTTGGGATAATACTCCAATTTTTTCATAATTTCAGGTTATGATAGTGCTATTTTACACATTTAATCTTGATATTATCTTCACCGACAAGCTCTTCGAGAGCAAAAAGCAAATCGTCACTGAGGCTTACCCTGTGAGACGAATCGGAGCGAACCACAGATTTGGTATCAATCATATAAACATAGATATCACTGCTGCCGGGATGCTTTTGAAGCAGGGGCTTTAGTTTATCAAAATCTTCGGCTGAGCCTACACGCACATAAAGTGACCTATCTGCGCCGGGCTGCATTGCAGAAAGCAAAGCGGCAGAAGACATTATAAGCTCGGTTCCTTTTTCGGGATCACTACATGATACAGCTGCAGTCATACATACAACGGCGCCTTCAGAAATCAGTGACGCATAGGACAAAATGGTCTTTTCAAAGGCTATAACAGGGCATTCGCCCGAAAAATCGGAAAGCTTCATGGATGAAATCATACGTCCGGATTTGGTTCTGCCGGTTGATACGGCTGTTATTCTGCCGCATATATTTATTCTCATGCCGTCATATTCGGGGTGTGTGCACACCTCAGCCACGGTCATATCACTAAAAGCAAGCATCTTGTAGCGAAAGCTCTCAAGAGGATGACCCGAAAAATACATACCGGAATATTCATACTCAAAGGAGAGCTTTTCACTCTGTTCAAAATCGGCTGCATTCTCATTTATGAGCTCGGGCTCTGAAAAGTCGGCAGACGGCATTGAAGAAAACCAGTCAAGCTGCCCTTCACCCATGGTGCGCGTTATGTTTGTGTGTATATCACAAAGGCGCTCATAATTAAAAAGCAAAACACGTCGATTGGGATAGGCCGAGTCGAAGCAGCCACAGCGTATAAGTCCCTCAACACTGCGCTTGTTCAACTCGTATGCCGACATTCTGCCGATAAAGTCGTTAAGTGATGTAAAATCGCCGTTTTTCTTTCTCTCTTCGGCTATAAAGGTCGGAAATCTGTCACCCACATTTTTTATCCAGCAAAGTCCGAATCGGACATTGTCTCCCTCAGGCATAAAATGTGTACTGCTTTTGTTGATATCGGGCGGCAGCACCTTTATACCGTATTTGGCAAAGGACGAAATATACTTTACAGCCTTGTTGGTATTACCGGCATAATTGCGAAGAACCGCGGCAAGATAGCAGGTGGGCCAGTGAGCCTTAAGATATGCTGTTCTGTAGGCTACAAGAGCGTAGCATGCAGCGTGGGATTTGTTAAAAGCGTAATTTGCAAAATCTACCAGTGAATCAAAAATCTCGTTTGCGCAAGCTTCATCAATACCGCGCCTTATTGCACCGTCGATAACCGTTTTTCCGTTTTCTTCATAACCATACAGAAAAATACGGCGCTCCTTTTGCATCTGTTCCTGATTTTTCTTTGCCATACTGCGGCGGACAAGGTCGGCTCTCCCCATGGAATATCCTGCAATAGTACGGACAATCTTCATAACCTGCTCTTGATACACAACTACTCCGAAGGTGGATTCCAGAATATCCTTAAGCAGCGGATGCTTGTAGGTTATAGCACTCGGGTCAGCCACATTTTTTAAAAATTCGGGTATCTGATCCATAGGACCGGGACGGTATATGGAGGTGGCTGTTATAATATCTTCGAGTTTGGAGGGCTTGAATCGCCTGAGAAAGGTTTGCAAGCCGGGATTTTCGAGCTGAAATACTCCGTCTGTATCGCCTTTTTGAATGAGGTCAAAGGTTTTGGAGTCGGTAAGACTTATTGAATTTATATCTACATCAGCATGATATATGGAGTTTACCATGTCTATGCAGTCGTCAATTATGGTAAGATTTCTGAGACCGAGAAAATCCATTTTGAGGAGTCCTATTTTTTCGAGTGATGACATGGGATATTGAGTCAGTAGTCCGGTATCACCCTGTTGGAGCGGAACATAACGGGTGAGGTCATCATCTCCTATTACAACTCCCGCCGCATGGGTAGATGCGTTTCGAGGAAAGCCCTCAAGCCTCATGGCAATGTCGAGAAGGCGTCTGATATCAGAGTCTGTGCGGTACATATCGGAAAGCTGAGGAGATTTTTTTATGGCATCGGCAAGCTTTATGTTAAGAACCGAAGGAACAGCCTTTGACACCTTGTCTGTAACGGCAAGACTTATTCCCATAACTCTGCCAACATCCTTTATTGCGGCTCTTGCTGCCAGAGTGCCAAAGGTTATTATCTGACTGACTCTGCGCTTTCCGTATTTTTGTGCAACATAGTTTCTTACTTCGTCTCTGCGTTTATAGCAAAAATCAATATCGATATCGGGAAGCGTTACACGATCGGGATTAAGAAACCGCTCAAAAATCAAGTTGAATGCAATTGGGTCAACCTCGGTAATATTAAGACAGTACGAAACAAGGCTTCCTGCCGCCGACCCTCTGCCGGGGCCTACCGAAATACCGTTGTCTTTGGAATATTTTATAAAATCATGAACAATCAAAAAATAGTCGGTATAGCCCATACTGTTGATTACGCCAAGCTCATAGTCAAGTCTTTCGGTAAGCTCAGGGGTAACAACATCGTATTTTTTGCAAAGCCCCTCGTTGCAGAGCCTATGCAAATATTCTTCGTGAGAAAGAGGTGAGTCGATTTTGATTCCGGGTAGATGGAGGCTTGTCATATCTATTGTAAGATTGCACCTTTCGGCAATTGAAACTGTGTTTTCCAGTGCATTGCGGCAGTCTGAAAAAAGCGCCGACATTTCGTTTTGGTCTTTGAAATAGTATTCGTCGCCCTCCATTTTGAGACGGTCGGTATCAGAAAGCCTTTTGCCCGTCTGAATACAGGTTAAAACATCCTGAAGAAGAGCTTCGTCACGGGTCACATAGTGAACATCATTGGTTGCAACAAGCCCTATTCCCGTTTGTGACGAGATTTTTACAAGTGCTTCTCTTACTCTTTCTTCTTCGGGCAGGCCGTGATTTTGAATTTCGATATAAAAATTTTCTTTGCCGAAAATATCTGAATACTCAAGCGCCTTTGAGATAGCGGCATCATACCCGACATTCAAAAATGCGGAGGGAACATCACCCCTGAGGCAGGCACTGAGAGCTATAAGACCCTCGGAGCAAGAGCGCAAAAGCTCGGTATCGACTCTGGGTTTATAATAAAAGCCCTCGGTATGGGCATGGGTAACAAGCTTCATGAGATTGCGGTAACCGGTTTCGTTTTTGCACAGCAAAACAAGATGCCCGTATCGTTTGTCTGAACGGGAATCTTTGCTGAATCTGCTTCGGGGTGCTGTATATACCTCGCATCCGATTATGGGTTTTATTCCCCTTGCTATGGCAGCCTCGTAAAACTCGATACAACCATACATTGTGCCGTGGTCGGTTATTGCCACTGCTTTCATGCCGAGCTCACGGGCGCGGTCAAGAGTACGGTTTATATCGGCTGCACCGTCGAGCAGGCTGTATTGAGTATGCAGATGCAAATGAACAAAGTCTTGCATTATATTACCTCTATTTGTATTTTTCGGCCTCTTGTATCAGCTTGCGAAGCCGATGATTAACACCCGATTTGCCCAGAGGAGGATTGAGCATTTCGCCAAGCTCCTTTAAGCCGAGCTCCTTATATTGTATTCGAAGACGCGCAACCTCTTGCAGGGATTCACTGAGATTGGAAAGTACACCAAGGGCTTCGAGACGTTCTATCGCTTCAACCTGTTTGAATGAAGCATCTATTGTTTTTGTCATGTTGGCAGTGTCGCAATTTATCTTTCTGTTTATAGAATTGCGAACATCTTTCATGATTTTGATATTATGATATTCCATAAGCGAATTGTATGCGCCGAGAATCGTAAGTACATCTGCCACATCGGAATTGTTTTTGAAATAAAGCACATAATTGGATTTGCGCACCGCTGTTTTGACCGAAAGGTCAAACTCGGCCAGCAAGTCTTCCATATCCTTGCTGAGGCGGTAATGAGACGTAACAAATTCGAGATGACAGTTCTTACGCGGATTGATTACCGAGCCGGCGGCAAGAAATGCACCTCGTATGAAAAATTTCTTTTCTGCGGAATCGGAGATGTATTTTTTGCTTATATGAAAATTGAGGAACCGGCTTATATCTTCGCCGCCCGAAAGCTGACCTATTGTATGAAAAAGGTCATTTACTTCGAGTGTGTCATCAATCGTCACATAATATAAAATGCTTTTGGCACCCTTAAAAACCCTCAGGTTAGCCTTAATTGCACAGTCACTTTTCATGAGTGAATACAAGGTGCGGGCAACACGCGGGTTTTCGGTAGAAAATTTAAGGTGATAACCGCCGGGAGAGGTTGAAATGCGCGCGCCAAAGCACAACATGCCCGAAAGCAGGGCTATGCGCTGTTTTTTTGTCATTCCCGACTGATTTATAATTTCGTTTTTTACATCTGATGAAAAAGACATTTTGTTTTCCTCATTTTGCAGCTTTATCTTCCGAGTATTCTGACTTCGGGCTCAAGCTCCACCCCGAATTTTGACTTGACCGTGTCTGTCACATGATTCATAACGGCTCTGACATCGGCAAAGGTGGCATTGCCGACATTCACCACAAAACCACAGTGCTTACAAGACACCATTGCATCACCCACGCGATAGCCTCTCAGGCCGGCATCGTCTATGAGCTTTGCGGCAAAATGTCCTTCAGGCCGTTTGAAGGTGCTGCCGGCACTGGGATATTCGAGGGGCTGTTTGTCGCGGCGTTTTTCGCTCAAAGAATACATTTCATTTTTTATTTTGTCGGCATCGCCCTTTTGAAGCTTTATAACAGAAGAAAGAATTACATCATCCACAGTAAAATTGCTCCTGCGGTATGCAAACCCATGCATATCTATATCACATTCGCAAATCTCGCCGTTTGCATTTATATAACGTGTTTTCTCTATAATATCTCTCATTTCACCGCCGTATGCTCCGGCATTCATCATAACCGCACCGCCAAGACTGCCCGGTATACCCGAGGCAAATTCCATACCGGTGAGGCTATGCTCCAAGGCTGTATTGGCAATCCTTGTAAGAAGGGTGCCCGATGCAGCAAAAATCCGGTCGTCCTCTGCAATGACATTGGAAAAATTTTTGCCAATACAAAGAACCGCACCCTCAATGCCTTCATCCGACACAAGAAGATTGGAACCATTGCCGATAACAGTGAGAGGAATATGGTTTTGTCTGATTACAGATAAAACCGTTACAATCTCCTCCTCCGATGAGGGGAGAATAAACACATCGGCATTGCCTCCAATTCTGAAGGAGGTGTGCGCTTTCATTGGCTCGTCGATCACTACCTCCAATAATGGAAGCTGACTTTTTAAAAGATTTTGTATATATTTTTTGTCAGTAATAACGTCCACATCCTTTAATTATTTTCCTAAAAATGCCGCACCGATTATGCCGGCATCATTGCCAAGTGATGCAATAACTATGTCGACAGAGGGTACGAGTCCTGCAGCGTAGGTGCGCGGAAGCACATATTCTTTGAGGGGTTTTAAAAGATTGTCCTTTTGATTGCTTACACCACCGCCGATTGCTATAATTGACGGCTGGAATATATTGATAATATCAATCAGCCCTTCACCAACGTATCTTATATAGTTATCCACAATTTCTTTTCCGGTTTCATCACCCGCTGCGGCGCAGTCAAAGGGGATTTTGCCATCTGCTTTGCCGCCGTTTTGCAAAACAAGCTTTGCAACCATTGAATCGGGATTGGCTTTTGCCGCTTTTTCAGTTTCTCTGATAAGGGCGGTTGCGGATGCATAAGCCTCCCAACAGCCGTCTCTGCCACAGGTGCAGTGCTCACCGTTCATAAAAAGTCTTATATGACCGAGCTCTCCGGCAATACCGTTGGAGCCGGTGTATAGCTTTTTGCCCAAAATAACACCGCCGCCGACACCTGTGCCGAGAGTGATTGCAACAAAGTTTTCTACCGTATCGTCATTAAGATTGAAATATTCACCCAAAGCGGCGCAGTTTGCATCGTTGCCTATATATATGGGTTTGTCGATATATTTTTTCATTTCGGCGCAAAACGGTGCGTTTTTCATGACTATATTATTTGAATAGTACACTACCCCATTTTTGTCATCAATTGAGCCGGGGCATCCGATACCGATGCTTTTTATATCATCGAGTGTCATGCCCGAATCAAAAATAACGCTCATAGTAAGCTCTGCAAGAGCCTTGACAACTGCTTCATATCCGACAAGCTCCTTAGTGGGTATGCTGTTTTTGGCAATTATTTTGCCGCTTTCATCTACAATACCTGCCTTGGCGCCTGTACCGCCCAAATCTATACCAATATAATACATTATCCTTTCCTCCATTTAATTTGTTATGTATATTATTCTTCATCCTCTGAGGTCTGATTCATTTCAGACATTACTCTGTTGTTGAGAGCCTCTGCCGCGTTGTAGCCCATCTTCTTTTGACGGTTGTTCATTGCGGCAACCTCAATTACAACGGCAAGGTTACGACCCGGCTTAACCGGAACGGTGATAGAGGGAATATCAATTCCGAGAATATCGGTGTATTCGGTAGTCAAGCCGAGGCGGTCATACTGCTTTTTTTCCTGCCACAGCTCAAGATTAATTATAAAATCAATTTTTTCAACATTTTTTACAGCACCGATACCGAAAATCATCTTTACGTCAACTATACCGATACCTCTCAGCTCTACAAAGTGTCGTATTACATCGGGTGCGGAGCCGAGAAGTGAAATATCGGATACACGCTTTATCTCGACCGCATCGTCGGCAACCAAACGGTGACCTCTTTTTACAAGCTCAATTGCCGCTTCGCTCTTGCCGACACCACTATCACCCAAAAGAAGAATACCCTCGCCGTAAACCTCTACCAAAACACCGTGCATTGTAATGCGGGGAGCAAGCTCCACATTCAAAAATGCAATCAGAGCACTCATAAATCTGGAGGTGGTATTGTCGGTACGGAGTATGGGTGTTTTGTATTTGACCGAAAGCTCCGTCATTTCGACGGGGATATCGATATTTCTCGTAACAATAACGCAGGGAATGGATTTTTCAAAAAGCTTTTCCAAAGAATCCCTCCTACGGTCAGAGGTCATTTTTTCAAGATATGAAAATTCGACCTTTCCCATAATCTGAATACGGTTATTATAGAAATAATCAAAAAATCCTGCAATCTGCAAGCTGGGGCGATTAACCTCATTGGTTACAATTCTGATCTTTTCGTATTTTTCAAACACACTGACCGGTTCAAGTTTAAATTCTTTGACAATGCGTCCGAGCTCAACACTGAAAGTAAAATTCTCCATAGTATTAAAATACAACCTTTCTGCCAATTAAAATAAGCGTATATTAAAGTTTTATGCATATAAACATAAATTCTTATTATTTTTTATTATACACTATTTTTAGGTAAATTCAAATAGTTTTCTAAAAAAAAAATAACAAATTTGCTAAAAAGTCACATATTTTCATTATCCGCAAAAAAATTTTAAAAAAAGCTTGCATTTAGAGACTTTTTCTGCTATAATATCATATGTTTTATGAATGGGTTAAATTATTAGGAGGTGCATATAAATGGCAAAATGCGAAATTTGTGGTAAAGGTGTTGCTTTTGGTATAAAGGTCAGCCACTCACACAGAAGATCAAACAGAACATGGAAAGCCAACGTAAGAAGCGTGAAAGCTCTTGTTAACGGTACACCCAAAAGAGTGAACGTTTGCACAAGCTGTCTTCGTTCAAACAAGGTTACCAGAGCTATCTGAGTATCCTCGAAAGATTTTCGTCCGATAATGCCTTGAGCATGCGGACGAAACATATTTTGATTATTATTATTTAAAAGGGGATGTTTAAAAACACCCTAAATTACAAAAAAGGATCTCTAATCGAGGTCCTT
>JAEDEG010000232.1 GCA_016293435.1 Clostridia bacterium
TAATTTTTTCAGTGGGAGTTCAATCTCCCACTGAAAACGTTGAATGACGCGGCTGTGCCGCTTATTGAATATACTGGCGTTTGTTTAGTTTCCTTTTGTGAAGGAGGTAATATACTTGTTATTTGGAAAAAACAAAAAACAACGAGAGCTTGAGCAACAGCAGGAGCTCGAAAAAATAAGACTCGAAAAAGAAGCAGAGCAAAAAAGACAGCTTCAAATACAGCGTGAAGAAGCAGAAATGAGAGCTGCCGAGGAGGCAAGAATAGCCGCCAAAAAGGCATCACCCTACAAGTTTTCCGTGCCCGACCCAATGCCAAAGGAGCTTATTTCTGTTCTTTGTTCAATGTTCAAAAAGCTTTTTCCCGAAGCAACAAAAGCCTATCTGGTTCTTACTCGGTATGAGGACAAAAAGGGATATTTGCTTGTTGTAGATATTGATGCAAAATTCCATAAGATTATAAATATCTATCTTGACGGAGAAACCAAAAAGGTCAGAAACGGCATGCCCATAGAATGTATTCTTTATTCCAAATCCGGTGATCTCACCGATGGTATGAAGCCATTTTACGAAAAGATTGTTCCCGAAGCTGCAAAGCCTGCTCCAAAGCTTGATTTGTCATCTTACACAACCGATGCGGAGCCTCTTGAATTACCTGATTTCAGCGATATGATAACCGAAGACGGCTTTTTGGTTAAGGAAGACAGTGCCGATGTTGATTCTGCCAAGCCGGAGACTGAGCCCGAACCGACACCTGCCCCTGAACAGGAAGCTGTGCCCGAGGCCGAAACAAAATCCGATGCGCAGGCAGAGGCAGAAACACAGGCAGAGCCCGAGACGGTGGAGGATACCGAATCGGAAACCGATTTTGCACCTGTGGCAGAGGCTGTGCAGGCATCAAGCAAAAGCGACGGGCAACCTCAGAATATGGATGACGCCGAGAACCCCGCTGACGAAGAAAAATCTGAGCCGGAAGCGGAAAAGGGCGAAAATTCTTTTGATGATGAAGCTTTGGAGCTTGAAATAAAGAAAACGACTGTCAAGGTTATTCCCGAAACCAAACAACAGCTTTTTGTGCTAATGAACCGTGCGGCATCAGATGCCGATTCCGACACTTTGGCAATTGCTGTTGACGGATTTTCGGAATATGAATTTTACATTCCTTTTGTGTATGACGGTCAGCCCACATCTGATGAACCGGTCAGACAATTTCCCGAGGGAGCGCGTCTTTTTCTTCTTCTTAACCGTGACAACGGCATAAAGGCTATAACATTTTTCACCGATGCCGAGCCGGCTATGGCATTTGCCAAAGACAACGGCTGTGGAGTAGCCTGCATGAAATATAAGGATTACAAGGTCGCAGCTCATGAAGAGGGTATGGTTGCGGCACCTGCCGCAGAGGGAATAATTATCAATCCCGACTCAGAGCAGATATTGCTTCCGCCGGATTATCCGCTGCTTTAATATTTTAGCTGTTTTATTAAATTTTAAAAACTTGCGGACAGTCTGAACGTTTATCAATGCGGTTTGTTTGTAAAAACTGTTGACGGTACAGTCATTCCCGCGATTAATCGAAAGGAATTTGTATATATGAGTATTAAAAATAGAACCGTGGCATTATTTTCCTCAATCTGTGTTTGTGCATCCATGTTTACCGCTTGTTCAAAAACAAAGCTTGCCGACGTGAATAAGCCTCTCAGTGATGAAGAAATCAACAGCCGCTACGAGGAGATTTTTTCCGACTCAGAGCAGGTTGAGCTTCTTGATGAAACCCAAAATCCAATAGTTGATAATTTTACAACTGTGGATTTTCAGTTTACCGATTTGTCAGATGAGATTGCTTTCAATCTTCCCGAAAATTCTTATGCTTCTATAAATTTGTCATCAACAAATTTCAGCTTTTTTGACAACTCCGCCTCCGGTGAGAGCTTTGAGGGAAGCTTCAAGACTTCTAAGGGGCTCGGCCTTTCAAATACGCTGACAGAGCATATAGCAGCATATAAAATTGATCAATATGGTGCGGTTGCCCTTCTTGCAGATGGAACATATCCTGATTATTCACCCGGAGCTGTATGTACCAGACTCACCTGCGGTTATTCATCGCAGGATGGCTTAGAATTTTCGGCTCTTCCTATCGAAGAAATCAGAAGGATTCTTGCCGTCAGAGACCCTGCACAGACAGCCGGTACCGGTATTGGCACCGATAAGATATCAGAAATTATAGGCTCAAGCCGGACGGTTGCGCTTATTGATTTATATCCCAACGAAGCAGGAACTCTCAATCAGCTAACTATCAGTAGATTTGACCGTGTTTCGCAGGACTAATCAAATATAACTAAATTAAGATGTCCCCCGCCTTTATAGGCGGCGGGTGACATTTAATTT
>JAEDEG010000233.1 GCA_016293435.1 Clostridia bacterium
CATTTTCTATTATTACATCACCGGGCAGCTTAAGGTCTACATGGGCAAAATTCCAGAGAGCCTTTATACCACATTCCACCACGGTTTCGGCAACACTGTTTACAGACGCCTTTGGAACCGCAAGAATTGCAATATCGGGTTTTTCTGCTTCGATAAAATCGGCAATACCGTTGTATGAGCTTACAATAAGGTCTCCGATAGATGTTCCGACTATTTTTTCATCGGTATCGAAAATACCGCACAGTCTAAATCCCCTTTTGGAGAATCCGGCGTAATTTGCAAGAGCTCTTCCCAGATTGCCCGCACCTATTATAATTGTTTTGTATCCTCTGTCAAGACCGAGAATGGATGTGATATTATTGTAGAGCATTTCTACATTATATCCGTATCCCTGCTGACCAAAACCGCCAAAATAATTAAGGTCCTGTCGAATCTGCGAAGCGGTTACCCCCATTTTTTTGCTGAGCTCTGTGGAAGAAACTCTGTATATTCTGTTAGCAAGAAGCTCTCCGAGATATCTGTGATACCTGGGAAGTCTCCTTATTACCACAAGGGGTACTTGTCTTTCTGTCAATTCAGACCCTCCTTTCAAATATAAATCAGCTTTCTTTATGATTTTTTCTGTTATTTATTGCTTTCTTTATAGCAAGCTTCCCTTTTTCTGCTCTTGTTTTAATTTTTTTAATTATAATATCGTGAACCTTTATGCCTATAAAGCTTATAATTGCTGTTACAACAAACAAAACCACAGCCTTGATATAGTGACCGCCTTCTATGAGATTGCCGCCTATAGTTGAAGAAACAACAGAAGGTATACGGGCAAACAGTGTGATTGTCAAAAATTCGCTGAGTGTCATTCGTGTGAGTCCTATAAAATATGTCAGCAAATCCTTGGGAGTACCGGGAATCAAAAATAATATAAAGGTCAGCCTATGAAGCTTACGCTCGTTATTTATGAATCTGAGCTCGTTTATCTTGTTTACAGAAACAAAAAGCTCTATAAATTTTATTCCGAATTTTTTGACAAGCAAAAATATAAGGGCAGACCCAAGTGCAACACCGACAAGGCATACCATGGTACCGCCGAGCCAACCGTAGGCATACCCCATGCCTACTTCAATAATCTCACCGGGGATAAGAGCCACGAGAACCTGTATAATCTGCAAAAATACGGCAATAAATATTCCAAATGCTCCGTAGCCTTGGATAAATTCCCGAAATTCTACTCCGGAAGCTGCAATTTTGGAAAAGCGTACCGCAAGAAAGTATGTGAGGAAAGCAATTACGCACAACAAAGCTGCAAACGAGCACAATGCAACCGCACGTTTGCGTTTAATAAGCTTTTTATCGTCTTCGTTTGCCAAATTCCTCACCTCACATTAATATTTTTATTTTTTGAGAGCAATTGCTTTTTTTGCACTTTGCACAATAGCTTCGGCTGTAAGACCGTATTGTTCAAAAAGCTCTGCAGGCTTGCCGGACTTACCGAATACATCCTTGGTTCCCACACGAATAACCGGAACGGGGCAGGTTTCGCATACCGATTCTGCAACAGCACTTCCGAGACCGCCTATAATATTGTGTTCTTCACAAGTTACAATAGCGCCGGTATCCATGGCAGCTTTTGAAATAAGCTCTTTATCGATAGGCTTTATGGTATGGATATTGATAACTCTTGCGCTTATTCCCTCGTTTTTGAGAAGTTCAGAGGCTTCGAGAGCGGTACCCACCAAAAGACCGGTAGCAACCAAGGTTACATCGGTACCGTCGATGAGCTCAACACCCTTGCCAATTTCAAACCTATAGGTATCATCAAAGAGCACAGGCACACCAAGTCTGCCAAAACGCAGATAAACAGGGCCGTTATGATCTATGGCAGCTTTTACTGCCGATTTTGCTTCTGTGTCGTCGGCGGGATTAATAACAATCATGTTGGGAAGGGTGCGCATAATGCCGATATCCTCTAAGCACTGATGTGTAGCACCGTCTTCACCAACGGATATGCCCGCATGGGTAGCACCGATTTTTACGTTGAGGCAGGGATAGCAGATTGAGTTTCTGATCTGTTCAAAGGCTCTGCCCGCCGCAAACATTGCAAAAGAACTGGCAAAAACAATCTTTCCGCATGAGGCAAGACCTGCAGCGGTGCTCATCATATTTGCTTCTGCAATACCCATGTTTATAAATCTTTGGGGAAATTTTTTCTTGAATACATCTGTTTTGGTAGATTTGGAAAGGTCGGCATCAAGTACGATTATATCGTATTTTTCGCCCAAATCGGCAAGTGCCGCTCCATATGATTCTCTGGTTGCTATTTTTTTATCAGCCATTTATCTCTGCCTCCAATTCTTTTATTTTAGCATCAAGCTCTTTGCAGGCAAT
>JAEDEG010000073.1 GCA_016293435.1 Clostridia bacterium
GCTGTGCCGTCAAGATATACTGTGAGCTTTTTGCTGTTGTAGTCGGTAACAACATCTACATGATACCAGTCGGTATTGTTGTAGGATGCACTTCCGGCACTGCCGTTTGCCGAAAATACATCATCACCAAAGCTAAGTCCCCAGCCGTTGGATAGAGTTATTCTGAAGTTGGCTTCGAGCTTTATGTCAAACTGTCCGTGGAACACACCGGTGGTTGATCCGTTGTAGGATTTGTTTTGATAGTAAAAACGATAGTTGGGGTTACTCGAGCCGTTGGGAGTAAACTTGAGAGCTTTGTCGGAGCCACCGTTCTTACCTTCGGTAATAGACGCTGTTGCTGCGCCAAAGTCAAATTTCTCAACATAGCCTCGAGGTACAAATGCAGCATCGAGTCTGTAGTTTGAGGGCATTTCAAAGCTATTGAAGTCAGCCTTGCCAATGTGGGTAACATTGGTGAATGTAATGCTGAAGTTATCCACAGTAAAGTCAATAAGACCTGAGCCGCCGCCCTGGAACATAAGACCATAGCTGCCGCCGCATTCCTTGACACCATAGCCATTGTTTATGGCAGCTGTGTGAATAAGGTCGCCGTTGTAATAATAAGCAAGCGATTTTTCAGAAAGGTTGGATACAATCTTAACTCTGCCCCACTCACCGATTACATATTCCTTGGAGCCCGAACCGATTGTGCCGTCTTCTTTAAAAATGTATGCAGATGCAGCAGATGTTGCAATTGAAGAAGAAGAAGTGGTACCTGTGCCGAGAAGTGAAAGATGCTGTGCGGAGTTTGCCTTAATATCAAACTCTGTTACAACAAGCCCCTCGGTAAGCCCTGCATAACCGTCGGTTCCAAGCTTATCGGAGCCAAAGAACTGATTGTCAAGGTCTATAAATGCACCGGGATAGTCGCCGCCGCTGCCTATAAATTCAAGAGCTGATGAGCTGTCAGAGCCGCTGCTCTGAATCATTACCATATTATTGTTTACATGCCATCTGGTTGTTTCAAATTCACCTGTTGAAGCGGTGTTTAGACTAGACCCTGTGGATGAGGGAGGATTCTCTCCTGCCAAATTGTCAAAGTTGTTTGACACAAGAGTCATACCTATGTTTTCGTAGGGATGAATTGCAGCATCAGCTGCCGCAAATACTATTGATGCCGCGGGGAATGAGCATATTATCAATGCTAATGATAATACTGCCGCCAAAACTTTTTTCATTACAAATTACCTCCTTGAAAATAAATAAATATTATTAAAAGCCTGTGGCTTTATAACTAAATTAAGATGTCCCCCGCCTCTATAGGCGGCGGGTGACATTTAATTTTTTCAGCGGGAGTTCAATCTCCCACTGAAAACGTTGAATGACGCGGCTTTGCCGCTTATTGAATACAAAATAAATCTATACCTATTCCAAAAGCTGTCCCGCAACCAAAAGAGGCATACGCTGTTCCCAGCTGTCTACCACATAGCACACAATTTGACTGCCCGAATCAGCACTGACCGCCGGCACATTCACAATACCTATGCCGTTGGCATTGGCTGTGCCCTGCGCCGCCGCACAGGAAGTCATGGTGTTGCCGGAATATACTGCGGTTATCACCAATATAGGCTGAGGATCGGCAGCTGCATTGGAAACGATGACTCTGGTCGAAACCGAAGCCCCGTCTGTGAGCTGTGCACGGTATTGTGGCTGATACTTGCCGGCATTAAAGTTCACCGACATTGCAGATATAACATCACCGCCAACAGCGAAATATGCCGAAAGGCAAGCACCCAACGCACCGCTGTTATATTGTACAACGCAGTTTGCCTTTGGCAAAAGCTCTTGTCTCGGAGTTACCGCAAGGGCTCCGTCGGACGTAAATTCAAAATCCGCTTCAATTGCTTCGCCGTTTTGATAAAAGCTTAGTGTGTCTTTTGGCGCAGGTGTCATGCTTGTGTCGGGATAGAACTTAATCTGTTCGGTGCCAAGGGGAATCTCCGAAGTAAATGTGCTCCATTCTCCGTTTTTGAGATATTCCATTTTGCTTACAATCGGAGTTGCAACCTTGCGGATTACAACAAAGTTGTCTATAAGAACATATCCGTCTTCACTCTCGGTTGATGCCCAGCATATGCGAACCTCTGTTTTGGTTAGCCGAGCTCCGCTGCCGCTCAGCTTGAGCTCTCCGTCAACATACACATCATATGTGCCGGAATTGAAGTCAAATTCGGTTTTGAGCTTATACCATTTGCCGGGTTCGAGTGTATAGCTGTCTACGGCGGATTTCATAATTATATTTGTCATGCCTCCGGTTTCGTAGCCGAGTCTCATACCCTCGTCGGACACAAGCACATCATGCTCAAATACATATGTATCTTTGTTGGTTGAAGGAAGTGCAAAGTTGATAAATGCAAGATATAAATTTGTGTTGTTTTTCTTTGCGCCCTGCAGCATCACACACGCACTGCCGTCGGGTCCCTTGCCAAGACCGAGCTTGCCGTTTGGGGTGCCGGTGGTATCAATATTTTGCTGAAAGCCCGAAAAACCTGCTGTGCTTATTTCGACACCGTCGTAGTTATTACAGTCGAGGTTTTTGACCTCCGAATCATTATAATCTCTTACAAAAAACGAAACCTGAGCCTGACGAACATTGGCGCCGCGGGCAATTGCCACAGACTTAAAGGTATGGCTGCCGTAGGAGGGCTTGTCGAGCACATGCTCAAAATTGCCGCTGCCGTCAAATTTTGCAATCTCAAGATTATCGAGATAAAAGCGTACCTCATCAGAATCGGAAGATGTGACCGAAAGTACAACGCTGTCGCTTTGGAGCGTCTCCGAAGACCTCGGGGCATTTATGGCAACGGTGGGAGCTGCCGCAAAGGCGGGCAGCTGTCCCAATATCAATATGACCGCTGTTAATATAGAAAGAATTTTCAGTTTCATCGCTCTGCTCCTTTCTTATTTACCGAAGAATGCAACTTCTGTAGGTGAATTCCATCCGCCGTTTCTGCCGTTAACCAGTGTAAATGTTATTCTTATATACCGGCACTCGGTTTCAGGAACACTCCAGTATTCGGGTTCGAGAGTTGTACCTGTGGTTTCGCCTGTAAAGATATGTTCAAAGGTTTCGCCATCGTTGGATACAGAAATTTCAAAGGTCTGCTTTCTGCCATCGTTGGTACCGCCCTGCCATACAGCCACCGCGGCATCGGTAATTGTTTTGGTTTCGCCTATATCAAAGGTAAGATACGGTGTACCTGTGCATGCATATCGAGTTTCGATATTGCCGTCGATAACATTTTCGGGCGGATTTTCTGCCTGTTCTATTGCACTTGCACTGAGCGAATATACAAAGAATTGCTTTGAGCCGTTTTCGAGCACTTTAAGATTTTGAGCCATAAGCTTAACGGCATATACACTCGTAAGTCCTCTTTCATCGGTAATGGAAACATATGCATTGCCGCTTGCCGATTCGGGATAGATAATCTCTATTGTGCCACTGCCCTCCGCCTCGATTGAGGGAACCTCTCCGGCGGCATCGTAGTATACGGTATACATCTGATTGCTCGGTCTAAAGTCTTCAAGAGTTTTACCGTTTACCCTAAGGTCAGTAAGCTTTGGCTTAGAGAGCAACTCTGCGTCTTGAAGCTTCCAATCATCAAGGGGTACAACAGTATAGTTCACCGGCTCATCAATTCCCGGCCACTGGAAAGTAAATGCAACAGAAATGGTGGCTTCTTTGGTGTTTTCTAAAATAAGAGCAAGCTTATTTACGTTGCTGTCGTCAATGTCCGCTGTGGGCACCGGAGATGTGGGGAGTCGTTTTGCCTGCATAACTGTGAATTTTGCATCTATATCGGAAAGAATGGTTGCTTTCATATTTTTGTACTTGCCTTCAAATATGGCACTCTTTCCGTCCTCCGATACTGTTATCGGGCACTGTGAATGAATGAACCAGTCTATCTCACCGGGCTGCATTAAAGTAATCTCATCCTGCAAAATAATTGTTTCTCTTCCATCGGTAAGTCTGAGCCCTCTGACTGCTCTTTTTGCATCTCTGGAATATACATCGGTAAGGTCTGTTATTGCAAACACATCGTTTTCACTTGATTCAAAACGGTTGATACGGGCAAACGCCGCGTTATTTTGCCCCTGATAAAAATCGGGATTTAAGGTGAGGGTGTTGTGACCTTCACTTCTTTTGCGGTAAAGATAGTTTTGGGGGCGGTGTGAGTAGTTTGCCTGACCAAAGTCCATTGCAAAAAGTGTGCCGTAGGCATCAATATTGATTGTACCGGTATCCCACTGACCGTGAGCTGCGGCAACTTCTCCGGAATGAATAGCCGCAAAAATCGAGTTTCTGTTGTAGCCGGAATGCATCATTACAGTTTCCACATATCGCGCATAATAGTCAAGAGGAATATCCATTTTGGCATCCTTTGCAAAATCGGGGCGATAGTTAAAGATGTCTACCGCAGAGGTTGAATTGTCGAGAAAGTAGTTTTGAATAGCCGGCATTTCCAATTTGTCGGAAAACAGCAAAAGCAGATTGGTTATAAGAGAAGATGATCCTGCGTCACCGTAATTAAAGGTTCCGTTTTCACCGTGTAGCGCTATAATAAAGCTTACCGTTTCCTTCATGCCGGGAGCATCCATGTAGCCAAAATCGGTGCCAAACATGGAATCAAGACTATTTATAAAATACTGGAGATACAAGGTGTTGAAGTTCCAATATGTGGGACCTTCTGACCATGCACCGTCGGGCGCGTAGCCTACGCAGGCTTTTTTGATGCTTTCCATCGCATAGTCAATAACCTTTTCGGCTATTTCGGGCTCATCCTCGAGTATTGCAAAGGCAGAAACAAGAACACCGGTATTGCACACGGTTACCCAATTGGAAATGTGGGTATACTGAACCCATTTTGAGCTTCGGCTTCTGCCGGGTACGTCTTCATAGTCTTCTATGGCAGGCTTCAAGCCCTTTTCTACTATAGTATTTACAATTAGATCTCTCTGTTCTTTGTCGAGATAATCATATATCCAGTCATAACCTGCACCTATACCGTAGAGGTATTCACCGGTGGAGAGAAAATGCCAGTTGTCAAGTCCCTCGGGGAAATTGCACACAGCCTCCAAATGCTCCCAGAGCTTTTGAGCATAGCGCTCATCACCGGTGAGGCGGTATGCCATACCGAGAGAATTGGCATAGCTCTTTATTTCTCTTGCTGTAATAAGATTGGTATTTTGAGAATCCCAGCTTATGGAAATTGTTTTGGCATCGAGCTGTTTTTCTGCTCCGGCAATTATGCCGTCTACGGCCTTTTTCATATGTTCATCGGTTTTTGCAGCTTCGACAATTGCATCCCAGCCGTCTTTGTCGGCAAAGATACGTGGGTGCTCATTTTTTTCATATCTTGAATAAAAGAGCTCTATCATTTCGGATGCCGGTATATTTTCAAACACAAGCTTTTTGGCAAGTGCCATATACATGGGCAAATCTATGGTATATGTAAAAAAGCTTTCACGATCGGCAAATATAGCAAAGCCGTTTTTGTCGAGAGTGAGTTTTTTGCCGATTTTTTCGGCAAATTCGGCGGCATCTATTGTATCGCCGTCTGCTTGGATACCAAACACATCTTTGGCAAAAGCGGCGCTTACCCTGCCGCTTGTATCATCGCCGGTGTAGATAACGCTGCCGTACTTCTTGTATTCGCCCTTATAGTAGTATCCGCTTTTTTCACTATAGAGAGCAAGGCTTTCGCCCATATATTCGGCAAGCTCTTCGTCCGATGCTATTGCGCCGTTTTCCGAAAGGGTGGTGCTGGTGGTTACTCTCATGCCCTTTTTTTGGGCTGCCTGAACCGGCATGGGAGCAGAATATACCCGGAAATTATCCATGTAGCCTTCGCCGTTTCCATAATTTAGGCGAATTTCGCCGATATCGGTAAATGAAGCAAGCTCGCTGTTTATACGGCTGGCCTTTTTCACACCGTTGACATACACATCGTTGATGCCGGTGCGGATATCTATATGCACTGCAATATTTGTAAAATCGGATGATTCACCTATCATTGCAAGCACCTTACCGTCAGCGGACACAATCTTGCCTCGATCACCTATAGACACAAGATAGGATGTCTTATTACGAGCAAAGTTGTATGCAGTAAGATTTAAGCTTGCATTGGTACAGTCGATATATCTTATATCAAACTCAAAAATGAGAGTGTCACAGGTGTATACCGAGCTGTTGGTAAAGGCCGAGGAGGCAGGATTGGTTGATTTGAAATATACACTCTTGTTTGCCGAAGAAGGATATTCCTCCACTCTTATTATATTTCCGTTTGTATTGGTTTCGTCGGGAACAGCACCTGTCACCAGATTGTCAAAAGATTTGCTGAACACGGTTTTAACCATGCACAATTCTTCGCCTGTCTCCGAGGCAAAAGCCGACGGAGATGCAAATGACGAAAGCAGCATAAAAGCCGAAAGAATAATACCGATTAATTTTTTGTTCATAAAGCTTCCTCCTTTCGATTAGTTGTATATGCCAACAAGTATTGGCTGACCCCAGTCGAGCCTCATAATTACATCACTGGCATTTGCTTCGCCCACAGATTCTATTGTAGAAATATCTGCTGCACTTCCAATTCCAAATTCATCCTCCGAAAGATTGCAATTTACATATACCGCATTGCTTTTAATCTTAAAAATAAAATATTTGTCCGGATGATCTACTCCGCTAAAGGCACCGGGCTTGGTAGAAGCGGCAAATGCTATATGAGAGGAAGAAATTGAATATACCTTGCCGGCAATGAAGGTTGTATCATCCAATATATTGTCGCCGGTTTTGGAATAGTCGATGCTAAACATTCCGGTGTCACTGTCATAGGCAAAAAGTGTGATTCCGGCAACTTCGCCCACACCGTCTGAGGCATACTGTATCATATCGCCCTTTTTGGGAATCAGATTATTTTCTTCAAAATACGGCAGAATGTTGGCAGAAATCACAGCTTTCTTCTCTTTGCCATCTTCTATAAGTGTGAGACCTATTGTTTCGTCACCGTTATAGTTCATTACACGCGAAGTATCGATGACAACTGCAACGGGGTCATCGTTCATATCAACATCCATCGGTCTGACACCGCTGCCCGCTGCCGCATAATTAACCATAACTGCGGGTGCAAAGCCCGAATCGTAATCGTAAAAATCGGCGGTTACCTTGTCATTATCTGAAAATCCCTTTGTTCTGACTGAAAAAAGCGCCTCATCATAATCTTCGTTTGGCTGAGAAGCAAGAGTTTTTGGCACATCAAACAATATTGGACTGTTGTATATGCAATACGGGAAAAAGCTTCCGTTGCCTCGATACATTGCCTTGGCACCTTTTACAAAAAGAGTGAGCGAATTGTCATTTTGCCAGCTTGTGCCGGCATATTTTTCGGCAAAGTTTTCCGAGTTTCTTACTTCGGGGGTATCAATTTTGGTAATGAGACCATCGGCTGATTTTGCATATTTGATAAGAGTATATTTTACTTTGGCTCCGTCTCTTGTAAGAGCATTTTTAACCTTATCACTTTTGCAGTCTACCGAGCCTTCACCGTCTAATGTGATTTTGTCTTTGAGTTTAAAGGCTTCAACCGCTCCGTCAGCTTTGAGAATGTTTAAAAGCACTTCACCAAAGCTGCCGTCAAACTTTATTCCGATTAAAAATCCGTAGTTCATTCCGCCAAAGTCTTTGGAAATATATTTTTCCATATAGCAAATTTTTCCGAGAGAATCAAAATATGCTGTAATACGTGTGCCTATTTCTACATTATAATTAAAATACCTTTTGAAATATGCACTTGTCTCATATCCTATGCCATCCACATATATTACTTCGTTATCCTTGCCGGTAACGGATGCACCGTGTAGAATGTCGTAACCCGCAACTGCATGGGAAATGCTGCCGCTGTCATCGAGGTATACCGAAAGAATCATGCCCGCAATAAGCTCCTCGGATGCTACATACACGCTGTCATTGCCTCTAATAACAGCAACCTCATCGGGCATTGTCATAGTGGTGCCGCTGTATTTATCGGATACATTTTTGCCCGACACGTTGGAGATTATCATTGTTTCAGCTTTTTGAACGTGAACCACGTCAAATTTGCCGTCATTGTTGTTGTCGATAATTACAAGTCGGGCATCCTCCAAATCAAACTGTGATGCAGAGCTCGCTCTCCAGTTACGCAGCATTGTATAGTCTGATGCAAAGGAGTATTTCTTTTCCTTGTCACCGTCGAAGCATTCTACCTTTGATGCCGAAAGCTCTATAATATCGTCTGACATAATTGTGTGTACGGTGTTTTTGTCGGTTGAAACAATATTGATCACCTTGTTGTTTTTGTTTACAATAATCATAACATCAAGACCGAGATAATCGATGATGTCAGAGCCTTCGTACACAAACCTTTCTCCGTCTATTTCGATAATATCGTCAATGCCTGCCGAAATATGCATTGATGCCTTGCCAGCAGCCCATACAATGCCTTCTTTAATGTGATAGTTAAAATAACGATCTATCACAAGTGTGTCACTTTTTTTATAATAAAGAATACTTTCGGGATCGTCTACCGCAACCTTTTCTACATCAATAAATGCCGAAAGCAGTGCATTGTATATAAGAACCACTGCGTCTCTGTATGTAATGGGTAAATCGGTGCTGTAGGATATATCGTCTAAAATATCAAGATTATTTGCCACTTTCATATACCCAAAGGGATATCCTCCGCCAACCTTGGCAGGCTGGTCAAGCCCCAAAGCACACACAATCATCTTGACTGCCTGACCGTATGTCACAGAAGCCGCAGGTGCAAATTCCGTATCCGACACACCGCCGGCAACGCCAAGTTTTTTTGCTGCGGAAATCTCATTGGAAAATTCGGTTGCTTCGCTGACATCGGTATAATAATCGGTATAACCGAGGCTTCCCATATTAAGAAGTCTTACAGCCAGGGCGGCAAACTCACCGCGGCACACCTTAGACGAGGGCTCCTTTGTGATGTTTTCGTTTATATTCAGAGCGCTTATGACCGAAAGACTTTTTTCATAAGCAGCGTCTGTGTCTGCCGCCATCACATCAGGCGAAAAAAATCCGGCTGTGGGAGCAAACACAAGTGCAGCGATGATAAACGGTATAATGAAAATGCTTTTCTTCATCTGATATTCCTCCATTCTTAT
This sequence comes from Clostridia bacterium, assembly GCA_016293435.1. Taxonomy (GTDB): domain Bacteria; phylum Bacillota; class Clostridia; order UMGS1810; family UMGS1810; genus RGIG1828. The sequence continues at coordinate 9,205 of JAEDEG010000073.1, forward strand.
TGCTTAATAATATGATACCATAAAATCCATATATTTCAAATGACTAAATACTGCCATTTACTTGACTATTTATGCCATCTTATGTTAACAAAAAAGCAGACTTTGTACATCTTTCACATAAACCGCAAAAAAATGAATGCATATTGCACAAAAGCCGATATTAAGGTTATTTTCTGCTTAAGCAGGTGCGAATTTTTTTTGTAATTTTAATTTATTTCAGATAATACGTTCTGCGATACAATCATAAAAGGAGCGCTGCTCCCACTGCAAACATTGGCAAAAAAAGTCATATACTGTTGACAAAATATGCCCTTTAGTAGTAAAATGATATCAGAAAGGATGATTAATATGGATATAAAAGAGCTTTATACCCGGCTTCTCGTTCTAAACAACATTGAGATTTATTACAAAAGGGTGTTTGACAATCGCGGTCCCAAATATATCAGCAACAATTATATAGACTCCTTTGATTTTATGGATATCGCAAACAGCAAACCGGAATTTTTGGAAGAAGCTCCTCAGCATGCTTTCATTTTGCCCGAAGAAATAACCAACTCTCATCACTTTTATAATGAATACAAGGATCTTGGAGTGCTTTTGTTTCAGCATCAGCGCTACACCCCCGTATTTCATCACAAGCACACATTTTTTGAAGTTTTGGTAGTTCTTGTAGGAAGCTGTATTCATATTATGAACGACACAGAATATACATTGAACGCAGGCGATATATGCATCATTCCTCCCGGAGCTTATCACGGTGTATGGGCGGCAAAGGACAGCGTAGTTATAAATATGCATGTGCAAAAGCCGTTTTTTAAAGAGGTGTGGGCAAGCTTTTCTTTTCACGAAAATGCGCTTTCAAGATTTTTCTCCACAAGCATGTTTAATGACAACATCAACCGTTTTTTGAGCTTTCACACCAACAATGACGAAGACCTCAAAAATCTTATTCTCGAAATGTATATCGAGCATCATTATGAGAACAAATATAAAATACAGATAATAGAAAGTCTGGCAATTGTGCTGTTTTCGAGATTGCTCAGAAGATATGAGCATACCATAGTCCAAAATACATCGTCAAAGTTTGAAAATACGATTACCGCAAGCTTTGTTGCATACATAGAGCAAAATATTGCAAATGCCAATCTTGATACAATGGCAAAGCATTTTAACTATTCACCGCAGTATATTTCCAAAAAAATTAAAAAAGCATCGGGATATACATTTTCGACCATAGTAAAGCAGATACGATACGAACAGGCAAAAAAAATGCTCAAAAGCTCCACCGAATCCATTGCGGAAATCGCCAGAAAGCTCGGCTACCAAAATGCCGAAAACTTTACGCGCACATTTAAGTCGATTTGCGGAATGAGCCCCAATGAATACAGAAAAAATATTTAAACACAAAAAATCAGTGAACGAAAATCAATTCCAAATTTTCGTTCACTGATTTTTATTAATCAAATATATTTTTATTCACAGACATGAACTGCAAAGTAGCCGTCGAGGCACAAAAACCTGCTGTAATTCTTGTCTGTATCAAATCCACCGGGAAGCTCATATTCTTTTTTGAACCGCAGTGCAGTCATCAAACGCTCATCTGTCATGTCTGACAAAACATACCTTACACCGGCAAGGTCAATCATATTGAGAAGAGCTTTTCCTATTGCAAACTCCATGTTAAACATTTTGTATTCTTCTTTTACACATATGGCCTCCAAAACGGCATAGCCGTCTTTTATGCTCACGCTTCCGGCACCGAAGATCTCGTCTTTATCTTTTGCCGCCATAACGGCACAATCTGCGCCGAATCCAAACTCATCATACACGCATTGGTCTGTTGTCCTTTTTATTTCAATCATAATCTGTAACCCTTCATTCTCCGTGTTCGGCATTTTTTAAAATAACTTTTACCTCGGCAGATGAAAGATGCCTCCATCTGCCAAGGGGAAGATTGCCGAGATTAATGCCACCTTCATAAACTCGCCTCAGACCAATCACCCTAAAGCCCACCGCCTGACACATCTTTCTGACCTGACGGTTTCTGCCCTCATGGATGGTTATGGAAAGCACAGCACTTCCGTTTGTGGTTTCTATAACATCTGCTTTGGCGGGAGCTGTTTTTCTGCCGTCTATAACAACTCCGCTCTCCAATAGCCTTATGGCATTTGTCTTTGCCTTGCCCGTAACCCACACATGGTAGGTTTTGTCGAGCTTGTGTTTTGGGTGAGTTACCTTATAGGTAAAATCACCGTCATTGGAAAGCAAAAGAAGTCCTTCGGTGTTGAAATCAAGCCTGCCCACGGGGTACACTCTTTTGTTCATATCGTCAATAAGCTCCATGACCGTGGGTCTGCCATGATCGTCGCTCACTGTTGTAACATAGCCCACAGGCTTGTTGAGCATTATATAAATCTTTTTGGTTTCGAGCCGTACACCTTTGCCGTCAACAGACACCTCATCGCTCTCTGTCACCTTGGTGCCGAGCTCTGTTACCACTGTGCCGTTAACGCTGACTCTGCCGTCTGTTATATACTGCTCTGCCGCACGCCTTGACGCCACACCTGCCTGAGCAAGATATTTTTGTAACCTCATTTCTTCCATAACTATTCTCCTATAAACCAATGCCCTGTTCAATAAGCGGCAAAGCCGCGTCATTCAACGTTTTCAGTGGGAGATTGAAATCCCACTGAAAAAATTAAATGTCACCCGCCGCCTAAGCAGGTGCGTCAGTATCCGAACCCGCCTAAATCAAGTAAAATAGCCGCTATTCTTCGTTGTCGGTCTTGAAATCCGTCAGGATTCCTGCGACCTTCCGCCTTGAATAACAACAATTTTATCTTGATTTAGGTTCGTAGAATTTTCGGCTGCGGATTTTTGCGTCAATGTGAGGCAAAAGCGCAGCTAATACTGACGTATTTGCGAGCATTTTAACGATGCAGTGGCGTGAAAATCCACAGCCCAAAACGGGTTCGGATACCGATGCACCTGCTTATAGAGGCGGG
>JAEDEG010000074.1 GCA_016293435.1 Clostridia bacterium
ATTAAATGTCACCCGCCGCCTATAGAGGCGGAGGACATCTTAATTTAGTTATAATCTATATCAAATAACCCAATATATGCTATTTATTCTATCACAAAAAAAACAAAAAAACAAGTATAAAAACACCGATATTGTCCGGAAGTCGTATTTTAAACAAGTGTTTAAAATATACACACAGCTCCCGAAAAATATCGGCGCAAGAAAAAAATCATTCATCTGACAATGCAGCAACAATATAAATATTGGTTTGTGCCGCCAAATCGGGATTATAATAAATCTCGGCAACATCACTTGCAGTTATATTTATATCATTGGTAAGAACAACATACTCTTCTTCATAGTTTGAGTATTGAGTTCTGCCCTCTACTCTCATGATATATTTGTAGTTTGTTATTTCATTATTTTCGTTGTTGGCTATTTTTTTAAAAATTTCGTAGTCATCACCAATAGGAATACGGATACTGTCGGAGGTAAGACCGCTGTAATACAGTCCGTCCGCAAAGTTGGACTCATTGTTTAACCAAGGAAGCTCAAAGCCCGTGGCACCCTTGGTAAAGCTGCCGGATGGATTAGAATCACGTTCCGAGATATCGGTATCTTCGTCTGTTTCGTAATATATATTGCCGTCAATCTTGACAGCGCGCACCGTTTCACGCTCGGATGCATATTTCAGGTTGTTGTTTGCGTGTGTGGTGCCTGAATTTTGCCCTGTTGTGCCAACACCGTCACCCGATTTGCTGCCGTTGCAGGCTGAAAGAAGCATTGTACCTATAACTGCAATAATCAAAAAATATTTTTTCATAAAAAATTCTCCTTGGCCGATTAATATATCTTAGTATGGCTTTTGCAGGCTTTAATATTCTAAATATTTAATAAAGAGTCGCTATGCTTTTCTAATCATTTTTTCTTTGCAGATTTTGCACTTTATTTCCGTTGTGCCTATGCCTCTTGGTACTCGCCAGAAAGCGCCGCAATTTTTGCATCTGAAATATTTGTATGTTTTTCGTTCTTTCCATATTCGTCTTAAAAGCGCAAGCTTTTTCTTATTTTTTGTTAAAAATCCGTTATAGGCAATAAGCTCTTTGCTTCTTTTATAAACATTTTTTGAAAAGCATCTGAAATAAGACCACATAACCAGCACACAGCCAACAGGATACAAAAACCACAAACCGCGAATCAATACAGATGCAGTAAAAAAAATCAAAGACCATATTATCATCTTTTTGGATAGTTCGTCAAAGCCGTATCTGCCTCGCATAAACTGCATATATTTATATCTTATTCTGTCAAAAAAGCTATTCATTGATGTCATCTCCCGATAGATACTATTATTAATAATTTTCAATAAGCGGCAAAGCCGCGTCATTCAACGTTTTCAGTGGGAGATTGAACTCCCACTGAAAAAATTAAATGTCACCCGCCGCCTATAGAGGCGGGGGACATCTTAATTTAGTTATAATCCAAAAAATTCCCGGCAAATAAAATCTGCCGGGAAAACGAAAAGCTATTTCCAGCTAAAGCTGCCCGACAAAAGGGTTGTTTTGTCGGAAGAAACCGTAAGAAGACCGCCGTCTGTACGGCCGATTTTCTCACTGCCGTCATCAAACTCGATTTTACAGTCACAGCTCTTTACTGACGTAACAAACGGAATATGACCTGCCATTACAGCAAGGTCGCCCGAGGCGCCTCTCACCGAAAGAGAGGTAACATCAGCACTCAGTATGTCACCGTCGGGAGAGGCTATTGTCAATTTGAAGGTATTCATCTTGACACCTTCTTTGCCTTTTCTACGGCTTCATCTATTGTGCCTACAAAGAGGAATGCCGATTCTGGAAGGTCGTCGTGCTTACCTTCTATTATCTCCTTAAACCCGCGGATTGTCTCAGATAAAGGTACATAGGTGCCGGGAATACCGATAAACTTTTCGGATACGGAGAAAGGCTGCGAAAGGAATCGCTGTATCTTACGAGCACGCTGAACAAGAAGCTTGTCATCGTCTGAAAGCTCGTCCATACCCATGATGGCAATAATATCCATGAGCTCCTGATAACGCTGAAGTATTCGCTGTACTTCTCTTGCAACTGCATAGTGCTCTTCACCAAGTACATCTGCCGACAAAATACGGCTGGTGGATTCGAGCGGATCGACTGCAGGATATATACCCTGCGAAGCAATATCTCTCGAAAGAACCGTTGTAGCATCAAGGTGAGCAAAGGTTGTGGCAGGGGCGGGGTCTGTAAGGTCATCCGCCGGCACATATACAGCCTGAATTGAAGTGATAGATCCTTTTTTTGTAGAGGTAATTCTCTCCTGCAGGGTACCCATCTCATTGGCAAGGGTGGGCTGATAGCCAACAGCCGAGGGCATACGGCCGAGAAGTGCCGAAACCTCGGAGCCTGCCTGGGTAAATCTAAAAATATTGTCGATAAAGAGAAGCACGTCCTGACCCTCTTCGTCTCTAAAATATTCTGCCATTGTCAGACCCGAAAGAGCAACTCTCATTCTTGCTCCGGGCGGTTCGTTCATCTGGCCGTAGACAAGAGTGGTATTGCCAAGAACCCCCGATTCTGTCATTTCATTATAAAGGTCGTTACCCTCACGAGTTCTCTCTCCTACACCGGTAAATACCGAAAGACCGCCATGCTGTTTGGCAATATTGTTGATCAGCTCCATAATAAGTACGGTTTTACCAACGCCGGCACCGCCGAAAAGTCCGATTTTGCCGCCCTTTGAATAAGGACAGATTAGGTCAATTACCTTGATACCGGTTTCGAGAATTTCTGTTGAGGTAGAAAGCTCGGAGTATTCGGGAGCAGCGCGATGAATGTTCCATCTTACGGCATTGTCGAGATTGGGCTTATTGTCTACGGCATCACCCAAAACGTTAAAAATTCGGCCAAGGGTTTCTCTGCCAACAGGTACACTTATGGGACTGCCCGTATCGGTTACGGGGGTGCCTCGCTTTAGACCGTCGGTAGATTCCATGGCTATACATCTTACTATGTTGTCACCTATATGCTGTGCAACCTCTACAGTAAGGGTTTTATCGCCGTTTTGCATTATTAATTCGTTATATATGGCAGGTAAGCTGCCCTGCTCAAAGCGAACGTCTACTACAGGCCCCATGACCTGAGAAACAACGCCTTTTGCTGTTTCAGACATTTGATTATACCTCCTTTATGCGCCGCTTCCGGCAACAATTTCTGTGATTTCCTGAGTGATTGCACCCTGGCGTGCTCTGTTGTATTCGAGGCGAAGATCATCTATCATCTGCTGAGCATTTTTGCCCGCAGAATCCATGGCGCATCGTCTTGCAGCCACTTCTGATGCAAAGCTCTCTCTGACGCAGGCAACCAATATTCCGGCAACATATTCGGAAACAACAGCGTTTAGCACTGTTATTTCATCCGGTTCAAAAATAATACTCTTTGATTTTGCCTCCAAATTTTTTTCAAGCGGAAAAATCCATTTTATCTGTGGTTCCTGTGTCATCATGGAAACATATTTTGTACAAATAATACCTATTTTATCAAACTTGCCCTCCCAAAAATCATTACAAAGCTTTTGGGAAAGAGCTATTGCATCGGAATACGAAAACCCCTCAGCGGTGTACAGTGTACCGCCATAGCGGTCGTGCGCACGTTTGCCTATGGGAATGATTTTTGATGCATCAAACCGGTTTGCCATTCTAAGGGCATTGGCATTGTAACCCCCCGCAAGACCACGGTCACCGGCTACCACAACAAGGCAGATTCTATTGCCTTCGCTCTTCCTTAGGTAGGGGCTTTTGGCACATTCGGGAGATGCCGAAAGCATGGTTACGGCATCAATCAGAGAATTTGCATATTCACGGCTTTTGTTCATACCCTCGGTTGCGCGTCTTATTTTGGAAGATGCAACAAGCCCCATAGCTTTGGTAAGATGAAGGGTGGAATCAACACTTTTGATGCGAGTTCTGAGTTTTTTGGTATTTGCACCCATTTATATCAACCCCTTCATCTCTGAAAGTGCTTTATTCAGAGTTTCGACATCGGATTCTTCGTAATACCCCTGCTCTAAACGTTCTAAAAGTGTACCGTATTTATTTTCAAGCTTTTCAAAAAGAGTTTGTTCGTATTCGGCTACCTTGTCTACAGGAACATCGTTTAGATAACCGTTTATAACAGCATATACAATAGCCACCTGGCAGCCTACCCTCACCGGGTCATTACGTTTTTGCTTTAGAACCTCAACAATACGTTCACCAAGAGCCAGACGTGCTTTGGTATCGGCATCGAGGTCGCTGCCAAACTGAGCAAAGGAGCGGAGCTCGCGGTACTGTGAGTACATGAGCTTGAGCTCACCCGAAACCTTTTTCATTGCCTTTAGCTGAGCCGAACCACCAACACGGCTGACAGATATACCGGGGTTTATGGCAGGCATGATACCTGCATGGAAAAGCTCAGTCTCAAGGAAAATCTGACCGTCGGTAATGGATATTACATTGGTGGGAATGTAGGCTGAAACATCGCCTGCCTGAGTTTCTATAATGGGAAGTGCAGTGATTGAGCCGCCGCCATACTCGGGAGCAACACATGCTGCACGCTCAAGCAGCCTTGAATGGAGATAGAATACGTCACCGGGATATGCTTCACGACCCGGAGGACGTCTGATAAGCAGTGACAATGCACGGTATGCAACAGCGTGCTTTGACAAATCATCATAGATAATAAGTACATCCCTACCCTGCTCACGGAAATATTCTGCCATTGCACAGCCGCAATAAGGTGCAACATACTGGAGCGGTGCCGATTCGGAAGCGGAGGCTGATACTATGATTGTATAGTCCATGGCTCCTGCTTTGGCAAGCTCGTTGGCAAGCTGTACAACAGATGTGTTTTTCTGACCGATTGCAACATATATACAAATTACATCGGTATTTTTCTGATTTATAATAGTATCGATGGCAATTTCTGTTTTACCGGTCTGTCTGTCACCGATAATGAGCTCACGCTGACCTCTGCCTATGGGTATCATACTATCGATAGCCTTTATGCCCGTCTGAAGCGGAACAGATACACCCTTTCTTTCGATAATGCCGGGTGCCTCCGATTCTATGGGGCGTGTCTGTGTGGTTACAACAGGACCCTTACCGTCTATGGGATTGCCAAGCGCATCGACAACTCTGCCCAAAAGCGCCTCGCCCACCGGAACGGACACTACCCTGCCGGTACGCTTTACAACAGTGCCTTCTCTGATATTGTTGTTATCCGACAAAAGAGCAACAGAAACGGTTTCTTCTTCGAGATTTTGAGCCATACCAAAGCTTCCGTCTTCAAATTCGAGAAGCTCACTTGCCATACACTCTCTGAGCCCGTATACTCTTGCTATGCCGTCACCGACCAAAATAACGGTGCCGGTTTCCTTCATTTCTATTTTGGAATTATAATTTCTTATTTGTTCTTTAATGATATTGCTGATTTCTTCCGGCTTTGAACTCATTTGCCCATCACATCCTTTACTTCACTTAAGCTATGGCGAAGACTGCCGTCTATCACCCTGCCGTCAATTTCTACTACAATACCCCCGATAAGGCTTTTGTCTACCGAGCAGTTCATGACTACATCCTTGCCGCTCATTTTCTCGAGCTTTGATTTTAGCTCGTCCTTTTGCTGCTGTGTGAGCTCAAGTGCTGAAATTACATTTGCCGCAGATACATTTCGGCACGCATCCAGCAATGCGTCATACTCACGGACACAATCGCGAAGGCCGCGGATTTTCTGTCTCTCACACAAAATTTTTAGAAAAGAAAGCACATGCTCGGGCAGCAAATCACCAAATGCCGCATCTATTGCCTCGAGACGCTCGTCTATAGGTATGCTCGGAGATGCCAAAAGCTCGACATATTGCGGCGATTCCTCCATGAATCCAAGCACCGTGTTGAGAGACGATGAATATTCCTTAAGGCTGTTATTTTCGCAGGCAAGGGCAAAAAGAGCTTCTGCGTATTCCCCGGTCATATTATTCATTGTCATCACCTATTTTCTCGATAAATGAATCTACAATATTTTTGTGATCATCAATGTTAATTTCGCGTGAGAGAAGCTTTTCGGCAAGAGCAGACGATACCTCCACAATCTCTGTTTTAATCTCCGCTTCGGCTTTTTTAAGCTCAAGCTCCGCCTCAGCTTCTGCTCTTTTGATAATACCGTCGGCCTTTTCTTCTGCCTCGGAAATGATTTTATCTTCACGCCGTTTTGCCGTATCGGCAGCGTTATGAATAATAGAATCTGCCTCAGCCTCTGCGGATTTAATTTTTTCGTTCCAGAGACTTTCGTTTTTGTCGGCATTTTCCTGAGCCTTTCGGGCAGCATCATATTTGCTGTCGAGCTCTGCCTGTCTTTTGGCAAGCATGTTGTTTACAGGCTTGAAAAGAAATTTTTTTACTATCAGATACATAATGATAAGATTCAGAAGTGATATCAGAATCTGCCATATATTGACTGATATAACATCCAATGATTGCATATTTTCTCACTCCATTATCCGACGTAGTTCATAAGAATATCAACAAGTCTGTCGGGAGCAACAAATATCAAAAGAATAGCAATAACAAGCGCATAAAGACCGGTTGTTTCGGCAATGGCACAGCCCATGAGCATGGTGGTTGTTACTTCACCCTTACATTCGGGCTGTCTGCCTATGGCTTCACACGCCTTGGCAACTGCGTTACCTTCACCGATACCGGGACCTATACCTGCGATCATTGCAGTGCCTGCCCCCAGTGCACAACATCCTAAAATAATACCAATTGCGATTTCTAACATAATAAATTCCTCCTTAAGCGTTTGCACGCTTTTGTATACTTAATTTTTTTTGTTTTCTTTTTTCATAGATTTCTATCGGAAAGCCACTTGATACATACAGCATCGTAAGCATTGCAAATATATATGCCTGCAGACACCCGCTGAACAAATCAAAGTAAAGCGAAAGTATGGCGGGCAGACCTATCTGCAAAAACGGAAATTCACCCAAAAATCCGGGAAGTGCACCGAATATCATTGCCGAAAGCCCCTGAAGCCCCGCTGCAACAAGCACCGAAATAACAGAACCCGACAAAATATTGCCATAGTGACGGAATGCCATTGATATGGGAGTTGCAACCTCGCTTATAAGATTGAGCGGCATGAGAGCAATCGGCTCTGCAAAGCTTTTTATATACTGTATGGGTCCGCATTTACACTTATAGTATGTAATAAGTATAAACACCAAAATTGCCCAGCCGCCGACAATGTTAACATCTGACGTTGGCGGATAGAGGCCAAACAGAGTTATAAGACTCGAAAGCCCCGACAGAGCAAGAATTGCCACAACAAAAGGTGAAAAGCCCGAGAAATATGAGCCCATATTCCCCTTTACCATTGCATTGATTTTTTCTACAATCCACTCTGCAATATGATGCCGTTTGCAGATGCAGCCATATCTCATGCCGTGAGTAAGATAGAGACATACGCCAAGCATCGAAACCATTACTATTGCCGAATTAATCTGCGATTCGGTTATGAGCAGGTCTTGAAACGGCAAGGGAATAGTCAGATAGATATATGCACCCTCTATTACAATACCGGAGGATGCAGGCTTTGTCAAAATTTTGAAAACAATGCCGAACACAACCGGCAGCACCATAATAAGAATGTAGGCTAAGTCAACCGCTTTAAAGCGACGACTTTTGGGATTCATATGTGATTACCTCCTTTTTGGATATAATACTAAGCAAACATTTTAAGCCGCTGTGCTGTTAAAAAACGGGTGAAAATATCAGTTGTTTTTTTCTTTAACAAGCGGTCTGAAAGCTATAGCTATGCGCGTAAAAAACAACGGAATAATTGTTGCAATTGTAGAAAAACACGGAAGCACCACTCCAAGCACAACAAAAGCAAACACAAACAGCGTGCGCAAAGACAAAGAGGCTTTAACCGTCTTTTTTGATTCTTTTTCGTCTTGAGTGACCGCCTTTTGAACAGTACACCCCAGGAGAAAAAAATTTGCAACCATGACAGAAGAAGAAAGCAGATTGCCGAGCAGAACCTTATATGTCCACCTGCCTATTATAATAAATATAATCTGCATTAAAGCACTCAAAACTACAGTGCAAAGAGCAATATACTTTGTTTCTCTCAAAATAGTATTATCCGTTTTTGTCATAAAATTACATCGCTCCTTTCTTTTTCCTTTCTGTTATTATACCATTTGCAAAAATGCTTGCTCGCAAGACTTTATGTGATTATTATACCATAACTTACAAATAAAAACAACAATAATTATCTTTTTTTATTTTAAACCGCCGATAATTTTGAGAAAATCTCCAAGTTTATTTGCTTTACGCACTAATTTTTCTATCTTTTTTTCGTGAGGATAATTCCACATGGCATAAATCCATATTTCTTTTAGCTTATTTAAGGTATAGCCGTCGCTTTTTAAAACCTCATTATACTCGTCGGCAAGAATATGAGTAAACTCCACAAGTTCCGAAGCATCAAGAGGCTTGCCGCCGCGTATTTCACGAAAAATTGCCGGATTGGCTATGGCACCTCTGCCAAGCATTACGGAATCAAGCTCGGGATAAGCTGCGCAAATACGCCTGAAATCATCTGCAGAAAATATATCGCCGTTATAGCAAAGAGGATTTGCACTTTTGTGTGCCCAAAGGTCAAATATCTCCATATGGGGAAATCCCTTGTAGAGCTCCGCTCTTAATCGAGGGTGAACAATGAGCAAATCGAGAGGATGCTTGTTGTATATATCAATAAGCTTTTCGGCTTCGGAGCATGAGTCAAATCCAATGCGAGTTTTGATGGTAATCTTAAAATCGGCATCCGAAAAAATTTCATACAAAAATTTGTCCAAAAGGTCGGGAGTGCGCAAAAAGCCCGAACCCCTACCTCTTTTTATGACTGTACCCGAAGGGCAGCCGAGATTGATATTTATCTCATTGTAGCCAAGACGCCTTATTTTGGTCATAAAGCCTGCAAAGGATTTGCTGTTGTTGGACATTATCTGCACCTTCAGGTTTTGCCCCTCATTTTTGTCAGGTATAATATCACGCAGGGTTTTGAGCGTTATCCTTTCGTTATCGCTGGGAGTAATAAAGGGTGCATAGTAGGCATCGCAGCCGCCAAAATATTTTAGATGTGCGTTGCGGTATACGCAGGTTGTTATTCCCTCCAGCGGGGCAAAATACAGCTTCATAAAAAAATAATTCTATTCTCCTTAGTTTTAACTTTTGCCAAAGCGTTTTTAAACATCAAAAAATTGACGTCGGACTTTCAATAAGCGGCAAAGCCGCGTCATTCAACGTTTTCAGTGGGAGATTGAACTCCCACTGAAAAAATTAAATGTCACCCGCCGCCTATAGAGGCGGAGGACATCTTAATTTAGTTATATAATGATTGATTATAGCACACAATAATGCTAAAATCAACTCAAAAATAAAGATAAATACAATATATGCATTTATGACTTTATTTCAACTTTAATACAGGGGATAAGCGACGTGCCAAAGTCAATGCAAGTCCGAGCTTAACCAGGTCAGGAATGATAAACGGTATTACGCACCAACCAAGAACCATCGCAAGGCTCACGGCTCCGTTTGCCTGAGAGTAGACAATCATAAACCACGCTGTTCCAAAGGAGTAACACACAGCTAAGCCAACTACCATAGCCAGGATTTTTGCCCACAGTTTTTTTCCAAAAAAATGAACAATAAGCCAATAGACAGCCCCCATAAAAATAAAACCTACTATATATCCGCCTGTGCTTCCAAGGAGAATACCGATTCCGGATGCGAAGCCTGCAAACACCGGAATACCAACCGCTCCAAGAAGTACATATACTGCAATGGCTGCTGTTCCGCGCTTGCCGCCAAAAGCTGAAAGCACAAAAAATACAGCAAAGGTTTGCATTGTAAACGGCACAGTGGTAGGTATACATATCCAAGAGCATACAGCAATCAAAACTGCTCCCAACGCTATGTAAACCAAGTCAATTGTCTTAATATTTTTCTTCATTTCTTTTGCGTTATTCATATTAAACCTCCGTACTCCTGCAAAGCTCAAACCATTGGCAGCAGGCACAAATTTTATTAAATTCTTCCGCAAGCCCTATTTAACCCATATTATAGCACAAAGGCAGCATATTGTCAACCTATTATATAATATAGGTTGACAATATGCTGCCCCAAAATGGTTTATCTTAATGTATATGCTTTTAAATACGTATTTCACCAAAGGATAGTGTAATTCTTTCGTCATTTTCATTTTTTACAATCAAACGACCAAAAGAATCAACATCTACAGCAGTCGCCTTATATTCCAACTGATTTTGAATAACAGTTATCTCCTTTCCAAGCATCACAAGCCTTTTTTTATACTTTTCAAAGATATCTGTTTTGCTTGGCGAGGTCTCAAATCCCAAAATTTTGTTTATAATTTGCGCAGACAGCTTATTTCTCACGCTGCTCATTCTTTCTTCAGGATATATGGAGGTCGCTGTAGCTTGCAGCGCATCCGGAAAATCCTCGGTGCGTGTATAAACATTTATCCCAATGCCAAGAACAATCCAGTCTAAGGCTCCGCTTTCAAGGTCGGTCACGGCTTCCGTTAAAATTCCGCACACTTTTTTCCCGTCTATAAAAATATCGTTGACCCATTTAATTTGCGGTGTTTTTTTTGATATGCTTTCTATCGCTTCGCATACAGATACAGCGGCAAAAGCAGTTACAAAGGTTGGATTTTCAAAATGCAATACTTCGGGTCGCAACACAATACTCATATACAGACCTCCGGAGGGCGAAAAAAATTTGCGACAATATCTGCCCCTACCCATTGTCTGACAATCGGCAATAATGACTGTACCATGCTCGGCACCTGCAACAGCCATCTCTTTTGCAGTTTTGTTTGTGGATTCTACGGATTTGTAAATATGAATTTTATCGGCATAGGGTTTAGCTTTTTCAGATAGAAACGGCTTTATACCCGGTACGGAAACTATGTCATTTTCGCCGCAAAGGCAGTATCCCTTATTTGTGACAGCATAGATATTATAGCCGTCTTTTTGAAGTTCCTTTACAGCCTTCCACACAGCATTTCTCGAAATGCCCAATATTCCGGCAAGGTGTTCACCCGATATGCTTTCTCCCCGATTTTGTTCAAGCAGCTCTAATATGCGATTTTTTGTACTCAATTTGTTTTCACCATCCTACAAAAAACTGATGCCGATAACAAATATTACTTATCGACATCAGTTTTGCATTAAAGCATTTCTGCCATAAACTTAAAGGTATCCTCGGGAGCTTCGGGAAGTGCCTCATGACCGAAATCCGGATATATAACCACATCTTTTTTGCACGTCATTTTGTTGAAAGCGGCAAACTGGGTGGACGGCGGGCACACTTCATCCATAAGCCCCGTAAACATGAGTACATCAGCCTTTATGCGAGGTGCAAGAAACTGCAAATCGATATAGCCGAGCTTTGTAAAAATTTCGTCCTCTTTTTTGTGTTTGGGGTCGAAATCTCTGAAATAGGTGCGAAGTTCTTCGTATGCATACATGTCCAAATCCATGTCCCACACACGCTTATAATCACAAAGGAACGGGTAGCAGGGAGCCGCCTTACAAAGGCGCGGCTCAAGTGCCGCACACGCAATGGTGAGTGCTCCGCCCTGACTGCCGCCGCTTGCACCGACTCTCGTTTCGTCAACCTCGGGCATATCCATTATAATGCGCGCAAGCTGAGCGGTATCGAGAAAAATATTTCTGAAAACAAGCTTGTCGGGGTGGTCGGAAAGACCTCTGATAATTTGACCCTTGTATGTAGTACCGCGGACAGATTCGATATTTTCGGATTTACCCGCCTGACCTCTGGCATCCATTGCGGCTGTTACAAAGCCGGCAGCGGCATATTCTATATAACGACCCCAATCGGCGCTCTTGCCGGAGTAGCCATGAAAATGGAGAGATGCGGGGGCAGGATTTGTTATATTTTTGGGTATGAGAAGCTTGGCATATATACGCGAGCCGCCAACACCGGTAAAATACATATCGTAGCAATCGGCAGCGGGGTG
>JAEDEG010000234.1 GCA_016293435.1 Clostridia bacterium
ACGACCTCCGGGTTATGAGCCCGACGAGCTACCAGACTGCTCTACCCTGCGATATTTAGTTTATTGCACAATTGAAATGCCGGAGACCGGAATCGAACCGGTACGGCTTTAAGGGCCGCAGGATTTTAAGTCCTGTGCGTCTGCCAGTTCCGCCACTCCGGCGTACCCATTGCGCCTAATTATAGTACCATATATATAAATATTTGTCAAGAGGTTTTTGAAATTTGCAGCTTTAAAAATTACCAAAAAATTTCATCTATTCCGCCCAATCTTATAAATATCTTTCAATTTTGAGCTGTCAAAGCCGTTTTTGAATAAATTCTTTCTTTATATCATATTCAAAATGTCAAAAAATATACACCGAATCAACAAATCTCTATTTTACTGCTGTCAATACTTCGTATGGCAACAGTGGTGTCTTTTATCAAAAAAGCCTTAGGATCTCCAAGGGGAGAAACAAGCGTACACACAACCTTACTCCCCGGCACAAACCCTAACTCATAAAGACGTCTTTTTATCTCGCAGCTTTCTGCAAAGCCACAAACCGTTGCTTCCTCATTTATATTAAGCTCGCTGAGCCGCCTGAGCCTTCCTTTCATATTCGCGTCATCCCTTTTTTCAAAAAATCCTATTTATATTATATTACTCTTATTTCAAAATTGTGAATGTCTGAGACGATTACTCATATCATAAGTCCGGTTATATAGGCACAAACGCACGAAACTGCCGCCACGAGCAAAAGAGGCAATTTGAAATATGCCATGACAAATGCCGCCGCAAATCCAACAACCGAGCTTGGTACACTGCCGCCCGCATAAAATATGTACGGTACAGTCATAGCGCCCAACACTGCATATGGGATATAGTACAAAAAATCTCTCATAAACTTTGACCTGATTTTTGACCTGAAAAGTGCAAAGGGTATCACCCTTACCAAATAGGTGGTAACCGCCATTGCAACAAGAAGTGCCCAAAAATTATTCATGTTTATCATTCCTCCTCTTTCTCTTCAACCGGACGTAGCTTTGCCATTATTGCAGAGGCCGCAACCGCACAGATAATAATGGAAAATCCGCTTGATATATGCGATGACAAAACCGGAACATAATATATAAGACAGCTCATTGCAGAGGCAATCACAATTGCATACATAACCGCACGGTTGTCTCTTGCCGGCGGCACAATTATCGCCACAAACATAGCATATATGGCAAGTCCAAGTGCAAGCCGTATATCCGCAGGCAGGAGAGAACCCGAAAATGCACCCAGAGCCGTGCCGAAAGTCCAGCCTATAATCGGCAGTGTTATAAGCCCGTACATATATGACGGGGTGATTGCATCTTTTTCGGAAGCCGCCATAACAAACGTCTCATCTGTTATGCCAAAGGCAATCGTGAATCTGTGCCAAAACGAAAAACGCCTGTCGAGCTTCTGGGTAAGAGCTATGCCCATAAGGGAATATCTAAGGTTTATAATAAACTGAGCCACAATCATTTCGATAACGGTTCCCGCCGCTGCAATAATCGAAACTCCGACAACCTGCCCCGCCGAAGTGAGGTTGGTAAGCGATATCAAAACTGCATAAAATGGATTAATTCTGTTTGATACCGCCGATATTCCAAACCCAAAAGACACCGAAAGATAGCCCAGAGCAATAGGCAAACCTCTTTTCAGTCCGTATTTATAATTCATTTTCATTAGTATTCTCCTTTTTTAGTCTATTCATGTATTATACACCCAAAACCAAAATATGTAAATAATGATGCCGTATATTTGTATAAAAACTTTAATTTGGAAAAATCATAATATTACCCGATGGTTTTGCATATATATTATTACATCACAACGCGTCAGGAGGAGTTTATGAAATATAAAAGAAAAAATAAAGCCAATCAGAAATATGTTTCCGAATTAAAAGGAGCAGACAAAAAGTCAACTCTGAAAAAATCTGACCTCAAAAAGAGATCTGTTATAGCGGCATCAATTACGGTTATGCTGTTTTGTGCGTCAAGAATGGGGCTAAACGGAGTGAATTATGTAAAAAAGCTCCTTTTTTCAAATAACGGAAATACCGTTATGAACTACATCGAAAGCAAGGCTCCGTTCCTTGACAAAATAGGGAGCTTTGGTGCGGATTTTGTTTTTGGATATTTGAAAGGGGAGGGGAAAGGAAAAAAGGCAGTTTTTGCAAAAGATGAAGACAAATCCGGCGGTACCACTCCGCAAAAAGAATCGGACAAGGCGGCCAGCTCTGACGCTTCTGCGCAGTCTGTGCAAACCTCCGATACTTTTGAGATCCCAAAAGAGCCTACCGCACCTTCATTTGACCCGGCTATGCCGTGCAGCGGCAAAA
>JAEDEG010000235.1 GCA_016293435.1 Clostridia bacterium
TGACGGATTCTGAGGATAAGCTGCTCTTTTTCGTAATTCGGAATATTCTTGATTTCAGCATCGCTCAGATAATCACGATTTTTTATGAGCCTGTCAATATGCTTTTCGGCTTCGTTCCATTTAATTTCTATCTTTGCATAAGGCTTTGACAAATCGCCGTGGCTGAAGGTTATGCCTTTGGCATCGTGATTTTCATTGTATGCACCCGTATAGCTTCCGCCCCAGCCGTAGTGATTTTTAAGAAAAGTTATCCTTTCTTTCTTGTCGGAATGGGTATCAAAGAATAAGTATATGCTGTATTTTCCTTCCGAAATACCGCTGCCATTCTTAAACATCTTGTCAATTTCATCTCGTGAAATAAAGCGTTCCGGTGGAGTGTAGGTCAAGGCTTGTGCAGGAAAGTCTTTTCTTGTGATATATAAGTCAGCAAGCATATCGTTTACAATATTGGGGTTACTGTATCTAAATCTTGTAATCCTATTGTTTTCTGCATACATATCTGATAATTTTTGAGTTATTGTTTTAATCTCGTCTAAGCCTTTAGCGGTTTTTAAGTGTTCGGCAATACGCTCGGTGCTGTCGGGAAAGCCGCCCTTAAACCACTCGTCTTTGAACATATTCCTCAATTCGGGATATTCATCAAAATTAAGGTCACGCTCCATATACCAAAATGTGTTTGCCGCTTTCTTGTATTCATATTTATCCATTTGTAAAAGCGTATCTTTCGGAGCAAATCTGCCCAAGTCCAAAAGCTCGTCAATTCGTTTTGCAGCGTCCTCCCAAGATAAAAGCTGTGCAGTATTTGTGTTTGCACTGTCCCCGTAGGATATGCGTATGCCTTGTTCATTCCACCAAGCTGACACCTTTCGTCCGTCCAAGATAAATCCCTTACCGTCCGATTTATACAGATTTCTTAAAAACTGCGCTTTATCCGCAAGGGATTTATCCTTTGAAAACTCGATACAGATTTCAATGACGCTGTTTCGGTCATTTGTTCCGTCGCATAAAACCTCGTCAATAACCTGCTGAGGCATAGAAAAAGCAGCACCGAATATTTCCTGTGCTGCTCTTTGTACCGTTTCTCTTTGCTGTTCCTCTGTGGGAATAAGGTCAAACAGACTTAGCTGTAAACCACCTCCGGCAGTACGATTTCCTCCGCCGAATGTAAAAGATTGTTCATCAGTCCTGTCCACATCATCGGATTTTTCGCTTTCAGTTCCTCGGTCACGCCCTCGGTCTGTGCCATCTTCGTGACTATTGACTGTATCTGCTCGGTCGCTGTCCGCTCTACCTCCAGCAGATGCTCCGTTATCCTGCCCGTTATCATAAGGCTGCTGTATAGGCTCGGTCGGCTCTGTTTGAGATATTTTCTCCTCATCTGTCCGTATTTGCCTATCTGTACCGTCTGCTGCGGTACCGTCAAGTTTGGGATTCTGTACCCGTTCACTTCCGTGTATGTTATCTCTGTCATAGTTATCCGTCCTTTCGTCATTTATTGTCGGTGTATTTTCTTCTTTGATTTCATTATATACCGCATTTTTGTTTTCCGCAAAATTTTTTCGGTTTTTTATTTCCTCACGCACTTCCGCACGGATAGTTTCGGAAATACTCCGCAGAGCTTCCTCAGAAATACTTGATACGGCATTACCCAAAACAGAAATTACGGAAGTTGTGTTAAAATCCATAATATGCGGAAAGTCCTCACGCTCAAATATTTCATCGGGGTTTAGTCCAAGCCTGTGTAAAACCATATATGCAATACTTGTTTCGGCTGTTCGCTGAAATTCTACTTCAATATTCAGTTCGTCCAAGTCCTCCAAAAAGCTGTTTTGCTTTTCATATTTAAGCTCTTGCAGATAGTCCGCCTTGCTGTCACAGGTTGCATTTTGAGCCGCACTTATGACAGCCTCCGTAATCGTGTCTTTTAATTTCAATTCACCGAAAGAATTTTCGAGCGTTTCAATAATCGCGCCGTCAAAACGGCTGTTATATTGCCAAAGCCTTACCGGAGCGTTATTGCTGTGCGTATCGGAAATGTCAAAAACATAGTCAAGATATTGTCCTCGGTCACCCTCACGGAGCAGGGCAATACCCTTGCTTCCTCGGTTTATCCAACTGTGAAGCCGCTTGTTCCACACATCAATGCTTGCACACGCCGTCGCATCGGGACGCTGTGCGTAGATTAAAAGCTGGTCGTGAAACGGATATTTATACTGCCACGCCGCACTTTTCAAAAAAGCCGTCCAACTTTCGTAACCGGACAAATTTCTGCTGACATTTTCGGACAGCTCATATATATATTGCAGTTTGCTTGCCATTTTGCGTTCACCTCCGTAATTTTATTTT
>JAEDEG010000236.1 GCA_016293435.1 Clostridia bacterium
TGTTCTTATTATTTTTGATAATTTTTCACTCACTGTTTTGTGTCCGATTCTAAGCGGATGAATAGGCACTGGTTCTATCCATCCTGTAGTATCTATATAGAAAATCGTATCATCTTTTTCTTTATTGTACTTTTCAACCACTTCTTTTATTTCATTTGCGAGGCACCCCGAAAAAGGAGTTAAAGAAATTATTTTTGCTTTTGGATTTCGTTCTCTTACAACACACAAAAACTCAAAATATCTTTTTTTAAATATTTCCTTATCTGCTCTACGGTCATTAGTACCATGATTTATTACAATAAAATCAGCTTGTTGACTTTCCATTGCATATCCATTGCTATAATATTTATAGGACTCTGCAACAGGAGGAATTCCACCTGCGCCCCCTTTTGTTGTGCCAAGACACCCATATCCCATGATAACCGGTCTAAAATTTAATGTCCTAGCAGTAAGCCATGCGTACCCCGCTGTCGAATCATCCCAATAAACCATATCCCTATTATTTCCGTAATTTGAATATCCTACATCAATAGAAATCCCCTCTGTTATCGAATCACCTATAAATTCTATTACAGGGCGTGTATCCTCAGGCAAGTCTAAAAATTCATCGGCTTCAATTTCAAGAAGCGAAACTTTAGCTTCAATAGGAGCAAACCATCTGTGTTGACTTTCTACTGACCCTTTTAAAATAACACAAACCTTGTGCTCGCCTTCTTCTGCGGAAATCCTTACAAACCGATCAAGCGAAACCTCGACATTGGCACCGCCATCAACACTTATATAAACGTGGGGAAATGGAACTCGTACATAGGATGTGTCAAATCCGATTACTGCACATTCTCCCGAATACATAAATTCAAAATAATTTCCATTTGCAGTTGATGTTGCTGAAGATTCGTTGATATTCCACCTTCCCGTATAACGGATTTTATCGTTATTACACTTTATTATCATTATTTCTACCTCATCTTTTATATTTACTAATTATATTCAATAAGTTCGTGTCAAGTCAGGAGAAAAATGAATAACAGGAGCTACTAAATTATCTATAAAAATTCCACTGATTTCTACTGAACAAATTCATTTAAAGCCCATGAGAATACCGGACCTTCTCGCTCCCGATAGTATATGTAAATATCAAAATCGGCAAACTAATCTTTTGAATTGTGTGGACTTGACATGAGTAAACATAATGAAATTGCTACACGTGTTCATCAATATGTTAAATTGTAATCATGTAAATTTTTCAAATCTTTATACACTGCTTCAAATTCGCTATTATCAATAAGTTCTGCTCTTACAAATCTATAAAGCATCGAACGTAATCCCTGTGCAGGCGAAGACAATAAATGTGTAGCAAAATAAATTGAAATTGCATTTTGAGTATCAACAGCTAAGTATGCACCTGCAGCACCTCCCCAACCAAAATCAATATAGTTTTTATCACCCTTAGAGCAACGCACACCCAAGCCGTATCCGTGAGTATCCTTTGTCCAATATGTTCTTTTTTGTTTATCTGTTAAGCGATCGGTCGTCAACAATTTAACTGTTTCCGGCTTTAAGAGTTTATAAGTGCGAAGTCCCTCTAAAAACCTTATGTAATCATCAACAGTAGAGATGCCACCTGCACCGCCGGATGCATATTCAGCACCAATTTTATAGTTAAATATGTGTTTTCCGATATTAACTGTTTTACCGTTTTCAAATCTATATTGTGGCGTGATGGTTTCAATTTCTTCATCAGGCAACATAAAAGTAGAATTATTCATTCCAATAACATCAAAAATATTCTTTTTTACATATGTTTCAAATTTTTCACCTGATACAACCTCAACAAAAGCCGCCAAAACATCATGACATAAACTATACTCCCATCTATCGCCGGGTTCAAAAAGCAATGGTTCTTTGGCTAAATACTTCATTATCTCACGAGTAGGACATTTTCCATTTGTTTCTTCAATTCCTTCTTTTAAACCGGGTGAACAACAATTGTAGGAAAAACCCGCTGTCATTTCAAATAAGTGCTTAATTAGAATTGGATTTTCTGCCTTTTTGATACCATCATCAGTCCTAACCATCATTTCCTTGAATTCGGGCATATAGTCGGAAAGTTTATCCTCAAGCGAAAACAACCCATTTTCCATCAACTGTAAGGCTGCCGTGCATGTGATAACCTTTGAACAGGAATAAATGTTATATCTTTCGTTTCCGTTCATTTTAACTTTGTTTTCAAGATCACTATAGCCACTCATATATCTGAGGACACATTCCCCATCTTTATAAACCGCTAAATCAAAACCCGGAACACCAAGTTCCAAAAATGAATCACAAAATTTTTTT
>JAEDEG010000075.1 GCA_016293435.1 Clostridia bacterium
GCAATCATAGAGACTGTATTTTGCCACAATATCCATCTGCCGCTGCCGGCCATGGAGGCACTCTCTGATTTTTGGTATATGTCTTTTGCGTCTGATACCGCAGTTTTTATATTTGACTCAATAACCGATGAGGCTCCTTTCGGCGGTATAAACGTCACAACGGCACTGACCAAAACAAATATCATAAGAGGTGCGAGTGATTTTGAAGGCTTTTCCTTTGAAATAATCAGAAACACGGCAGTTATTACAAGGGTTGCCAGCACGGCAAGATAACAGCCGAAGGTATTGTTTATGACAACTATCCAGAATGAATATGCGCAAATCAGTGAAAGCATAATTTTGATCCATATCCTTTGGGCAACGATAAGCAGCGCGGCAAAAAGCATAGAACAAAGGGCAGCATAATAGCCCATATGGTTGAGATTATAAAAGGTGCCGGTGAGCCCCTTATAAAAATGACCCGTTCTTATGCCTATACTGTCATAGAAATTTTTGAGAGGAATTGCCCACGCGGGAGTGGCTGCTCCGGGAGCTGTACCAATAATGCCGAAATACTGCTGAACCATGATGATTGACACCATTATAAAGCATATACAATACACTGCAATAACCGTGTTTTTAAGCCGCGGGGTCTTTAGTGAAGAAGAAAAAAAAACAATGCAAAAAACGCCGTGTGCATAAACACGCCGTCAGGTCTGAAATCGGTGCCCCAAAAGGCACGGCTTCTGTCGGGTGCCATGAGTGCCGATATGACCGTAATCACATATACAGCCAAAAGAAGTCCTGCATGACGCCTGCGCAAAAAATATTCTTTGACAGAAATGCAAAGCTCAGACCATGCGCTTTTAAAGGAGCGGGAAAATGACTTTATAAAAAATACAACAACGTACCACACAGCGCAGGCTGAAAGCACCGATATTTCAACCTGTGCAAACGCTTTAAAGGCTTTTCCGTAATTTTTGGGACCAATAATCATAAAAAGCGGTAATATTGCAAAAAGCACAGTCATGGACAGAGCAATATATGAATATATATTTTTGGATTTGTCAATTATTTTGTTTATCATTATTTTCTCCGATTAGTCATAAAATCTGTGCTCAGCTTTGTTATTCCAATTTAACAAGATACGATTTAACAAGCTCTTCGAGAATTTCATCACGATCAAGCCTGGTTATCAAAACACGCGCATTATTGTAACTTGTGATATAAGTAGGATCATCGGACATAAGATATGCAACAATCTGATTAATGGGATTGTATCCCTTAACCTTTAGTGCTTCATACACCTGCTTAATTGTTGCTTTTACTCTTTCTTCGCTGATTCGTTCAGCACTGATTTTTACTGTTTCACGCTTGAAATCCATAACAGACACCTACCTTAAATATAAACTTATTTTATTTTAGCATAAAAATGAAATTTTTTCAAGAGTTTTGACACATTTTGGGTCAAACCGTAAGATGCAATATAAAACATTCGCAAATGTTTGGCTGCGTTTATTTGTTTTGTATAAAACTGTTGTTTTAAATCTGCCGTGTTGCTTATTGTGTTATGCTGTTTAAGCTGTCCGCCTATTCAATTTTACCCATTTTTTTTAAAGAAGCTACAATTCCTTTGCAAATTGCATCGGCAATTTTGTCGAGGGATTTTTCATCAAGCAACACCTTTTGGTCTTTGGGGCATGTAACAAATGCACATTCCACCAGTGCCGCAGGCATATTGGTACGCCTTAGTACAACAATTCCCGGATTGGCAACAATACCGCGGTCTGCAAGAGCGGTTGCCTCTACGAGGGGTGTCTGGATATTTTGGGCAAGCTCCTGACTTGTTATACCGTAGTCTTTGCCATTACCCAAACCGGCATACAAAACGCAGGTGCCGGTAGCCTCGGGGTTGGTAAAGGCGTTGTTGTGTATACTTACAAACAAATCTGCATTTGCCTTGTTGGCAAAATCAGCCCTTGCCACAAGATCCTCCATAATAGTTGAGCCGAGAGCCTTATCGACAGTTCTGGTCATCAATACATTGATGCCGCACTCCTTTAGTCCGGCTTCTACTCTCAATGCTATATCTAAGTTTGCTTCTTTTTCAAAAATAATAATTTTTCCGTTGGCATCCTCACCGGTGGCTCCGCTGTCAAAGCCCCCATGCCCCGCATCTATCACAACCACAGGAGCATTGCCGGTTATAACCACAGGCTCAACCGGAGATGCAGCTTCAACATCTTTATCGTCTGAATTGTCGGATGCAGAGGATATTTTTTTGGTATGAACAGTTATGGTGCATCCGGATGTTGAAAAATCTATATCATAGTCCGCATACACTGCACTTTCGACAACCAAACGGGTATATTCGTCATGCTCTGCCCAGCGAATTTCTGTAATCGACAAATTTTGAGGCCGAAATTCAGAATCCTTGCAAACCTGCTCAACATTATAAAAATCGAACACTATGCGATGCGGAGAATCAAGCCTCATAACCTTTGGCGATACCTTTTCGGAAATGTCTATTTTTATAACATATTCTTCGTCTTTTTCAGAAAAAGTAATCTTATTGAGGGTCGCTTTGGGGCTGTTTGTGACGGGCTTTGTAGCCGATTCGTCACCCGAAAGTGAACCGGTATTGTTATCCGGCTTGTCCTCATTATTTTCGTCAGGGCTTTGGTTATCTGCACTGCCGCCCGAAGAATTTGACGTGCTGTTATCGCCGCCTGAGACACCGCCCGACACATATACCGTGCGGGTATCTGCGTCCCAATCCACCTTATATCCGAGGTTTTCGGATATAAACCTTAGCGGCACAAGAGTTCTGCTGTTTACAATAACGGGTGCAGCATCTAATTTAACCACATTGCCGCCTATGTATACATTGCTGCTGCCTATGGTAAAAATCATTACAGTAGCGCCCGACATAACCACTACCTGCCTCAGAGCGTCATTCCATTCCACATCGGCACCGAGGGTTTCGAGCAAAATTCTCACCGGGACCATTGTGCGGTCATTTATTATCATGGGGTTTACGTCGGCATCGACTTTTTTTTGATTAATTATTAGGGTCAAATCATCGGACGAAGCAGCACTGCATACAGCCGATGAAAAAATCACGGTAACAAGAAGAACGAAAAACACAAGTCTTTTGTACATTATATGAGCCTCTCTTTCGTAATTATTCCTATTGTACATCACTTACTATAATAACTCAGTGACGAAATTTTTTCTACAAGCAGAGGCAAAATGTCATTCTTTTGTAACAAAATTTCAGTGCTCAAAAGGAATGCCGAAATGTTCATATGCCACTTTGGTTACAACTCTGCCCCGAGGTGTGCGGTTGATAAACCCGAGCTGCAAAAGATACGGCTCATACACATCCTCTATGGTGTTGCTGTCTTCACCGGTGGTAGCGGCCAGAGTGTCAAGACCGACGGGGCCTCCGTCAAAGGCTTTTATCATTGTGGTAATCATGTTGCGGTCGGTCGCATCAAGACCGATTTTGTCTACCTCTATGCGGGTGAGTGCTCTGTCGGCAATATCGGCAGTAATGATACCGTCTGCCATAATTTGAGCAAAATCTCTTACACGCTTTAAAAGCCGGTTGGCTATACGGGGAGTTCCCCTGGAACGGGAGGCTATTTCCGACGCACCGGCCTCATCAATATGAACACCCAAAATTGAAGCGCTTCTCTTTACTATGGATGCAAGCTCCTCTTTGGTATAGAGCTCAAGCCTTGATATCACGCCAAAGCGGTCTCTCAAAGGTCCTGTCATATTGCCTGCTTTGGTGGTGGCGGCAACGAGGGTAAATTTTGGCAAATCAAGCCGTATGGAGCGGGCACTGGGACCCTTACCGAGAATAATATCCACGGCATAATCCTCCATTGCAGGATATAAAATTTCCTCAACGCTATGG
Source organism: Clostridia bacterium (assembly GCA_016293435.1). Lineage (GTDB taxonomy): Bacteria > Bacillota > Clostridia > UMGS1810 > UMGS1810 > RGIG1828. Next base: position 3,905 of record JAEDEG010000075.1, read on the forward strand.
CTCAAACGGTGAATTTCGTCTATAAACAAAACGTCATGCTCGCCCAAATTGGTGAGTATAGCCGCAAGATCGCCCTGTTTTTCGATAGCGGGGCCGCTTGTTACATGGATATTAACATCCATCTCGTTGGCAATGATATTTGCAAGAGTGGTTTTGCCAAGCCCCGGAGGTCCATACAAAAGCACATGATCGAGAGCTTCTTTTCTCGCCTTTGCCGCTTCTATATATATTTTCAGATTTTCTTTTACCTTTTTCTGACCTATGTATTCGTCAAGTATGCGAGGACGTATTCCCGGTTCCTGAATCATATCGTCTGATATTTCCTCGCCCGAAATTATTCTTTCATCAAATTCCATGTTTGCCTCCTGTATGCTACATCAGATTTTTGAGCGCATGCTTAATATAGCTTTCGGCATCGTCAAAGCTTTCTTTAACAAGTGCAACCGCCCTTTGTGCCTCCTGAGAGGTATAACCGAGAACTGTAAGAGCACTTATGGCATCTGCTCTGGCACTGCCGTCACTTATATCTGCCGATACAAATGCATCGATATCATCCGGCACAATATCCTCATTTTTGATTTTATCTTTGAGCTCAAGACAAATCCTTTGGGCTGTCTTTGGACCAATGCCCGAAGCCTTTTTGATGGTGGCGGCATCGTCTGTTGCAATACACATACAAAGCTTTGACACAGAAGCCACCGAGAGAACCGCAACAGCACCCTTTGCCCCTACTCCACTCACCGTTATCAAAAGCTCAAAAAGCCTGAGCTCTTCTTTGGTAGAAAAGCCGTAGAGATCCATAATGCCCTCTTTTATGTACATATATGTGTAAAAAGTGACACTGCCGCCCTTGGCAAGTGCAGGGTCTGAAAGTGAATTTGCTGAGGTATAGATTTTAAAACCCATGCCCGACACATCAACTACTGCATAATCCTTTGTTTTTTCGACAAGACTTCCCTTTATGTAACTAAACATTTTCTTTTCCTTTCATAAGCCGAAATGGCCGTTTTTCGTGCCTGCTTTTTCGGCTATAGTATAAATGGTACAATTCAAAAATTATCACTTCTGAATTGTACCACATATTTTGATTTATTGCAAGTTTAAAACCAAAGCTTGACTGTGACGTTCAAAAATACATATGCTTTTGACAATCGGATTATACAGGCTTTCTCAAAAGAGCTGCTTTCATTTTAGAATATATACATTTTTGTATCCGAGATACGCAAGCACATTTCTTGCCTGAGCGCTTCTTTTACCGGCACTGCAATACAGAATAAGAGCCTGATTTTTGTCGGGATTGGAGCGACGCAAAAGGGTGTGCGACTCAGTGTACGGAATATTTACGGCACCTTCACGATGCGACTTATTGTATTCTTCTTCGCTCCGCACGTCTATGAGCTTTGCACCGTTTTTGAGCATTTGTGAAAGCTCCTCCTCCGAAACTGTTTTCACCTCGTTTACGGCAGTGTTATCGAGGTCATCCTTATTTTCAACCAAAACATAGCCCTCTGCCTTTATACGGTAAACCTCACAGCAGTGAGCGTCAACGGTTATATCCAGTATATTTTCAATGAAGGCATCACTGCCTGTCCACAAATCCCTTGCACAAATAACTCTGCCGTCAAGTCCGATTTCAGAAAGCTTGGCGGTAAAGTGGACAGGTTTTTCACTGCGGTTAAACAAAGCAACAGCCTTTTCACAAGAATTGTCGCACCCGAGATTTTTGATCCATATTTCGCCCGAAAGCCCGCCGTCCGAGTCAAAAAACTCTTTGGCTACATATGCCTGCAGACATGCTTTGTCCTGATTTACGGCAATCAGCTCCTTATTTTTCAGAATTGAAAGAGTGGAATCGGGTATTTTGGTAAGGTCACAGCCCACAACAAGCGGAGTTGACATCATACACCACATAGCAAAATGGGATTTTTCCTCATTGTGACAAAGACCGTTGCCAAGCTGCATCATATCGAGGTCATTAACGTGACCCGGCGAAGCAAAGCGCGCCAGAGTGCGTATATTATCAAGCTGATAAACCACAGAATCAAAATCGGGTGTTATATCGGCACCGGTGCGCCACGAATCGGCAATAGTGGTTGCCCATTCACCCGGAAACTGCCAGCGGCAAATGTTGAACACCTTGCATTTGCCTGTTTTTTGCCGTATGCCGTCTATAATGCCGGCAATTTTGGTATATTGGATTTCTTCATCAAGATCGAGCTTTTGACCGCCGCACCAGTCAACCTTGATAAAGTCAAATCCAAATTCATCGAGAAACATATTAAGATCTTGCTCTTCATGGCCATACAGCCCTACTCCCACTCCGTTGGCACCCTCATTGTCCCAGTAATAGGCGCAGGTATTGATTCCGCCCTCGGAGTAGATGCCGGCTTTGAGCCCCAGAGAATGAGCATAGTCGGCAATGACCTTTATACCGTTTGGAAAACGCTGCGGATGAAATTTCAGCCGGCCGTCTTCATCTCTTCCTCCAAAAAAGCCGTCATCCATATTAAAATATTCGTAGCCGCACTCAGCCAGACCGGTGCTTACAAGTGCATCTGCCTGAGCCTTGAGCCTGTCTTCGGAAATATCTGTCCGAAAGCAGTTCCAGGATGCCCAGCCCATAATCGGAGTTTTTCTGTATAGATTTGAGTTGTTCATGTTAGATCTCCTTTAGATTTTCTTGCTATGTATTAATTTTCGGTATGCATAAATGCATAACCTACGGAATAACGCTATTTTTATATAAAAGAAAAACCGCATGTCACTTTTATACACACGGTTTTTCTTTTATGAGCGCGCCGCAGAGAATTCGAATCCCTGACCTTCTGATCCGTAGTCAGACGCTCTATCCAGCTGAGCTAGCGGCGCATATCAACAACATTGTGTATTATATCACACAAAGAAAATAAAATCAAGTGTTTTTCAAAATTTTTTTAAAATTTATCATTATTCACAAATAATGCAGATAAAAACAAGGAGTTTTATCCTTATTATAGCTTAAAAAGTGATACTAAAATTATAAATAATCTTGACACACAGTAAAAAAAAAAGTAAAATTACAATATATTTATAAAAAGGAAGTACATGCCATGGATATTCAAAAAGAATACAATGAAATAAAAGAAGAAATAATTGCAATAAGAAGAAAAATACATCAAAATCCCGAGCTTGGATTTAGCGAATTTGAAACATCAAAAACCATACGCGAATGTCTGGACACTCACGGCATAAAATACAAGTATCCTATAGCCAAAACCGGCATATGTGCATATGTGGGCAATCCAAAAAAGGACTGCAACGTACTTATTAGAGCAGATATGGATGCCCTGCCCTTTGAGGAAAATACCGGTCTGGAATATTCGTCTAAAAACAAAGGCGTTATGCACGCATGCGGACATGATATTCATGTTGCCAATGCACTTGCGGCATGCCTGATACTCAAAAAATATGAAGACAAGCTTGGCGGTCAGGTTAAATTTATGTTTCAGCCCGATGAGGAAGTTGCGGGCGGAGCACTGCCCATGATAGAGGAAGGAATACTAGAAAATCCTCACACAGATGTCGCTATAGGCATACATGTATCACCTTCGTACGAAACCGGAGAGCTTTATTTCAAAAGCGGACCGCTGATGGCATCGCCCGACGACTTTTTTATAAAATTTATAGGCAAAAGTGCTCACGGTGCAGAGCCCCAAAACGGAATAAATCCAATTTTGCCGGCAAGCGAATTTGTGTGTGCAATAAGAGGAGAGCTGGAAAAAGAAATTGATTTTGAAAAAAATACGGCTTCGATATGCTGTATCAATGCCGGTACATCATTCAACATCATACCCGACACAGCAACCGTTGAAGGAACATTTCGAAGCTTTGACAACAAAGACCGCGACAAAGCGAAGGAAATATTTGAAAAAACAGCTGCAGACATAGCAAAAAAACACGGCGCAAAGTGTGAATGCAGCTACAACTACTGTTATCCCCCGCTTATATGTGACGATATAATCTGCTCCTTTGCAATTGAATGTGCTCAGGCAGAATTTGGGAAAAAAAGCGTGAAGCTTTTGGATAAGCCGCTTATGACCGGTGAGGATTTTGCATATCTTGCACAAAAGGTGCCGTCGGTGTTTGTGTGGATAGGCTGCAAGGATAAAGAACACGAATGTTGTCTTCATTCGTCAAATTTTTTTGCAAACGAAGCTGCAATTGAAACAGGAGCAAGAATGTTTGTAAGATTTGCCGCAGAATACACCAAATCGGAAATATAAACATTGTTTCAAAAGGCTGACTCATTGGACACAAAATGCCTAATGAGTCAGCCTCTTTTTATTTTGCCGAACATATTTGCGGGTAATCATAAATACGGTTTTTGACAAAGCAATCAATGCCGCAAGGTTGGGAATTGCCATAAGACCATTGAAGGTGTCAGACACATCCCAGATAAGCTCCATATTGAGCCTTGCTCCAATCACAATTAATGATATGAAAATAAGCTTATACAAAGCCGTTAGCCTTGAGCCGAACACATATTCCCATGCCCTGATCCCGTAAAATGACCAGCCTATTATGGTAGAAAATGCAAAAAGCAGCACTGCTATTGCTATCATTTTGCCGGCTGCCGAGCCAAATCTTTGAGAAAATGCGTAGGTAACAAGCTCTACACCCTCTATTTCGTTATATTCTACGGAGTTTACCGGCAATGTGTTGCCTTTAATCTCATTGCCGTTTTCGTCAAGCGTAATTCCTCTCACCGCAGCGATATTGGTATATCCCGACACCTGATTTTCTTTTTTGCTTATTAGAGGAACGGTTTTTTTGCTGCCGCAGCTGTGTTCACCGTCTAAATAAATATACCTGATCTCATGACCGATATCGGTGAGGGCTTCTTCCAAAGAAAACGCCTCTGCACTGCAGCTGAGCAGCACAAATGCTGTGAGTGTGCAAACCACAATTGTGTCAAAAAACACGGCAAATATACCAAGCATCCCCTGAACGGCAGGCTCTCGTGCATCAGAAGCGCTGTGCGCCATTGCCGATGAGCCAATGCCGGCCTCGTTGGAAAAAACTCCGCGCTTAAACCCGATTTCGATACACCTTTTGGAAAGATATCCGCCAATACCGCCCACAGCCGGCTCAAAGCCGAGCGCCTCAGAAAATATGGAGGAAAACACATATGGAATCTGCTTGCAGTTAAGGAAAAAAATAAGAAGTGTGCCGGCGATATATGCCGCCGCCATGAGCGGTACAAGCTTTTCGGTAACCTTTCCGATTTTGGCAGAGCCACCCAAAATAATTACTGATGCGAGTATGGCAATTACAACAGCAACTGTGACAGGACGTGTGCCAAAATTTGCAGATATGGCAGTAGAAATAGAATTTATCTGCACAAGGTTTCCCATTCCAAAGGAGGCAAAAATGCAGAAAATACAAAATGCAAACGCCAGAGCCTTGCCGATAAAGGGTGAATGAAGCTTTTCGCCCAAACCGTTTTTTATGTAATACATAGGTCCGCCGCTGCAGGTGCCGTCGGGCTCTTTATGCCTGTAATATATACCGAGGACATTTTCGCCGTAGGCTGTCATCATACCAAAGAATGCCGACACCCACATCCAAAATACCGCTCCCGGTCCGCCCGTTGCCAATGCAACGGCAACACCGGCAATATTGCCGGTGCCGATTGTGGCGGCAAGAGCGGTACAAAGCGCCTGAAACGGTGACAGCAAATTTTTGTCTTTAGGGCAGTTATCTCTTTTAAATGCCGTCCCCACCGAATTTGAAAGCCAGTGTTTTATGTGTACAAGCTGAAAAAATCCGGTTCCCACCGTCATTAGTATGCCGGTTGCAAGTATCAGCACTACCATGGGAGTGCCCCATATGTATGAATTGAGAAAGCGGCTTATGCTGCCTATATAATCCTGTATGCCACTCATAATTTTGTCAGCTTATCTGCCTTTTGGGAATTATAACCGGTTTTGATTTGATGCACACGGCAGATTCGTCCAAAGAATTTACCTTTTTTATTTCATCAACAGTTGTATTATATTTCTTTGCAATCTCCCACAAATCACACTCACTTTCGGGATAGCATACAACTATACTGGGTTGAGATGATTTTTCAACCGGATTGTCTTTATCGATCTTAAAATCGGTTATCAAGCTGAGCTTATCGGCACTAAATGCAGTAACCTCCGCCTTGACAATCGCTCTTATCTGAACCTCTCCCGATGAGTTTAACACATATCCGCATTTTGTGCATACAACATCTGCACTAAGCTCAGGATTACCGCTCATCTCATCGCAGGGAACATCAATCTCAAAGGGTGCAGAGCGACGCACCGATGCCGGTCTGAGCGCATCGTCGATATATATAATATTGCTCTCCAAATTGCCCTCTATTTTCACTGAGTTTGCGCAAAGCTTTGACGAATTGCACACAACATAGGAATTGACCGAAAGAATTTTGGAAACAGACGAATCAATTTCGCTGATGTTTACGTTATCCTTTACAGTGGTCTGGTGCTTCAAAACAGCATCTATACAGTTAGTGCTATACTGAGTAAGACCTACCTCATACTGATAATCCGGACTGTATATATCACCTACCAGAGTTTCTTTAAAATGCTCGTAGGCGCATATGGCCCCTCTGATTTTGAAGCTGACTTCAAAGCTTGTGTCGGTTTCACCGGTATTGACCTCTGCGTTGTAGTCTGCCAGCTCAAATCTATGAGAAACGGTGTGGTCGGGAGAAATTGAATCAACATCCACAATCTCGGTAAACGTAACCTCCGAATCACAGCACGAAAGCTCACCGCCCGATGAATACAAAATCTGCAAATCGGCACTGCCCTTTACCACTGCCTTGTTGTTTACCGTCTTTATTTCGGTTATATCAGGTCTTACCGAAACACTGTAAATTTTGCATACAGAGTCTGACGCCGGTATCACAACAGTATCTGACTGAGTAAATTCAAATTCCTTGCATATTACCATTGCATCATTTTCATATTCAAGAGTTTTGGCGGGAAGGTCATTGGACAGCTCACTTATGTCGGGCACCTGTGCCTCGCACGCTCTGTAGCCGGTTGTGTCGAGACGCAGAGCTGCCTCAACCGAAATTTTGCGCGAATTTTTTACCTCATATTTTGTATTGCAAATTGTACACGAAGTAAACATGAGGGTATCTTCATCGGCATCCGTCATATCACACTGATGATTAAAGGGGGCAGTATATTCTATAGAGGTAATTCCCGTTCGGCTGTCCTCCCCTACATACAAAATATTAAATTTTACATTTCCCGAAAAAATCATTTTGTCTGTACGCACATATTTTTCGGAAACATCTGCCACGGCTGTTACAGACAAAATGCGGTGAATATCCTCATTTTTGTCGGGTACTATAACATCTGCATCGACAGTTGCCTTAGTGCGGCTGTGCTTATTGTAGTCACATACAGATATCTTTTTCATATTCATTTCCATTTTTCTCATCCCTTCATAACGCTTTTTAGTATATTTAATTACTATAATGTATGAAAAGACAGAAAAATTTATTACATTAATTAGTAGAAAGGCTGATTGTGCCGGTTTTATCGTCCCAGCCGACATCTATGCCCGCCATCCGGCAAATATCTCTCAGTTTAAAATAGATGTTGCCGTTTATCACATAGGGTGTGTAGGAGGTCATGCTGCTCCCATTATATATAGTGCAATTGCTCGCGCTCGCTTCGTAATCTGCAAGTTCACTGTCTGACAGCTCATTACCCACAAAGCGGTAAGGCTCACCGGGGTAGATATATACACTGCTGCTTAGCGGATTATATGAAATATTGAATGCAGCGTCTGTATTGTTTACAAGGGCGGCTATGTCGCGAAGCTTAAAATAGTTGTAGCCATTGATATTGCAGGCAGGCACATTTCGCTCTGCACCGTCTAATATAACTAAAGTTAACTGCTGTGTAATTTTTGACTCTAAATTACAAATACAACCGTTATTGATTAAATAACGGTTGTACTAAAAAGCTTTATTATTAGTTAAGAGCAGCCTTAGCTTTTTCTACAAGCTGTGTGAAAGCTGCAGGATCTGCGATAG
>JAEDEG010000076.1 GCA_016293435.1 Clostridia bacterium
ATAAAAAAATCAGGCGGAGATGAGATATTGTTTTTGTTTTCATCTTTGCTTATAAATAGGCCCAGTGCTGTAGACAGGCATACCGCAAACGAAATTTCCCTTTTCAGAGGCGGAAGCGGAGAATATACCATAAACGGGAAAGCCTATGAATTTTCTTCTGATGATGTGTTTATTATGCCGAGCAATGTCACCCATGCCATAACAAGGGTAGACAAACCTACTCGATTTTATAATTTGTATTTTGATCCGGTGCTTATATGGGACAGCAACAATTTCTTTGACATAAAGTATCTCAGTGTTTTCAAGGGAGATCCCCAAAACTTTCGCTATAAACTCGATAAAAAAAATACGCATTACGGCGACATTTTGGATTCTCTGGAGAATATCCTCTATGAATATTCCCAAAAAGAGGCAGGCTACCGACATATGGTTAAGGCTCACCTTCTTGCTCTTCTTGTACTCATGCACAGATATTTTGATTATGGAAAAGGCGAATATGTCCACGTTAATAAGCACGTTATTTCCGACGTGGCACGGGCTATGGAATATATAGATGAGAATTATTACAAAGATATCAGCCTCGCAGACATTGCTCATAGTGCAAACCTGAGTCCTACATATTTTGGCATAGTGTTTAAAAAACTGAACGGTATCACACCTTGGGAATGTGTTATGTCCAAAAGAGTAAATCTGGCTATGAACAAAATTGTAAATGAGGATTATTCTTCAATGAAGGATGTGGCACTCAATTGCGGCTTCAATTCCACGGCGAGTCTTAACCGTGCTTTTCGCAAATATTCAGGCATTACTCCCGGCAGAGCATTTGAAATAATTAACAAGCGTGAAATGGGATTTGCATTCAACAAAGACGAAATCGGAGAGGAGACTTTCTGTGATTCGTGTGAAGGTTAGAAAGGAGAGGTTTATTGTATGAACAAAAAATTATGTACACTGATTATAACGGCTTTAGCCGTTATGTTATCGTTTGTTTGTGTATCTGCCGATGCATCGGAGGTGCTTGATGCATCGGCGGTATATTCTGTCGAATCGAACGAGCTTGTCATCAGCGGAAGAGGAAACGGTATGCTCATTATTACGGTTATGGAGGAGGATATGAAGTTTGAAGATATGTCTGATGGCAATCTTCCCGCAATATTGCGTCAAGTTGAGGCGAACGGAACATACAAAACGGAGCTTCAGATGCCGGACGGTGCATCTGCCGGCAAATATTACGCGGTTGTATCTTCAGACAGCGGAGAAAAGAGTGCAAGCTTTATATATTATACAAAAGCTATGGCAGACGGAGCGGCACAGCTTCTCTCTTGCGCCACGGATAAGGATGATTTCAAAAACATTCTTTCCGCAAATATGAAATCTCTCGGAATTGACAGAGATGATGAAAGACTCTGGAAAAATTTTGACGAGATTGCCGATATGCTTTATTCCTCGGATTTTAATGACGGCATAAGCTTTGCCAGACTGTATAACACAGCATATGCATATTCTGCGCTCGGCGGTGCCGACGATGACGAGGTTATCTATATTATCAGCAAATTTGAAGATTATTTGGGACTTGATTTCAACGAATATTTCTATGAAGACAAAAATATTGACGACAAAACCGGTGATGCACTTCTCTCAATGATAGCGCAGGAGAATTTTTCGGATAAGTTCAGTGAAAAGGCGGAAGAATATTTTCCTAAAAAACTCAATGAACTGAAAGTCCTCTCCGTTGTGAGAAATGCTTCAAGCTGGGCTGTTATAAAAAAAGCATTGACCGAGGATTATGCAGAGCTTTTTGAAAATGTTTTCGGCTCTTCAACGTATAAATCGCTCAATAATAAAACAGCAGTGTTTGAAAAAATGATGACCAAAACATACAACAGCTTTGAAGATATAGCCGACTATGCTGCATATGCGGCAGAAGAAATTTACGATGATGAAAACAGAAGCCACAGCGGCTCATCCGGCGGAGGCGGCAGAGGCGGTGGCAGCTTAAGCGGAGGACCGTCAATCACAACCCCGGTTATAATGCCCAACGCTGAAATCGAAGAGAAAGAATCCAAAGATTTATATACAGATGTTACAAAATCTCACTGGAGCCACAAAGCGGTGGAATCCCTTTCCGAATCGGGAATAATGAACGGTTACGGTAACGGCTGTTTTGAGCCCGACAAAAACATAACCCGTGCCGAATTTACAAAGATTGCGTATTCAATATTTGCCGCTTCCCCGGAGGCAGACTCATCCGGCAATGACATACAGTTTGCCGATGTATCGGAGTCGGACTGGTTTTTCAGAGTTGTATCCGATGCGGCATCGGCAGGCATTGTAACCGGTGATGGCAATTCTTTCAGACCATACGATGCCATAACGAGAGAAGATGCGGCATTAATCGTGTATCGCACATTGTGTCTTTCAGGCAAAAATATTGATGGATACAAAATTTTTGCCGACAGAAAAGATATATCAGATTATGCCCAAACGGCTGTAAATGCACTTTATGCTTCGGGTTATGTGAGCGGAAGCGGAAGCAATATGTTCCTTCCCAAGAATTTCATAACAAGGGCAGAAGCAGCACAGCTTATTTATAACGTATTGCAGAAAGGGTGAATATGGTGCTTAAAAAATTAATATCAATATTATTGACATTAACATTGTCGTATGTGCAGATAAGCAGCTTTGCTTATGATGAGCAGGATTCGGTATCACATATTGAAGACACTATGCCCGATATTATATCATACGGTTATGCAGACGGGAATGCTGTGATTTCACGCGGCGAATTTGCCGATTCTGTTATGAGAGCTATGAACGTAAACAACTATGAATATGAACCGGTATTTTCGGATGTTTCTGAAGAACACGCATATTCGGGTGCAATAACCTATATTTATAAGATGAACTTTGCCGGCGGGAGCGGTGCAGATACTTTTTCTCCCGATTCTCCGATTACCTATGCCGCGGCAATAAAAATTCTTGTGAATGCACTTGGGTACAATCCGTGGGCAGAGGCGAAAGGCGGTTGGCCGAGCGGATATTTCCGGGTTGCAGATACGATTGAACTGACAGACGGTATGGTGCTTTCTATGGATAGTGAGCTGACCTTTTCCCAAGCCTTTGCACTTTTGTATAATTTTCTCAAAAGTGATGTGTGCAGTGTAGAAAGTATAACAAACGAAAATATAACACATATGCGTGATGTGGGAAGATGTCCTCTGAATGTGTATTTCGGTCTCAAAAAAGCCGAGGGCGTTGTTCAGACCGCAGGCTTCGCTTCGCTGATTCCGGGTGTGAAATGTGATGAGGCAATAATAACCGTTGACGGCTACACATATTATACCGATATTGCCGATGCTCACAAATATCTCGGGATGAGAGTGGAACTTTGGTATGATGAATACGGAACTGCAAAATATGTTTATAAAACATCCGGCAACAGCCGCATTGTAATAAGCAGTGAAGATATAGAAGAATACAACGATTTTAAACTGAATGTATACAGCGGCAACAAAGAAAAAACCTACACTCTTTCCAAAGATTGTGCCTTTGTGAAAAACGGCGAGGGAATAATCCCGACAGCGGCAGACTTTAATTTTGATATGGGAAGCGTTGACCTTATCGACAATGACGGTGACGGCCGATTTGACGTTGCCTATATAAAAAGCACAGAGATTTTTGTGGTTTCGGCAATTGATGAAACCGCCGAAAAAGTTTATGACGGCAGGAGCGGTAAATCCGTAAAGCTTTCAAACGAAGACGGAAATTATTATTCGTTGATGATGACCGACAAATCGGGCAATTATGTACCACAAAAAATCGGAGATTTGACAGGTAATACCGTGCTCAGCATTATACGCACCTCCGATGACAGATTTGTTGAAGCTGTAGCTTCCAACAAATCTGTTGTTGGCACTGTGAGTGAAATAAGTGATGAATGTGTGTGGATAGACGGTGTTGAATATGAACGTACACCTCACTTCGATAAATATTACAGCGTAAAGATTGGCGAAAAATACAACTTTTTGATTGCGGACAGCGGCAAAATTGCTGCAATATCCGAACAGTCTGTCGACAGTATGAATTACGGATTTGTGCTTGATTATGCCAAAAAAACCGGTTCTTTTGAAAATAGCGCAATAATAAAGCTTATGGACCGCTCCGGAGAAAAAAACGTATACAGTCTTGCCGAAAAAGTAATGCTCAACGGTGGGGCGTATATCTCCGGCGACAGCGATGAGATAAAGAATATTATGAAAAACGGCGATATACCTGCATATCAGGTTATACGCTATTCATTGAATCGGGACGGTGAGATAAACAAAATCGACACTGCCGAAAAATTTCCTGCAAATACACCCGGCAACGAAAAATACAAAGCTTTGCAATATGGCGACAATTCACTCATACAAAACTTTGAAAAGGCGAATACATACTGGTACGGCTCGTATTCGGTTTTCAGCCCCATTGCGGTAAAAGACAGCGAGACAATAATCATCAGTATTCCCAAAACCGCCAAGGACGGAATTAACTCCAGAATCGATGACGAATATATTGACGTTGTTACAACAAGCGGTCTCAAATCATACGGTCAGTATTTTATAGATGTGTATGATATGGATGAAAATATGGTGCCGAATGTCATTGTTGTATACAATGAATATGCCGACAGCAACACGGTTAATGATTCAACCTCGTCAGCTCTTGTGGATAAGATGACAAAAGGCTTTAACGACGACGGCGAAGAGGGAACATTTATAACCGTATGGCTCGGTGGAGTGTTCAGAAAATATTTTATCGAAGATTCCGAATATGCAAACTTTATCTCCTCCGGCGTTGTACCTGCGCCGGGAGACATTGTCAGAATTGAAACCACCAAAAACGGCAAAGTTTCAGCACTTTCTGTGGATGCGAAATACGACAGGAACGAAGGTGTTGCGGTGATTACTTCATCTGCACCTGCAGGCGGTCAGATTGAAGAGTCCTTCTACCGCGGCAGAGCCTACAGCTATTCGGGCAATTCACTGAGCCTTATTGTGGATCAGACGTCGGGAAGCCGGTCGAGCTATATTGAAGTTCAGGACAAAATGGCTCCCTTTGTGTTTGCTTCATCCACCAGAATCGCCATTTTCGATACCAAAACAGAGAGAGTGCGTCACGCAACCGTTTCGTCTCTCAAATATGCATATGACGTTGGAGAAGAAAATGCTTCAAAAGTGGTTCTCAGATGTTATTCTCACAGAGCAACACAGCTCTTTATATATGAATGATGAAAGGAGCGTATGTGATGAAAAAGTTAAGAAAGATAATTTCCGCACTTGTGTGTGTGGCAATACTTGCATCCGCTTTTCCCGCCTTTTCGGCAGATGATGGTGCTGTATATATTTCAGAAGAATTTGAATCGTACGGAGAGAACGATACCGCACTTCCGGCGTTTATTACTCATTATTCCGGAATTGATACAAGAGTCGTTTCGGATAACGGCAGCAAGGTTCTTCATTCCCGTTCATATGTAGATCCCGTTGAACTTGGAATAAATATCCCTGCAATTACCGATTCACAGACCGTTGTCAGTGCCAAAATAAAAATCACCGGAGACAAAGCCTCCGGCAGATTGTTTCGGTACAAAAAGGGAACTGCAACTCTTGACATGCTCACTCTTTCGGAAAGAGGCTCGATGACTCTTTACGATAACTACGAGGTGGGCGGTCTGCCCGAAGATAAATATACACAAATAACTTTTGTGTTCGATTGGGACAGACAGAATGTTGATTTTTATATTAACCAAAAAGCCATACTTACCGATTGGCTTCTTCCGGCATCCGCAAGATACGTATCTCCCGAAAGCTTTGGATTTGCCCTTGACTATAAGGAAGCGGAAAACGGATTTTATATGGATGATATAAGGGTTTATGGCGGAAGTGTTCTCCCGTGGAACAGAAAATTCCCTACAGAGAAGCCGTCGGAAGATGTGTTTGATTATACTCCTACCGAGGAAGTGACGGTTCCGGTTGAACTGGTGAAGATGTTTGACTTTGAAGCGTCAACCTCAGGAGCCAACATATCAAACCTTGGCGGAAAAATTGCTCATGGCAAGGATGACGAAAGAGGTTTTATATCATTTTATGCAGATGCAAACACTGTGGGTGGTTCTTTTGCCGATATATCCTATAATGCTCTGGCAAATTACAGAAAATATGTAATTGAACTGAACGTAAAAGTAAATGAGCTTTCCGGTTCTGCAAAGCTTGGCATTCTCGATAAGAAAAATGCCGCCGGTTCTTTCGGATCGGTGGGCTACAATATAAATTCATCGGGTGAGCTTGTCACTAATGCGGTATCGGGACCGATTGCAACAATTCCTTTTGGCGAATGGACCAGAATTTCCTGCGTATACAATATTCCGGCGGGAAAATGCTCGGTATATGTGAACGGTGAATTCAAAGTCACTCACGATGTATCGTCAATCTTTTATCCCGTTTTGTGCAGACTTGATCTGATAAACCCTATGGGCAGTGTTCACGATACGCAAATAGATTATTTCAAAATATATACCGGTGATGCCCCCGTTGCAGAGGACTATTTTGACGAAAATAAGGATTCCAACATTGCAGACAGCGAATATGTTTCCATTCTCGATCCAAAAGATAAGCTCAGTGAGGCATTGAACGGCAAAATTATGTTTATGCTCAATAATGAGACGATGTATTATAATGGAGAGAAAACCTCCTATGCATCGGAGATGTATAAACCTGCCAATATAAACGGAACAATTATGATTCCGTCGGCAATGTTCTCAAAAATCAGCGGTCTCACCGTTTTGAGAGACAAATCAAGCGGTCTGGTTAAAATCGGTGACAGAGCGGTTATGACAGTAGGCAGTGCAGATTATGTTCTTGACGGTAAACCCAAAACACTTATCAGTGCTGTTGCAGAGCAAGACGGTGCGGTATATCTGCCGCTTCGAAGTGTGGCAGAGCAGATAATGCAAAAATATGTTATATGGGACAGCCGCGGAAATGTTGTTATTTCGGACACTCCGATAGAACCCAATAAAAAATATACATACGTTGACCGTAATTATCAATGGACAGATGCGAATCTCCTATACAGATATATGCAATTTGACAATCCGTCGGGCAAAAAGATGATCGACGACCTGACATCAAATTTCCCGGACAAAAAGCATCCGAGAGTTTACTGGACAAATGACGATATTGACTATGTTTTGAACAAGGTTGAAACCAATAATCGCTGGAAATCTGCATATACGTCGGAAATAAATACTGCGGCAGGTGTACTCAAGCAGGATTTCTCAAGCTACGCAACAGTTGCGGATTCGGGCAAGCAGTCTGCAGGCATCCTCATACAGAGGGTAATGAAGCCCCTTGCAACCGCATATATTATGACGGGTGATGAAAGATACGCCAAAAAAGGCGTTGAAATTATGAAAATTTTTGCAGCCTGGGAGACAAACGGTGCGTCAACCTCCAACCTTGCAGTAGGTCACTGGTGCTCGGGAATGGGCATTGGCTTTGATGCATTCTATAATTATATGAAATCTACCCCCGAGGGCAGGGAAGATATTAAATATTTCAAAGAGAGGATAAAAACTCTCATATTTGATGATCTGATAAAAACCTTTACCGGAAAAGGCGGAAATCTCGGATATGTTACACTTCAGGATAACTTCCTTGGTGTCGGAAGCGGTGGTATAATGACGCTTGCACTGGCTGTTGCCGATGAAGAAGATATGCGTTCCGATGCCGAATTTATTCTGGAAAATGTGTTGAAAACATTTTACACGGCTGCTGAGATATATTTCCCCGATGGCGGATACTATGAGAGCGTCAGCTATTCGGAATATATGATGTCAAATTTGGTTATGGGACTCGACGCACTGTTTATGTGTTGCGGTACAGACTACGGTCTTGGTGATGCCCCCGGATTTACAAAGGCAGGGGACTTCTTCACCTATGCCCAGTCGCCTGATATGAGTTTTGGCTTTCATGATACAACCATGGTTTATAACGTGTGTGTTACAAGGGAATTTATGGGATACCGTTACGGCGAGCTTCTGAGTGCCGAAATGGGCAGAATTCAGAAGGCTCTCGGTAACAGAAGTATGAACATCAAAGCGCTTTATTATTACGACAAGGCAATAACCGATAAGGGGATCACCGTCGACACTTCATCCGTACCCGCTGATCGCTGGTTTTCACATGCCGGCACCGGCACTCTCACAAGCTCACGCTTCACAAGCGATCCTGTGTTTGTGGGATTCCATGGCGGACTCACGGGTGTTCCTCACGATATGCTCGACCTTGGCGAATTTATATTTGAAACCGACAATATTATATGGGCAACAGATCTTTGTTCCGACAACTATAGTCTCCCCGGTTATTTCAGCACGACCTACGGATACAGAATCTACAGAAAACGTACCGAAGCTGAAAACTGTCTGGTTATCAATCCCAAGGTTGATTCCGAAACTTATCACGGTCAGAAAATCGGTGCGGTTGCCGAAATGATTGACTGCGAGTTCAATAAACCAAAAGGTGCGTGGTCGGTGCTTGACCTTACCGATGCGTATGAAAGAGATGTAAAAAAATATCACAGAGGATATTATCTCGGTGATGACCGTAACACGCTTACCGTTCAGGATGAGGTTTCATTAAAGAAAACATCTGAGCTTTACTGGTTTATGAACACAAAGCAAAAAATCGATATTATCGATAACAACACTGCAAAGCTTACCGCACCAAACGGTAAGACTCTCACTGTTGATGTGTATACAAACATTCCGTCGTATGAGCTAAAAGTTATGGATTGTAAACCGCTTCCATCATCACCTTTTGTTGAAGGTCAGGCGGATAACTCGGCATTCAGAAAGCTGACAATATATGCTCCCGAAGCTTCGGGCGAGGTTGTAATTTCGGTTAAGCTTTCTCCCGATGACAGAGACTATCTCTATACACCGCTTACCTATAAGTCCATATCCGAATGGACAGTTCCGGATGGTGAAGTGGCAGTATCACCCCGGCTCACGGGAATCTATGCCGACGGAAAGCCTCTTGATACCTTTGTGCCGGGTTCACGCGAATTCCGTATTCAGCTTCCTGTAGGAACTTCGGTTCCTCCGGAGATTACGGTAACCTCCGATGTGGGAACAACCTCGGTTGTTCAGGCTCAAAGCCTTGCCGATGAAGCAGTAATCACATTTGAAAATGAGGGCTTCAAAACTGCTGTATACACGGTTGGCTTTGACGTTTCGCTCGACAGAGAAATATTTGTAACAGATGCAATTATTGAATCTCCAAATCAGTTTGTCGGCACAAACGGTACTTTGATAACTCCTGTCATTGCCGATATGGGAACTGTTCCTCAGCAGGAAAACGGTCCGTCAAATATGGTGGATTCCGATTTCGGCACAAGAGCGGCTCAGGAAGGTCACGGTTTGTGGTTTGAAATAGACCTCGGAAGAGTTGAAGAATTGCGTGGTGTCGCACTTTCGTTCTATGAGGGCAACAAAAGAAAAGCAATATTTGATATTTTGTATTCGGAAGACGGAACAAACTTTAAACGTGTATTCTCCGGTTCTGCACTTGGCAGAACTACGGAATTTGAAAGTATCGAACTGCCCGGAAAGGCAAGATATATCAGATTTATAGCCAATGGATACAGGGTAGACGGATCCGATGCAATTGGTCAGTGGAACAGCATTACCGAATTCAGAGCATATAAATAGGAGGTGAAAGCAATGAGAAGAATATTTGCGTTTATTGTTATAGCTGCAATGGTGTTGTCACTATGTCCGACGATTGTTTCGGCAACGGACAAAGCCCAGATACTAACACCGGCGGACGGCAGTGTTGTGTATGACACTCTTGACAAAATCATATTTTATGTATCCACGCAGTGTGATGTTACGGCATATCTCGATGGTGAAGAAAAAACAGTGCGTTGCGAAGATGATTTGTATTATATAGATATTGAAGAAAATCTCTCGGTGGGAGCTCATACTGTTGAGGTTGTCTGCATTGACGATTATGGAAGCTCATATGCCAAAAGCACATTCAACTTTGCCGGAACAACACAGACTAAATTTATATCCGAAAATTTTGACAGCGGAGATGCCGGCAAAATGCAGTTTAATTCTAAATTTAAGGTTGGTACCAACGAAGCCGGAGAAGATGTTCATCTAATTCCCGGGTTCTACACCGGAAAAGGCGGTGACGAAAAAGGTGCGGTTGGTATATACAGAGATGTACCGGTGACTAATGTTACAGTTAGTAACAGTTCGTCCACATATATTTATATCGTCACATCCGCACTGGCGCTTACCGGCAGAGTAATTTTAGAATATGACATCAGGGTTGACGGAGGATGCGAATGCGGAATAGAAACCAAAAATGCTCAAAACCAGTTTGGTACGATAGGTTCATCGAGATTGTTTGCGGCAGACGGATATATAAAAGACACGGATTTTGAATACAAAAAAGGCGAATGGATGCACGTGAAGCATATTGTGGATGTGCCAAACGGAGTTGAGGATATGTGGATAGACGGTGAGCAGGTGTATGACAAAAGATCTCATACAAGCTCAACCCCCACTAACCGTATTATGATTATCCGTTTTCAGATTTTTGAATACGGAACACAGGAGCCCTATGGTTTTGCTATAGACAATGTTTTCCTCGGTCAGGAAAATGCGTATGAAGGCTTTAAGGATATCAGCTTCAAAAATGAAGCGGGAGAATTTGAAACAGCCGAAAATGATGTTGTGTCAAAAGTTACCGATGAGCTTAAAGTCAAGGTTGTTATTCCGGGATTTTCCGTCAATCAGACCACAATGCCAAAAGTTTATTGCAACGATAAACCGCTTGAACTCGAAAGTGCAGAGCTTGATAGTGACGGATATCTACTGCTTAAACTAAAAGAGGCGATTCCCAAAAGCGGAAAGATAAAAATAGAATCATCGGTGCCCTTTGGAGACGGACATCTGGACGTTAAAAAGGAATTTTCTGTGTTTGCCGAAGATTTTGGTGTGTCAGATGTTAAATTTGCTGTTGATGATGTTTTTGTCAGAAATACCAAGCAGCTTACAGCTCAAAAATCGCTCAACACAAAGGCAATGCTCGAAAATAACACATCCTCTCCACAAAGTGCGGTTGTTGTTACCACCGTCTACAGCGGAAAAAAGCTTGCCGCTATGAAAGCGTGCTCGGTGACGGTTGAAGCCGAATCGGTGGTTGAGGCGGATTGCGGTGATATCACAATCCCCGATGGCGAAAACTACAGCATTGAATGCTTTATGTTTGACGGATATATGACAAGAAAAGCCGTATCGGGCATATGGAAAATTTTCGACAAGTAATATTGGAGAAAGCTATGAAAATAAAAAATCTATTAATCAGTATTTTGATTTTAAGTCTGATATCTACCTGTATGCCATACAGTGACGATACATTTGCCTCATCTTTGCCGGAGAATGCTGTCATTCGCACTCCCGCCGACGGCAGTGTTGTGTACGATGTTCTTGGCAAGATAGAGTTTTCTGTGCCGCCGGAGTGCAGTTTTAGCACATATCTCGACGGCGAAGAAAAAACGGCATATGCCGGGGATGATTTATATTATGTTGATGCAGACGAAAATTTAGCGGTCGGTATGCATACTTTTGAGGTTGTTTGTTCAAACGGCAACGGCAGCTTCGGCGCAAAAAGCACTTTTCGTTTTGTCAGAACCACACAGACTAAATTTGTATCCGAAAATTTTGACGACGGAGTTGCAGGTAAAATGCAGTTCAACTCCAAGCTCAAAGCAGGCACCAATGAAGCCGGAGAAGATGTTTATATTGTCCCGGGATTTTATGAGGGAAAAGACGGCGATGAAAACGGAGCCGCAGGTGTATACAGAGACGG
>JAEDEG010000077.1 GCA_016293435.1 Clostridia bacterium
TCGCTTGAGTCTATCAAAGAAACAGAGCATGCCTTAATGTCGAAAAAATATTAAATACGGTGGTGAATTTGTATGAACAACAAACCTGAAAAAGACTGGGAAAACGATACCCTGAGAATGAAGCCGGTTTCCGGTGAATATAAACCCGAACAAAGAAGCGATCAGATGCGCCGTCCGATACGTCATGCCGAAAGTTCCGAGCCGGAAATCCGTCAGCGAAGTGCTTCACCTGCCGGGTACAAAAAAGATGAAAATAACAAATATATAATTGCATTAATAATTGTAATAACGGTTATTATTTGTTTGTCGGTTATACTTTTGCTTATGAATGTGTTGTCAAATGACGAACAAATTCCCGAAACAGATTCCATAACAGAGGAAATGAAGGATTCGCCCGAGAAGGACATTCCCGACTATAATACCGACAGCGAAATCCCTGTTAAAAAGCCCGAAGCTGATGCCAAGCCTGATGAAAAAGAGCCTGACATCAAGAATGAGGCGAATGAACCTGAAAACAACAAGCATGACAACAACACAAACAATGCGGATAAAACCGATGATATGCAAGGTACAGAGCCGGAAGCTGAAAAGCCTGATAATAATAATTCATCTGCACCCGACACAAACGGCAATACAGACAAAAATGAAACAACAAACACGCTGCCTCCTACCGATAACATACAAGACGGAGGCACAACCGGGGCAAATCAACCTGCTGCAGCAAACGGCAATTCGGCAGATGCGCCATCGTCTCAAAGCAGCACAAGCACTGCTGTGCCCGATCCCACAACAGAATAATATTGTTAAAACAAGAGCTGTTCCCGTAAAAAGTGAAGCAGCTCTTGTTTTATGTATAAAAAGTATAGATAATAATTTATCGAGCTGCTTAATGCCGTAATTTTTGAATCATAAACACTCTGCTATTTATAGCTTATTCTTCGAGCTTCTGTATAGAAACGCTTATCGCAGGCATCGCCCATAGAAAATGTCTTTCGGGGAAGAGCACCGTCAAGAATAACTGTTTTGAACAAATCATTTTTATTCATTGCGTCGAGCAAAATACCACAGGTTGTGCTGTTTGAAGAAAGAGTTCTTACAACATCTTCTCCGTGAATATAGTCTACCCTACCTCCGTTTTTGGAAATATAGTCATCGATAAAGGTCTGTACGCTGCCCACAGTGAGGTTGGCAGTGGGGGTTGTGAATGTGAGCTTTTTCTCGCCTTGTGCACAAACAAACGTAAAGCTCTGACCTCCGTTATCCCCTTCTGAGCAGAGTGAAGAAAGCTCATTATAAAACTTGTTTACATCAACATCAAATATCGCTCTGTGAATAGCTTCAAAAACAAGTGAATCGTCGTGAAGATTAACAAGCTCAACAAGAGCATACCTTGCAAGTGCAGCTGATTCGGCATCGCCTTTGGTTAATACAGAATTATAATACTCTTTGGCTGTGGCAAGCGAGTGGTTACCGTCTCCGACAGCATATACAAGAGGAGAAGCTTCGTTTACTCCATATTTTTCGTTAAAGCTGCTGATATCAGCAAAAGCAAGAAGTTCTTTTTCGAGAAAAGCCTTGTATTCTTCGTTAATAAGCCATCCGGTAATATGACCGGAATCCATCATCAAATCATAATCATACAATTTTTTAAAAGAAGCTTTGTTTGCACCGAGCGTTTCGATAACAGACCTTTTGCGGTCATCAATCAGAAGCATTACATGAGGAAGCTCGAGGCAGGCATCAATTCTGACCTTTAATCTGGGAGGAATACGCTCAACAACAGTACCCTCGGTAGCGCGGATGGCTGATTTTGAGCCTTTGGCATATTCGTAGTCCTCGAGATCCGCAGCACCTATTACACCGCGTCTGATTTTGCCGTTGCGCTGAACTCTCTCTATATAAATATATGCATTTTTATATTCTTCAAAAATACCGCCTTTACAATATTCTGTCATTGTTTTGTTTATTTTTTTGATACGTTCGTCAACACCGTCGTCTTCAAGATAAATCTCGGGCAGAACGAGATGATAGGCAGAGGGGGTGCCATCTGCTAATTTTTTAACCTCTTCCCAGTAAGCCGGCTCAGATGTATACTGGTCACAAGCAACCACACTCCATGCACTCGGATTTGCCACTTTTGGAACAAGAATGTCTGCTGAATTAAAAGTCATATATAATCCTCCGATTTTATAATTATAATACATATTATACTACAGAGAAAAATTTTTTCAAGTAAATTTCAAAAAAATGTATCTTTTTTTGAAATTTATGGTATAATAGATGGGAATAATTATATAATAATAGTTTTAGGCGAGGATATATGACAAAAAAAGAAAAAATTATGGCTTTTATCTCTCACAAAGATTATAAGCCGATGAACGTAAGAGAAATAATGTGTGTATTATCAGTTCCGAAGCAGGAAAAAGAAAAGCTTGCACTTATACTGGACGAGCTTGAGGCTGAGGGAATTGTATACAAAAATACAAAAAACAGATATGCGGCGATAGCTGATACCGGATTTATAAAAGGTATATTTTACAGCAAGCCAAAAGGATACGGGTTTGTTATAACGGATGATGACAACAAATTTTTTATTAATCCGTCGGCAACAAAGGGAGCTTACAACAAAGATTCGGTGCTGATTAAAATAACAAGGAAATTTGAAAAAAGTGATGACCGCTGCAGCGAAGCCTCTATAATAAAAGTCCTCTCACACAGCAGCAACAGCATAGTGGGGTTATTCAAAAAAGAGAGAAACTTCGGTTTTGTCATTCCCGACAACAAAACCTTTGGAAGTGATATTTATATATCTAAAAAAAATTCTGAAAATATCATGAATGGTCAAAAGGTTGTTGTTAAAATAATAAAATGGCCGGAGGGTGATAAAAATCCGGAGGGAGCTATTGAGGAGATTATAGGATTTCCGGATGAAAAGGGCGTTGATATAAAGTCTGTAATACATGAATACGGATTACCGGAAAAATTTTCAGAAAAAGCGGAGCTTTCTGCGCTCTCATTTGGAGACAAGGTATATACCGAACAGCTTGACGGGAGAGAGGATTTCAGAAAACATCTTATTTTCACAATTGACGGGGATGATTCAAAAGATTTTGATGATGCAGTTGAAATAGAAAGAACAAAGGAGGGATTCAGACTTGGTGTCCATATTGCGGATGTCTCCTATTATGTGGCTGAAAATTCGGTTCTTGATATCGAAGCACGCAAGAGAGGGACAAGCGTATATTTTCCAAATTGTGTGATCCCTATGCTTCCTAAAAGACTGTCGAACGGAATATGCAGTTTAAATCCTAATGAGGACAGGCTTACTTTGTCGGTAATTATGGAATTTGATTCAGACGGAACAATGACCAATCACAAAATTTGCGAGAGTGTTATATGTTCAAAATATCGGATGACATACAATAAAGTGAGCGATATTTTGGATGGAAACGAAAATCTGATATCAGAATATGCCGAAATATACGATTCGATTACAATAATGCATGAGCTTAGCAGTATTTTAAGAGAGCGAAGAATGGCCAAGGGGAGCATAGATTTTGACTTTCCCGAAGTGAAGGTAAAGCTTGACGAAAACGGGAAAGCGATAGATGTGTATAAATATCACTCTACAGCAGCGCACAAAATTATTGAAGAATTTATGCTTGCGGCAAATGTGTGTGTTGCACAGCAGATGTTCTGGAGCGAAATTCCTTTTGTATATCGCATTCACGAAAAACCTTCACCTGAGAAAACAGCCGAATTTGTAAGGTTTATTTCAAGATTTGGCTTTCATCTTAAAGGAAGCAGAGATAATCCACATTCGGGTGCGTTTGCAGAAGTGCTCAAGCAAATCAAAGGTACAGATAAAGAGCTTATTATCAGCAAGCTGATGCTTAGATCTTTGATGAAGGCAAAATACAGCGATGAAAATATGGGACATTTTGGATTGTCATTCCCCTATTACTGCCACTTTACATCTCCGATACGAAGGTATCCGGATTTGGTTATACACCGAATAATCAAAGAGCACCTCAAATACGGAATTGCGGACAACAGATACAGATTTTTGAAATCGTTTGCTGCAAAAGCTGCAAAAACCTCAAGCGAAGCAGAGATAAGAGCAATGGAAGCAGAGCGAGATGCAGATGACATGAAAAAAGCCGAATTTATGTCGCAGCACATTGGAAAGACCTTTCACACAACCATAACCTCGGTTACATCTTTTGGCATTTTTTGTCAGACAGATTTCGGAATTGAAGGGTTAATATCAATGGTTGATCTTGATGATGATTATTATGAATTTGACGAAAAAACACTGACACTTGTTGGAAAGCACACACAAAAAACATATTCAATCGGAGATGAGCTTGACATATGTGTTAAACGTGCAGACCCAACAGAGCGTGAAATTGACTTTGTTATAGAAAGCGGTGAAGATAATGGGTGAAAATATAAAGGTTATATCACAAAACAAAAAAGCGTATCATGATTATTTTATTGAAGAAAAATACGAATGCGGCATAGAGCTTGCCGGAACAGAGGTTAAATCTCTCAGACTCGGTCAGGTGAATATCAAGGATTCGTATGCAACAATTGACAACGGCGAAGTTTGGCTCAAAGGTATGCATATAAGCCCCTATGAAAAAGGGAACATCTTTAACAGAGACCCTCTCAGAGTGCGAAGACTTTTGATTCACAAATTTGAGATCAGAAAGCTTATCGGAAAAATAAAAGAGCAGGGTTATTCCCTTGTACCGACTCAGGTTTATTTTAAGGGGCAGCGCATAAAAGTGGAGCTTGGTCTTGCGCGAGGCAAGAAAAACTATGATAAAAGACAAGCAATTGCCGCAAACAGTGCCAAAAGAGAAATGGAACGAAAAATCAAGGAATATAACAAATAATGTAACATATTTAAAGAAAGGATTTATTATGAGCAAAGAAAAATTTGTGGATATATATAACACATATATAAAAATAGAAGGTGCAGACAAGCTGCTTGCTTATCTTTCGGACAGTTCGGATTTTTTCACTGCTCCGGCAAGCGCACGATTTCATTCGAGTCATACCGGAGGTTTGTGTCAGCACAGTCTCAATGTATATGAATGTCTTAAGGATTATATGAGTAGAGAAAGAGTTAAAAATACATACAATCTTTATGCATCGGAGGAAACCATTGTGATTGTTTCACTTCTTCATGACGTATGTAAAATAAACACATACAAGCCATCCACAAGAAACGTTAAGGATTCGTCGGGCATATGGCATCAGGTGCCCACTTTTTCGTATGACGATAAACTGCCTTACGGACACGGGGAAAAATCAGTCTACATTATCTCGGGATATATGAAGCTCACAAGAGAAGAAGCATTTGCAATAAGATATCATATGGGTTTTTCGGGTAATGAGGACAAGGGCAATGTCGGTTCTGCATTTGAAATGTTCCCGCTGGCTTTTGCACTTTCTACAGCCGATATGGAGGCAACATATTTTATGGAGCCCGTTGAGCCTGTTGTATAATTTGCTATGCCTGCCTCCGTATTTGGCATAAGTCTCCAAATACTTTTACACAATTTAAATATACTATAAAAATCCGCACAATCATACAATAGACGTGTGATTATGTGGATTTTTGAAATGATTTAAGTTTATCCTTTTCGTACGCAAAATTTAAGTCTTGAAATTGGTCTGAATATTTTTTTATGAGTATTTCGGGATCGGCAATCACCTCATCTTTTGATTTGCGTGAAAGCTTTTTTAAAAAAAATTCGAGCTTGGATGCGCCGGATCGGTTGTCTGTACTCCATACGGCTTCTATACAAACCGGCTTATGTGAACGTGTGTATTTTGCACCAAGGCCGCTGCATGACGTGTGCTCTTTGAAACGGCGAACAACATCTGTGGTTATTCCGACATATAAAGAATCGTCTTCACATCTTAATACGTAAACAAAATACAATATACCATCTCCCTAAAAAACCGGGCTGAAATATTATGACAGCCCGGTTTTGGATTATTCCTTTTGACTTATTAAATTGAAAAACGCCTTTGTTCTTTCGTTTTTCGGATTATCTATTACTTCTTCGGGTGTGCCTGTTTCTGCAATTATACCGTTATCCATAAAGATTATTCGGTCTGAAACATTTCTGGCAAATCCTATTTCATGGGTTACAATTACCATGGTAATATTTTGCGTGGCAAGATTTTTGATAACCTTAAGAATCTCGCCTGTAAGTTCGGGATCGAGCGCAGATGTGGGCTCATCAAAAAATAAAATTTTGGGCTTCAAAGCCAGCGCACGCGCAATGGAAACACGCTGCTGCTGACCGCCCGAAAGCTGGCATGGATAATTTGCAAGCTTGTCTGACAAGCCTACCTTGGCAAGAATTTCTGTGGCTTCGGCTTCAATCTGATTTATGATATCTTTTTTGTTGGCAGAATAACTATCCTTTTCTTTTGCAAGAAGCTTTGGAGCAAGAGTTACATTTTCAATAACATTATACTGCGGAAACAGATTAAATGACTGAAATACCATGCCGAAATTAAGCTGAACTTTTCTGATTTGAGCTGATGTGATTTTCGACTTGTCTGACGCATCAAAAATCACATTATCATCAACAGATATTCTTCCGATATCGGCTTTTTCAAGAAAGTTGATACATCTGAGAAGAGTAGTTTTGCCGCTGCCGGATGAACCGAGTATGGAAAGTACTTCGCCTTTTTCCATTTCAAAGCCTACTCCCTTGAGAACTTCGGTTCGTCCGAATTTTTTGTGTATATTTTCTACTTTAAGTATGCTCATTTTGTGCCCTCCTAAATCTTGTAATAATCAAGCTTTTTCTCGATATATCCGAAAAGAAGAGTGAGAATACCGCAAAAGAGAAGATAATATACCGCACTGTAAAAAAGAGGCCACAGAAGTCCCTCTGATTTAATAAATTTCTGAGCTTCCCATATAATTTCATAAACCATTATAACACGCGCCAGTGATGTATCCTTGACAAGGGTAATAATTTCGTTGCTCATAGGCGGAATAATTCTCTTTACAACCTGCATAAGCACAACTTTAAAGAAAATCTGTACTCTTGTCATTCCGAGAACCTGCCCTGCCTCATACTGACCAACGGGAATTGATTCGATGCCGCCTCTGTATATTTCGGAAAAATAGCATGAATAGTTGATAACAAATGCCACTATCAATGCAAAAAAACGGTCGAATACATGCCATGTGGCAAACCATTGTATTATTGGATTAACCGTACCGTCATTGATAAGACCTTGTGCCCATGTGCCTACAAGACCAGGTCCGTAGTATATCACTATAAGCTGGAGCATCAGCGGAGTACCTCTGATAATCCAAATAAAGGTGCGTACAATCCATTTTACAACCTTTACCCTACACATTGAACCAAAGCTCATTATAAGACCAAGGGGCAAAGCAAACAGCAAGGTTAGCAGAAATATTTCCAATGTGACTTTGAAGCCTTCGAGAAGACTGAGTGAAACTTGTATAAACATAAAAATACCTCTGGGACACAAGCAAAGGCAATAGACCAAAGTCTACTGCCATGCCTGATTATTATCTGAAATTAACATGCAGAAAATTATTATGCATCAACTGCAAGAACAAGGTCATATTTATCGGCAAGTGCTTTGAGTGTGCCGTCAGCAATAAGCTCTGCCATGTATTTGTTTACTGTTTCGGTAAGGTCGGAACCCTTTCTGAATCCGATACCGTATTCCTCACTTGTGAGCTCGAAAGCTACTGTAAGGCTGCTGTAATTTGTATCATCGCCAAGCATAGCCTTTGCCATTGTGAGGTCAATGATGCAAGCATCACTGGAGCCGCTTGTAACTTCAAGAAGGGCATCTGTCTGTGTGCCTACTTCAATCAATGATTCAAAACCGCTTTCTTGGGCAGCTGAAAAACCTGCAGAACCTGCTTCGGCAGCAAAAGAGAGATCCTTCATTGACTCGGCATCCTTATATGCGTCTGCCTTGTCCTTTGCCATAACAACAACCTGAGCATTTTTTACATATGGATCGGAGCAGCTTGTGTTTTTGATAACCTCATCAGAGATTGTCATACCATTCCAGATACAGTCAATCGATTTGGATTCGAGAGCAGTGAATTTGTTGTCCCAGTCAATCTCAACAAATTCAGCCTCAACGCCGAGCTTTTCGCATACAGCAATAGCAAACTCTGTGTCAAAGCCGGTCCATTCGCCGTTGTCATCTTGGTAGTTCATGGGTTCATAATCTGTAATACCGATTACGAGCTTTCCGTTTTTCTTTACATAATCAACATCAGAAACCTTGTTGGTATCAGACACTTTGTTGGTCTCAGATACTTTATCAACATCAGATACCTGCTCCTTTTGTGTGCTGCAAGCACCAAAGCATAGGATAACCATTGTCAATGCAAGAATTGTACATAAAATCTTTTTCATAAATACATCTCCTCATTTAGTTTAATCTTGTACTGCTGTATATTTTATCACAGTAAATCAATAAAGTCAACAGTTTTTTACAGTTTAATTTAATTTTCAGTCGATAAGATATGGCATATAAAAATATGCAAGAACAACAATACCAAGAATAATGCGGTACCATCCAAACACCTTGAAATCATGCTTTCTTACATAGTTGACAAGCATTTTGACAGAGGCGAGGGATACAATATAAGCAACAACCATTGCAATTATAAGAAGCCCCCACTCAGCCTGTGTCATAGTATAATCATTTGTAACAATTTTAAGAAAGCTTACCCCAAACATAACCGGTATAGCCAGAAAAAACGAGAACTCAGCGGCAAGAGAACGCGAACAGCCAATCAAAATTGCTCCAAGAATAGTTGCTCCCGAGCGAGATGTACCCGGAACAAGAGAAAGAACCTGAAAAAGTCCTATCATGAAGGCTGTGGCATAGGTCATATCCTTCATTTCACATATCTTCGCATTTTTATTTTTTTGTTCTATAAAAATAAATGATATACCATAGACAATAAGCATTATGCTTACTACAACCGGATTGGAAATTGAATCCATGGCATCATTAAACAAAAGTCCTAAAACCGCTGCAGGCAAGCATGCAACTATCACCTTGAACCACATATGCCAGGTATCTTTTTTTTCGTCTGCTGTTTTTGACGTTGCAAAAGGATTCAGCTTTTTGAAATACATTGTTACTATTGCAAGTATTGCACCAAGCTGAATAACATAAAGAAAAATCTGTGATTCAAAAAAATCACCCTTGCTTATTCCCATAAACTCATTTGCCAGTATCATATGACCGGTGCTGCTTATGGGAAGCCATTCTGTAATACCTTCGATTATACCGAGAATAACTGCTTGTATTACGAATATTAAATTCACACTAATTCACCTCATAAAATAATACTTCAATAAGCGGCAAAGCCGCGTCATTCAACGTTTTCAGTGGGAGATTGAACTCCCACTGAAAAAATTAAATGTCACCCGCCGCCTATAGAGGCGGGGGACATCTTAATTTAGTTATAAACAAATTCAAGGATTCTGACAAAAAGCCAAAACCCTTGAACAGAAATTATAACCTAAGCACGTATGTCCACGCCGTATGGGCGTTTCTCCGATTTGAAAATTACCAATATGCTTTGATTCCTTTGGTCATACGAAGCAATGCCTCCATATAATAGTAGCATCCCCAGATGTTACATTCGTCAACACCGATACCTGCAGGTTTTGAATAAACTGCATGAAGCAGCAGACCATTTGACTCGGGAGTGTCCTTAGTGCTGTAGTTTTCATAGAGTGAATACATCACTTTGTCTATTACACCTTCGTACACATTTTTGAGCTCTTCGTCCTTTATATAAGGAAGCATTTCGAGAAGACCGCATACAGCTATGGATGCCGCAGAAGAATCTCTTTCTTCGGGATCTCCGTCTGTAAATATTAAATCCCAATACGGAACAAAATCCTTTGGAAGACGGTTTATGAAATAGTTGGCTATCTTTTCAAAAAGATCAACCATATAATCTTCTTTTACATATTTGTAGGTAAGAGGCAATCCGCTAACCAACCACGCCTGACCTCTTGCCCAGCAGGAATCGTCTGATGCGCCCTGAGCAGTTACGCCCTTTGAAGGAGAACCGTCGGCATTGAAATAGAATGTGTGATATGTTGAACCGTCAGGGCGGATTATATTCTCTATTGTTGTTTTGGCGTGATTGTACGCTTTTTGGTAGTAACTGCGGTCACCGGTAACTTCGCTTGCCCAGTACAGGAGCGGGATATTATTCATGCAGTCGATAATAAGCCTGGGCTGTTCACCTACATTACCCCATGCCTGAATATAATCTCCGTTTTCAATATATCTGGTGAGGAGGTGATCGGCAGCTTTTACAGCAGCCTGCTTAGCCTGTTCATCACCTGTAAGCTTGTATGCTGCTACACATGAAGGAACAAACACAAATCCCATATCGTGATGGTTAACACCTATTTTTTTGTCTATTCTTTCATAATAGCTGGGAATATGAGACATCGCTCTTTCGAGATATTTTTTATCACCGGTAGCCTCGTATGCAAGCCAGAGCATTCCGGTCCAGAATCCGGTATTCCAACCGCCGTCATTTTCTACGGGTTGATAAACATTGTTTTCGCTTGAATGTGATGCGAATTTGCCTTTTAAATCATCCCAAAGAACGTCAATCTTTGCTAAGGCATCCTTCAAGGCTTTATCCATAATTTCTTTGGTAAACTTCTTTTCGGATGTATACCTCCCGGGATTGATAATTTCTTCTTTGTTGATTTGTTTCATAATAGTTTTAGACTCCTTTGTTTGTTTAGTTATATTTTTTAATCACAGCTAAATAAAAGTTCACCATATGTCGGATACGGCCAGAAGCTTCTCGCTGTATTAAGTTCAAGCTCATCAACAACCGAGCGGACATTATTCATTGCTGTGACAACACTATCTTTATATGACATGGCATATTCCTTTATATCTACCTTACCAAAAATTGATTTCGCCTTTGCCACGGCACTATCAAGTATTGCAATTTTATCATACAGTTCTCTGTTGAGAGAAGACAGCTTTTTCACAAGAGCTTCTTCGACCGTAACATCAACTGTAGGAATAAAAGCTCTTTTTTGATTTGTGCTTTCGCTTAGAATGCCTGTGTATCTGCTTACGGCAGGGATTATATCCTTTCTGACCATTTCGGACAGCGTGAGAGCTTCGATATTTATGGTCTTTGCGTAGCTTTCAAGATAAATTTCATATCTGGCTCTGAGCTCCGTTTCGGTAAATACACCGTGGTTTGCAAAAAGGTGAACATTCTTTTCATCAAGTATATGAGGTATTGCCTCGGGAGTGGTTTTGTAGTTGGAAAGACCTCTCCTTTCAGCCTCTTGTATCCATTCATCAGAATAGTTGTTTCCGTTAAAAATAATTCTTTTGTGATCTCTTATGGTTTTCTGAATCAACTCATTCAGAGTTTTCTCAAAGTCTTCACAAGCTTCAAGTTCGTCTGCAAATTTGCAAAGCTCCTCAGAAACAATAGTATTTAACACGGTGTTGGGACCCGCAACAGAAAAGGAAGATCCCACCATACGAAATTCAAATTTATTGCCTGTAAATGCAAATGGCGATGTTCGATTGCGGTCGGTTGTATCTTTTGAAAAACTCGCCACAACATGAGCACCCGTCTGCATTTTTTCTCTTTTTCTTTCATTGTATTCGGCACCTTGCTCCAATGCATCGAGAACCTCTTGAAGCTGATCACCGATAAAAACGGATACAATTGCCGGCGGAGCCTCGTGAGCACCGAGACGGTGGTCGTT
>JAEDEG010000078.1 GCA_016293435.1 Clostridia bacterium
GGTTATCACTGCAATCGCAATAACAGCAGGGACAAACACACCCGATACCTTGTCTGCAACCTTTGCAATCGGCGCTTTTGTTGCCGCCGCATCGCTGACCATTTGAATAATCTGCGAAAGTGTGGTGTCCTCGCCGACTCTTGTAGCTTCACATCGGATAAACCCCGACCGGTTCAAAGTTCCGGCGGAAACTATGCTTCCAACCGTTTTGTCTACCGGTATACTCTCACCGGTTAGTGTAGATTCATCTACTGCGCTGTTTCCCTCTAAAACGGTTCCATCCACAGGAATATTTTCACCGGGACGCACGACAAAGACGTCACCCTTTGCCACCTGCTCAATCGGCACAGTTATTTCGGTACCGTCCCGATCAAGAGTTGCCGTTTTAGGAGCCATCTTCATCAGTCCTTTGAGAGCATCGGTGGTTTTCCCTTTTGAACGCGCCTCCAGCATTTTTCCCAGTGTTATCAACGCAAGTATCATGGCGGCGGATTCAAAGTAAAACTCGTGCATATAGGACACTACGGCAGCCGTGTTGCCATTTACCTGTGCATCCGTCATTGCAAACAGAGCAAAGGTGCTGTAACCAAAGGCAGCCGTAGCACCTAATGCAACCAAAGCGTCCATGTTTGGCGCACGATGCAGCAAGCTCTTAAATCCGCTGATAAAAAACTTTTGATTGATAACCATTATTGCAACAGTTAACAAAAGCTGAAAAAGTCCCATTGCCACATGGTTATTATCAAAAAAAGGCGGCAGAGGCCAACCCCACATCATGTGCCCCATAGAAACATACATAAGAACGATCAAAAAGCCGAGAGAGGCAATCAGTCGCTTTTTAAGTACGGGGGTTTCTCTGTCTTTCAGTGCGTCTGTGTCGGAAGATGACCGTGTGTTTCGCTCCGTGTTTCTTTTTTTTATTGCTGCGTCGTATCCTGCGTTACGAACCGCCGCTATAATCTCCTCGGCACCGGCAGTTCCCTCCACGCCCATAGAATTAGTCAGCAGGCTAACCGAGCAAGAAGTTACACCTTTCACACCTGATACCGCTTTTTCCACTCGGGCGGTGCAGGCAGCGCAGCTCATACCTGTTACTGTATATTGCTCCATAATTTATTTGTAAAGCCTCCTTTTATTTCATCAGTTTTTGCATAGTTGCTACCAACTCGTCAATTACTTCATCCTTTCCTTCACGTATATCTCTTGCAACGCAGCCCCTGATATGACTCGCCAAAAGTTCCTTATTAAAAGCATTGACCGCGGCGTTTGCAGCGGCAGACTGAATCAAAATATCCGCACAGTAAGCATCTTTTTCCACCATTTTGCGAATCCCGCGAATTTGCCCTTCAATTCGATTCAGGCGGTGAATCAGCTTTTTGCGTTCTTCATCAGAGCGAGTTGTTGTTTTTTCGCAGCATCCGCATATTTTATTATCAGACATAGTCACACCTTCCTTTCATACCCCGGTAGGGTATTATCATTATATACCATCCCGGGGTATATGTCAATAGAAAAACACAAAATTTAATGAACAATTTTTTATATCACTTCTTCTATTGCTATATTATTTAATAAATAATATAAAATTATCACAGTTACTAACATACAATATAAAAAGTGACATGCTCCCGCCTCTATGCGTTGCATAGGCGGCGGGAGCATGTCACTCCAAAAATAGTTTAAATATCTCACATATAAACGTTTTGCCCTTGACTTTTATTCTCATTTTTTGTATAATGTATAATGTATTTTTATACTTTATGAAAAATGGATTTAAATATATAATTAACGAAACAGGAAGTGATTTAATGCTTACAAAAGCTCCCAAGGGCACAATGGACATTCTGCCCGAAATTTCATATAAATGGCAGTATATAGAGGATGAAATCCGCCGTATCTGTCGGCAGTTTGGTGTTAAAGAAGTAAGAACACCGGTGTTTGAACACACAGAGCTCTTTCAGCGTGGTGTGGGTGATACCACCGACGTTGTAGAAAAAGAAATGTATACATTCAATGATAAAGGTGACCGAAGCATCACTCTGCGTCCCGAGGGTACGGCAGGTGCGGTGCGAAGCTTTATAGAGCACGGGATGTTCAACAATCCTCAACCCACAAAGCTATGCTACCTGATCAGCTGCTACCGTTACGAAAAGCCTCAGGCCGGCCGCTACAGAGAATTTCATCAGTTTGGTGTTGAATATTTCGGCACCCAAAACCCCTCTGCCGATGCAGAAATGATTTCTCTGCCCTGGACACTGTACAAAAGGCTCGGTCTAACCGGTCTTACTGTAAATATCAATTCAATCGGCTGCCCGGTGTGCCGCAAAGAATATAACGAAAAGCTCAAAGATTATCTCAGGGCACGCTACGATGACCTTTGCGACACCTGCAAAAACCGCTTTGACAGAAACCCTATGCGTATCTTAGACTGCAAATCTCCAATTTGTAAAGATATTGTAAAAGGTGCACCCCTTCTTATAGACAGCATATGCGAGGAGTGCAGCACTCATTTTGAAACGGTTAAAAAATATCTCACCTCCATGGATATCCCCTTTGAGATTGATCCCTACATCGTAAGAGGTCTTGACTATTATACCAAAACGGTTTTTGAAATAACTGCCAAAAACGAAAACTCCAACGGCACAATCTGTGGAGGAGGCAGATATGACGGCCTTGTAGAAGAGCTTGGCGGCGGCTCGGTGCCTGCCTGTGGCTTTGCTCTCGGCATGGAAAGACTTTTGCTTACTATGCAGGAGCAGGGCATAGACATTCCCGATACCCACAAGCTCGATATCTATGTTGGTCACATAGGAGACGAAAATGCAATGTTTGCCCAAAAGCTCGTTGCCGACCTTAGGAGTCTCGGCATCTGCGCCGACAGAGACCACCTCGGCAGAAGCGTTAAGGCTCAGATGAAATATGCCAACAAGCTGGGCGTAAAATACTCAATTATTTTGGGTGATGAAGAAATAGCGGGCAAAAAAGTAAATCTCAAAAATATGGATGAGGGTACACAAAAAGAAATAGAGCTCTCAGCAGAAATAATAGCCAAAAATATTGTAAAGGAATGACAAAAGAAATGGAATTTGAAAAATTAAACGGGCTAAAAAGAACCCATAAATGTGCATGTATTACAAAGGAGGATATCGGCAAAGAAGTAGTAGTAATGGGCTTTACCGATTCTGTTCGTAACCTTGGAGGACTTATTTTCATTAATATAAGAGATATTTCGGGAGTTATTCAGACTGTGTACTCCACCGATGATGCCGAAATGTATGAAAAAGCGGCAAAGGTTAGAGGCGAGTATGTTATTGCTGTTGTCGGTAAAGTAGCCGCAAGGGACAAAGCTGTTATCAATCCGAATATGAAAACAGGCGAAATTGAAATTATAGCCAAAGAGCTTCGTATTCTTTCTGCTGCCAAAACACCTCCGTTTTATATTGTGGAAAACAGCGATGTTAAAGAAGAGCTCCGTCTCCAGTACCGTTATCTTGATCTCAGAAGACCCGACATGCAAAGAAGAATGCTTCTCAGAAGTCAGGTTGCCAAAATCGTAAGAGATTATTATGAAGAAAACGGCTTTATAGAAATAGAAACACCTATCTTGGTTAAGAGCACTCCCGAGGGTGCCCGCGACTACCTTGTGCCCAGCCGTGTGCGCAACGGCTGCTTTTATGCACTTCCGCAGTCACCTCAGCAGTACAAGCAGCTCCTCATGCTCTCCGGTATGGACAGATATTTTCAGATTGCAAAGTGCTTCCGTGACGAAGACTTAAGAGCTGACCGTCAGCCGGAATTTACTCAGATTGATCTCGAGATGTCTTTTGTTGACGAGGATGATGTTATGACCGTTAACGAAGGCCTCTTAAAGAGAGTGTTCAAAGAGGTTAAGGGCATAGATCTCGAAACTCCCTTTTTGCGCATGCCATATGCAGAGGCAATGGATCGCTTTGGCTCCGACAAGCCCGACACCCGCTTCGGTCTTGAAATCACCGATATTTCAAAGGTTGTAGAGGGTTGCGGCTTTGGCGTGTTTACAGGTGCACTCGAGGCAGGCGGCAGTGTAAGAGCTATCAATGCAAAAGGCTTGGGGGATCAAATTTCGCGCAAAAACATTGATGCCCTTGGCGAATTTGTAAAAACCTATAAGGCAAAGGGTCTTGCATGGATAAAGGTAAATCCCGACGGTGTACAGTCGCCGATAGCCAAATTTTTTGAGAAGGATCGGTTAAATGCCATACTAAAAGCAACAGATGCCAAAGAAAATGATGTTATCTTTATCGTTGCCGACAAAAACAGCGTGGTATATGCTTCTCTCGGTGCTCTGCGCTTAGAAATTGCCAAAAGATATAATCTTATTGACAACAGCAAATATAATTTTCTCTGGGTAACCGACTTCCCGCTTCTCGAATATGACGAAGAAGAAAAACGCTATGTTGCAATGCACCATCCCTTCACAGCACCCAAGGATGAAGACTTAGAGCTTCTCGATACCGATCCGGGCAAGGTGAGAGCCAAAGCATACGACATCATTTTAAACGGCGTAGAGCTCGGCGGCGGCAGTATGAGAATTTATAACTCTGACCTCCAGCAGAAGATGTTTGAGGTTATCGGTCTGCCCGCAGAAGAAATTGAAGCTCGTTTTGGATTCCTTATTGATGCATTCAAATACGGTGCTCCCCCTCACGGTGGTATGGCATATGGCTTCGACAGAATGCTCATGCTCTTAGACGGATGCGACTCCATAAGAGATGTAATCGCATTCCCCAAGGTTCAAAATGCTTCTGAGCTTATGACCAATGCTCCCGATGTTGTAGATGCAAAACAGCTTGAAGAACTGGGGATTGCTATTGTTAAATCGGAAGAATAAATTGTGAACCGGCGGTGCCAAATCATAATTTATGAAAGGAATTTTCATATGATAGAAATCAAAAATCTGACCAAAAAATACGGCTCCAAAACCGTTCTCGATGATATAAGCTTTACTGTTCGATCGGGCGAAATTTTAGGCTTTCTCGGTCCCAACGGTGCCGGCAAAAGCACAACCATGAACATTATAACCGGTTATATTTCGTCTACCTCGGGCTCTGTTTCTATCGACGGTATCGACATCATGGACAACCCCAAAGAGTACAAAAGCAAAATCGGCTATCTGCCCGAATTGCCCCCTCTTTATATGGATATGACCGTAATGGAATATCTGGAGTTTGTCTGCGGTATCAAATCTGCCGACAGCTCCTGTATACCCGAAATCTTAAAAGAAGTCAGAATTGAAGACGTGTCACATCGCCTTATCAAAAATCTTTCCAAGGGTTACCGCCAGAGAGTCGGCATAGCGCAGGCACTTGTTGGCGATCCCGAGCTTCTTATTCTCGATGAACCCACAGTCGGTCTCGATCCCATGCAGATTATAGATATCCGCAATGTAATATCTCAGCTCGGAAAGAAAAAGACACTTTTTATAAGCTCTCACATTCTTTCCGAAATCAGTGCAGTGTGCGACAGAGTGCTTATTATAAACAAAGGCAAAATTGTAGCCGAAGATACTCCCGACAATCTCTCCGCTCTTGTTTCGGGCAAGAATAAATATATAGCGCGCATAGAGGGCACCAAAGAAGATATCGAAAAGCTTCTTTCCGAAATGAAAGATATAGACAGGTTTGAATGCAGGGGCTCTGACGAAGAGGGCTCATTCGATTATATCATCTATGCCCGCAAAGGCAGTGATATCCGCAAGGCACTCTTTAACACAATTGCAGCAAACGGTATGGCAATTTTGATGTTCAAGAGCTTCGACGTTTCACTCGAAGATATTTTTATTACTCTTACGGGCAGCGAGAAAGGAGAAGAATAATGAGCGCAATTATAAAAAAGGAGCTTCGCATATATTTTTCCACTCCCATAGCGTGGATATTTATTGCTGTTATGATGTGTGTAAGCTCAATATTCTTTACTTTCTTTAATCTTTTTGCGGCAAATTCCTCGGTCAGCGTAATTTTTTCGCTTTTGCCGTGGATATTTGTAATAATGATACCGCTTCTTACCATGCGTCTTATTGCCGAAGAAAGAAGTCTCAAAACCGACCAGCTTTTGCTCACTGCGCCTATCAGCGTATCGTCAATTGTGTGGGGCAAGCTTCTTGCCGCACTGGCGGTTTTTGGTATTTCAATTTTGCTGATGCTTATTTTTCCCATTATACTAATGCTTTATGCCTCTATAGAGTGGGGAACCGTTTTCACCAATTATCTGGGCTTTTTCCTCATGGGAGCCGCACTCATTTCAATTGGTATTTTTGTGTCGTCACTTACCGAAAATCAGTTTAGCGCAGGCATAATTACAATTGCTGTTATGCTCTCGATGTTTATTTTTTCGTCGGTCAATGCCACTGTCGGAATAGCTGCTGTAGACACAGTTCTCAACCTGCTCAAGGTTTTAAATCATTTTGACGCCTTCTTTATAGGCATTTTAAGTGTGCCGGATGTGCTTTATTATGCAAGTATTGCGGTAATATTTGCACTTCTGACTATCTACCGTATGGAAAAAAGAAAGGTAAAATAGGAGGTGCTTGCCATGAACAAAAAAAGAAAATATGCATATGCGGCAATGACCTCTGCGTGTCTTGCCATTGCGGTAATTATTATAATCAATGTGATAGCATGGGTAATTTCCGACAAGGTAAATCTTTCGGTCGATCTTACCAAAGACGGTATCCTCAATTTTTCAGAAACAACAAGCAAGGTAATATCCGAGCTTGATATGGACGTTCGCATACTTTCTCTTATTCCCGAAAGTGACAAAAACCGCGAAATGGTTCAGATCGATGAGATGCTCAAAAGATATGAAACAATGTCTGATCGCATCACCTACGAAAGTGCCGATGCACAAAAAAATCCCGCCCTGCTCTCTAACTACACCATAGACGGTAAACCGCTTACCGACGGCTACAATGTTATTTTTGAAACCGACAGAATGAGCACCGTTGTAAGTGTCAACGACATGTTTATAATGTATAAGGGCAAAAAATCCGATACTATTATGGCAGGTGCGCTTAGGGCAGAACAGTATTTTACCTCGGCAATTCTTAAGGTTACAAAGGGCAGTGATATTAATGCCTATGTAACAAGCGGTCACGGCGAAAAATACACGGCAGAAGAATTTAAAAATGATATTCTTCCTGCAGCCGGATATATTTTCAGCGATTTTTCTATCATGACCGAAAACGTTCCCGAAAATGCAGATGTTATCATTATTGCCGGCCCCAAAACCGACTACAGCGGCGATGAAATCGAAAAGCTCTCCGCATACCTTGCATCAGGCGGAAGCCTGCAGGTGTTTACAGACCCCACAACTCCCGAGCTTCCCGAGCTTGCCACCTTCCTTGGCGAATGGGGCATCACGGTGAATCAGGGTCTTGTCGGAGATGAAGATTCTGCCCACTATGCCAAATACAAAACAAACATCATTCCCGATGTGGCAGATAACGAAATAGCTCAAAAGATTAACCTCGAAAACACTCAGGTTGTGTTTCCCATATCGCGCCCAATCAGTGCCGCAAATAAGAACGATATCACAGCATATACAATTGCTTCAACCTCGGGTAGCGGCTTTATAAAAAAAGATATATATTCCCCCTTCGATACCTTTGAAGCGGGTGATACCAAAGAAATCAGCGATGTTGCCGTAATGGCAACACGCCCGTCATATGAAGACCGCGATCCCAAGGTGTTTGTGTCCGGTTCGCTTGCCTTTTTGGAGGTTCAAAGCAACAAACCGTTCTATACAGGTCTTATGGCAACAATGACCGAACAGCCCTATTCAATATATATCATGCCCAAAAACATAAATCAAGATGCGGTTGTAATTGCCCAGAGCAGTATATATATCTATTCGCTGTTTGTAGTAGTTGTAATTCCGGTGGTTATTCTTGCAATCGGATTTATCATCTGGGTTAAAAGGAGACATCTGTAATGAGCAAAAGAAAAATAATCATACTTTCGTTGGTGCTGATATCTCTTATTGCCGTGCTGATTTTGGTTATGAACCTGCCCGAAAAATCTCCCAAAACAGCTGATGAAACCGACAAAATCAAAGACAGCGGCAGTTTTAGTGAGGCAATTTATACAGTCAACGTGGATTCTATCACAAATATATCCTTTGTGGTTGCGCTCGAGAGCTATACTCTCACAAAAACCGACTCCGTATGGTCATGCCCCGAAAAGCCCAATGTAGAAATAAGCTCATCGGGAGTGGTAAGCCTGCTTGCAAGCCTATGTTCTGTGTCCTACACAGATTCTATATCCGACACCTCGGTTACAGATGCCGACTGCGGCATAGATGAAAGCTCAGATAAAGTAACCTTTAATTCTGACCGCGGCACTATCACTCTTAAGCGCGGCAACAACGTTTCCGACTCGGAGCTTTGCTATATAAAAGCCTCTGTGTCAGATGCAGTATATATGATAAAACAATCCACGGCAAATTCGATTTTTGTATCGCTCGACTCTCTTCGCAACGATGCCCTGCAGCGTGTAGATTTTGAAAATATAGTTTCAATAGAGCTCCAAAACCGCAATTGCACCGTGTCTTTACAAAAGGGTGAATATAACCTCGATAAGGGCTATTATTACAGCTGGCGCATGACATCGCCCATAAGCGTGTTTGCAAGAGACGAAGAAGTAAATTCAAGGCTCATAAAGCCAGCAGCCGCAATTGATGTTTCTGATTATGTAAGCGATAGCGGAGACTTTGGAAACTACGGTCTTACCGACAAAGCATATTATATAACCTTCACCGATGCAAAAGGAAAAGCTCAGACAATATATTTCAGTGACAAAATAAACAACAGCTACTATATCTGCGTTGATTCCGATGCTGCAATATATGAGGTTTCTGCCTCTGACATGCCCTTCGCCTCTGTCTCGGTTATCGATATATCTGACCGTCAGATTTATCTTACCAAGCAGGCTAATCTGTCTTCTGTAAAGATTGAGGGTGAGGGAAAAGAATATAACATCACCTTTGATGACAATTCCTTAATATCCGTAAACGGCAAAAAAACCGAATCCGCCAAAAAGAGCTCCGAGATTTTTACAGCTCTTTGCAGTGCTCTTGCAGATGATATAAGCACTGCTCCCATGGGTGAGACTGTGCTCAGGTTTACCTATACCAAAAAAGACGGAAGCGTTGTTTCTATAGAATATGCCAATGCGGATGACCGCTACTACTTTGTGTCAAAAGACGGCACACCACTTTACAAAATTCTTAAAAGCAAAATAAATTCAATATTTGATGCATTGGAGGAAGTGAAATAATATGGATAAGAACAAAGCTGCTCACATAATGACAAAGCTCCAAAAATGTGCCAAGGCACTCGAAGCAAACAATATGCAAGCCTTTATTGCAGCCGATGCAAAAGAGGCACGCGCAATTGCCGAAAAGCTCCTGTCAGACTGCACCACCGTTACCATGGGCGGCAGTGTGACCGCGGCAGAATGCGGCATACCGGAGCTTTTAAAAAGCGGACGCTACACATTTTATGACCGCAGTGCTCCCGGGCTTACACCTGATGAAATAACCGACATATACCGCAAGGCTTTTACCTGCGATGCCTACATTTCGAGCTCTAACGCCATCACCGAAAACGGTGAGCTCTACAATGTAGATGGCAATTCCAATCGCGTTGCAGCCATGCTCTACGGACCCAAAAAGCTTATAATTATTGCAGGCTTCAATAAGATTGTCAAAGATATCGAAAGTGCTGTATGTCGAGTAAGAGAGACTGCGGCACCTGCCAATTGTATACGTCTTGGTCTCGACAATTACTGCACGCATACCGGAAATTGTATGGCATCTGACAATGGAGGCGATATGTGCTCCGGATGCAGCTCAGACACTCGTATCTGCTGTAATTATGTGATAATGTCGCACCAGAAGATAAAAGACCGAGTAAAGGTTATTTTGGTGGCTGAGCAGCTTGGATATTGATAAAAATAGGGCTTTAACGGTATATTAATATTACTTTATTATAACTAAATTAAGATGTCCCCCGCCTCTATAGGCGGCGGGTGACATTTAATTTTTTCAGTGGGAGTTCAATCTCCCACTGAAAACGTTGAATGACGCGGCTTTGCCGCTTATTGAATCCGCCTGTCAATTTTATTTAACACAATTTATCTGACAAAGGAGATAGACTTATGGATTGGAAAGACATTCTGAATTTGCTTGGTGGCCTGTGCCTGTTTTTATTCGGTATGAATATAATGGGCAATGCGCTTGAAAGGCGTGCGGGCAACAATCTCAAAATGCTTTTGGGCAGAATGACCACAAAAAAATTTGCCGGAGTTTTGACCGGTATTATTGTTACGGCGGTTATCCAGAGCTCGTCTGCGACAACCGTTATGGTTGTTGGCTTTGTAAACTCGGGTCTTATGACGCTTAAGC
Source organism: Clostridia bacterium (assembly GCA_016293435.1). Lineage (GTDB taxonomy): Bacteria > Bacillota > Clostridia > UMGS1810 > UMGS1810 > RGIG1828. Next base: position 10,441 of record JAEDEG010000078.1, read on the forward strand.
AGGCTATTAATGTTATTATGGGTGCCAATATCGGCACCACGGTTACTGCGTGGATTCTGAGTCTTAGCGGTATAGGCGAGGGCAATATCATTATGCAAATTCTCAAGCCAACGTCATTTTCTCCTGTTTTGGCTCTGATTGGTATAATCTTCTATATGTTTTGCAAAAACAAAAAGAAAAACGATACAGGCCTTATTCTTCTGGGCTTTGCAACTTTAATGTACGGCATGAGCACCATGTCAGGCTCGGTTGCGGGGCTTGCAGATGTCGAAGGCTTCCGCCGTCTCTTTATAATGTTTGAAAATCCGATTTTAGGTGTTGCGGCGGGGGCTGTTGTAACTGCGATAATTCAGTCAAGCTCTGCATCAGTCGGTATACTGCAGGCGCTTTCCGTTACCGGTCAGATTACTCTCGGCTCTGCAATACCGATTATCATGGGTCAAAATATCGGTACTTGTGTAACCTCGCTGTTGTCGTCTGTAGGTACAAACAAAAATGCCAAGCGTGCGGCGGCAGTGCATCTTTTGTTCAATATTATCGGAACAGTTGTTTGTTTGGCGGTATTCTTCTTTATAAAATATCTTGTACGGCCTGCAGCACTTAGCAATTCTATCGGATATTTGGAAATAGCTGTTTGTCACTCGGTATTTAATGTTGCTTGTACTTTAGTTTTGCTTCCGATAACAAACCTTTTGGAAAAGCTTGCAAATCGAATTGTTGCCGATTCGGACAAACCCGAAGAGCTTGCCGAGCTCGATGAGCGTCTTCTTGCAACTCCGCCAATTGCTTTGGAGCGTTGCCGTGTTGTTACCATAGATATGGCAAAGGCGGCGGTTACAGCCATGAAGGATGCTCTCTCATGCCTTACAAATTATACACCTGAGCTTGCAAAGGAAGTTCGCGATAATGAAGAAAAGACAGACCACTATGAGGATATAATCGGTACCTATCTTGTAAAGCTCAGCTCAAGTCACAAGAGTGAACAAGACAGTGCAAAGGCAACCGAAATACTAAAGCTCATAAGCGACATAGAGCGAATTTCTGACCACAGTGTAGACATTCTCGAATCTGTTGAAGAGCTTCGCGACAAGAAGCTTTCGTTCTCCGAACACGGCAAAAAAGAGCTTGCTGTTCTGTCGGCGGCAATAAATGAAATTTTGGATTTGTCATTTGATTCTTTTGCATATTCAGACCTTTCAAAAGCAGGCATGGTAGAACCTCTCGAACAGATTATAGACAGCCTCAAAGATCAGATGAGAACACGCCACATCTACCGTCTGCAGCATGGCAAATGCAGTATAGAGACCGGCTTTATCTGGTCAGA
>JAEDEG010000079.1 GCA_016293435.1 Clostridia bacterium
TTTTCGCCTTCGGCTGCAAATTTGAGAACCCTTTCGCCGTTTAGCTCATAAGGAGTCAGTGTTGTTTTGCCATCTTGTGCACCGGTGAAAACAAGACCTTCGGGCGCAGTTATACCATCGCCGGAAAAAGACTCAAAATCATATGTAGAGCTGAGAGGATATACAAGCTCATCAACCTCTTTTAGTCCCATATTGTCCCAGACCGAAACAGCGGGATTGCTGAGACTTCCTTTAAAATAGGAGGAGTCTTTACCGTGATAAACATATAGAGAAACAAGGTCTTTTTTTACATCTGTACCGCCATAGGAGCTGTTTGAATATATATCTTTAGCTGTTATTACAGAGGTAACCTCCGCCCCATCCTTAAAAAGCTCACATTGTCCGATTTTTGTGTTAAGATTATATTTAATTTTGACATCGTACCATGTATTTAAAGAAACATAATATTTGGTTCTTGTTCCAAGAAAATATATCTCTCCGTTGTTTTCGCGAATCTGCATAAACTCGTTTCCGTAATGATTACAGTCATATACGCCAAAATATCGTCTTATATTGTGATCGCTCAGATTGAAAGAAACAGAGGCTTCAATGGTGCCGGTATACACGTCGGTCGAGTAGTGAATGCCCAATCCAAGATTGCCGGACTTATTAGCCCTTAACTCAAAGGCTCTGTTGCCGCCGCCAAAATCCTTGCTCCATACCCCTGAATAAGCGGTGGTATCGTTTACATAGGCAACCGAACCTCTGAGCGAAAAGCCTGCAGGATATGCGCTGCCATCTTGTGAGCCCATAAAATCGTCAAATGTGTAAAAAACGCTATCTCTTGCAACGGCTGCAAAAATCGACCCCGGCATCACTGCTGTAAGCAGTGATGCAACAAGGCAGAAAATTATCAATCGGTTTTTCATAATAAGCCCCTTTCCAATAGGTTCACAGCTTATTTTTGACTCATAAGTCTGGCATAATCTGCCGGCTCCATAAATGCTGTTCCTATAGATTTTAAGTATTTAACAATTTCAATAAATTTATTATTGCTGGCTTCATTCCACTGTGCGGGATGTCCTTGGTATACAATATATTTTTTCCCGCTTGTGCTGAGTGCTTCATGTTCTGATATAAAGTCTTCGATAGCGCTTACTCTGTCTGCGTTACTGTTTGCTGCGTTAAGCTCAAGTATATTTTTGTTGTAAAGTGTTACAAAGCTTTTGTTTAGCATATAATCGGAAACACTGCTACTAATAAGCATTACTGCACTATATCCTTTTTGCTCAAGAAGATTAGCGGTATCTTCATTCAGTTCGTTATAGGGTGGATTAAAACTTTTAAAGCTAATGCCGGCTTTATTTGCAACAGCTTCACAATCTGCAAATGTCTGAGTTTGAGAATCTAAATCTTCTCTGAATTCACTTGTTGCACCGCCTTGGTGATCATAGCCGTGAAGCCAAACTTCAATATTTGGACTGCTACTAATAGCTGCAAGACTTGTTACATATGCATCATCTTCGGCAAAAGATTTGCACAAAACGCCAAATCCCAAATGAATATTTTCATCCTCGGCAAATTGCTGCCATTTATTAAAGGATGATAAATTTGATACCGATAAATCGTCAAGCTTTATAATTGCAATCGGAGCTTTTTGGTCATTAATATCGCGAAGCTCCGCATTCTTGTATAATGGTGCCAAATTAGCCTTGTTCCATCTTAATGCCTTTACTGTGTACATTTGACCGTCGTCGGGCACCTCTGCCGTGAGGCTGTATTTTTGTTTAGCACCCGAGATATGCAGTGTGTCGGATGCAACGCAAACAAGCTTTGAGCCGTTTTCGTCTTCTTTGTAAACACCCAGGCAATAAAGCATATCAAGAGCATATCCGTTATTTGTAAGAGCTGTGAAGCTTGCATTTACAACTCCCGGCTCTGTTACGGCAAATACATATTCATCATCACCTGTACCTTTGCTGAACTTAATATCACTTATGACATAATCCGGCAGCTTGGTGTCAAATTCAATGTAATCGGTAAGGGTTTTTCCTGTTGAATCAGCCACATTTGTGAATGCTACATGATAATGCTTATTACCCTCTTGAGCAATATCGCTTAATATTACGGTGTGATTATCGGAACCGAAGCTAATTTGCTCATTTGCCACAGCCACACCGTTCACAGTTACGGAAGATGAAGTAAATGAAGATTTTTCTATAGAATTATTAAATGTAACCTTAACATCATTGCCGGCGGGAACCTTTGTTGCAGTAATAGGAGAAGAATAAGCTATATCAAAGGTATCATATCCGTCTAATGTAACATATAAATCTTCGGTTTTCCCAATTCCTATGTCATCTACGATAATTGAAGATACATCGCCTTCATTAGCGTTAATGGTATCCCAGGTATACATGCCGAAGCCTAAAACAGTAACATCTGTACCTTTAACGTTTTTATATGAGTTCCTGTTTTCGTCTGTTTGCAGGATGGTAGAACAGCCAACGAGCTCACTATTGTTATAAACCTCAACATATGCTGTTAAATCGCCCGTGGAATACTGAATTTTAACATCATACCACTCATTTTTTTGGGGCATGGATATACCTGTGTTTTTATCGAGTACATACAAGTCGCCGAAATTAGTAAGAACAGCTAAAGGCTTGTTGTAAACTCCAAAATTTACAAAAAGCGCACAAGACTTTTCGGGACGCATAACTGAGAATTCAAGATATCCTGTTTCGGTGCTTAAAACGCTTGCATTTGTCTTAATATACGGTGCATCTTTTGCGTTGCCGGTTCGTTTTACATTACTTTCTATCTTGATACTTGTACCTCGGTTTGTGCTTTGGGCAAAAATTCCCTCATATGGAGATGAGGAGTTGACATATGCAGTACCATAGGCACGTGTAAAGCCTTCGGGCATTGTAGTATATCCATCAGCACTGCCCGCAAAATTGTTGAAATCATAAGCTTTTAGGCAGGTGTTATACACCCTGTTTGTAGGCTTTACGTAAAAATCATCCCAGTGTGATACTGCCGGGGCGCCGTTTGCGTTTGCATATTCCGTTTGATAGAAGCAAAGCATTTTCAGCGTGCTGTTTTTGAATTTGGCATATTCATTATTTACTGTATCTATCCAGGCAGAACCATTTTTATTAATAACCGAATGGACATAACCTGTATTAAGGTTTATATAAAACTTAATATCCAATTCATCATTTGCATTCACTTTATATGCACCGGACATTCCGACACCGGCAACATATGTATATCCCTGATTATTTGCCATAAATAGATAACCGCCTTGAGTAGTAGGACAGTCATATAATCCAAAATACCTTCTTGCATTCAAGTCATCTATCTTTAGTGTACAACCTATTTCAACAGTTCCGGAATAATTCATGCTTTTAAAAATCGTACCGAAATATGCTTTTTTTGTAGACTTAAGAGTTAAAGCCTTATCACCGTTACCTTCATCTGAGAGATATATTTCATTATAAGGCGTAGAATTGTCAACATATTCGGTTCGAGCAATGGGACTGATTAAATTTGTATCCGGAGAAATAAACTTACCATCTTCATCTGCCGCAAAGTCGTTAAAATTATAAACGGTTTCTTTTTCATCAACATGGGCAGTTGCCGGAATTGCCAATACGCTCAATATCATTATCATACTTAAAATAAGTGATAATACTTTTTTCATTCAAATCAACTCCTTGAAAAATTTTTACTTTTTTTAGTAGGTATGCAGCATATGTGTAATATAGGTACAAAGGATTTTTGAAATAATTGAAATTGTAAATACATGTCAATTACTTCTATTGACTTACAACCGGTCACCTCCCGTATATTTTTTCATCAGTATAGAATTGCTTTCATAAACAATTGATATTCGATTTTTATTTTGCACCGAATGCCCTGAATTCTGTGATGGAAAGCCAATTCTCCCTGGTGCTTGTTCCTTTACCTATAATTTTTAAATAGCGGGCTTTTTGATTACCGATGTCAAAGTATTCATAGCTTAAGGTCTGTCCGCTCGACTCACCGCTGAACACCTGAGTCCAGTTTTCGTTGTCTTCAGATACTTCGATATCAAAATATGTCTGACGTCTGTTGCCGCTATAGAATGAAAGTATGACTTTGTTAATATTTTGAATCTCGCCAAAGTCATATACGACATAGTTTGGTGTGCCCAAGGCAAGTCTTGTTTCAAAGTTGTGATCAAGAGAATTTGCCGGAGGTGCAGACTCTTGAGTAAGAGTATCAACATAATAATCTTTAACTTTTAGTTCTTTATGTGAATAGTCATAAGGCGTTTCGGGAGGAGCAAGTATTTTGATTTCCTTTTCTACCGTGCCGCCCTCGGATATAAGCCTGATTTTAATATCTCCGGGCCATTTTTGGGGATAAATCACTTCTGTTTTATATTCACTTATTGCCTCAACATCAGGCATCGGAGCAGTGCGGCTGTCAATTGTGTAATTAAATGTAGATTCTTTTGGGCTAAAGCCGTCAATTGTTTTTCCGTTAACCTTTAAATCTGTAAGAACCACCGAGCTCATATCCGGAACAATTGTTTCTTCAACCTCTCCCGGAGTATCTAATGTCCAATCGGCAAGCTTTGCCATTTTGGGATACTTGACTTCAACACCATCGGAATAACCAAGAGGTGTAAAACAGATAGTAACATTAACATCGCTTGCTTCTTTAAATCTCATGGCAAGCTTGGTTACACCGGGATGCTCTGTCTGACCGTCAAGCTGGAAGCACTCAGGAAGAGCAACAGGCTTATCGCAGCTAAATTCGCCCTGTTCACTCATAATCTTAACTTCCATCTTGTTTCCGCGGATATTTAAAATTGCTGTCTTTTTATCTTCGGACAAAGTAACCTCGGCAGGCGTGTGCATACCCCAATATATATCCGAGGGCGCAGTGCATTTTATTTCATCCTGAAGTATTACGGCAGTTCTGTTATTGGTCATTTTCATACCGCGGACAGCGCTTTCAACCTTGTCACCGTAGGCCGCTGTCATATCGGTTACTGCAAGAGCGCTTATTTCATTTGTTTCATAGCGGTCAAAATAACAATATGCCTCTTTAAGCTGATCCATATAATCTGTTGAGGGATTTATTATATATGTATTTGCACCCTCAGCTCTGTTCATATAGGCCTCAAAAATGTGATTTGTTAAATCATAGTTTTCGGGACCGAAATCTGTTATAAAACGTTCACCAAAAGCTTCTATTACAAAGGTGCCGATGTCCAACTGTGCATTTGGGGCACCGTTAAAGCCTGAATGAAAGCCCGCATAAAATTCTTTGTTTGAATCCCAGCCAGACCTCATAGAAATGGCTTCTGTTCCTCGGTAGTATGCATCAAGAGGAAGATTTACATTAACTCGTTCCTCCGGAATATCACCCGAATAAATAAGCGCATCGGCAGTCATATATACACCTGCTTCACCTTTGAATTTTTCATAATGGTCAATACAAAGCTGTTTTAAAGAGTCATCACCAAGGCGCTCAGCAAAATATATAAGCTCCGGACAAGGGTAGCCTCTGTAGGCTGCAAAGTTAAAATTGAAAATACCTGTTGTGGCAGACATTTCATAGAGATAGTAGCCTGCATACTTCATACCCGGTACGTTAAAGAACCCGTAGTCAGTACCTGTGGCATTTCTTAGACTTTCCATTGCCCAAACCATGGTTTTGGCGGTAGGTGTCCAGTAGCCTACGCCTTCATACCATGATCCATCGGGTGCCAGCTGATTGAATGCTGCCTCCAGGGATATTATGGCTTCGGTTATTATCTGACTGCACTCTTGCTCAAAGCCCGGTTCATCACCAAAGGCAAGAGCAGTCATAATAACACCGCTGTTGATGGTGGTGTTCCAGTTATCACCTACAATTGCCAAAGTCCATTCAAAGCTGCGGCTTCGGGGGTATATGTTATAATAGTCTTTAAATACCTCGGAATAAAAACGTTCGCTTATTGCCTTTTTTAAATCAGCTTTGAGTGTATCGGGCATTACATCGTAAAGCCAGTCATAGGCTATGGCAAATCCCACAGCAGCTCTGCCCAAGCCAAGCATTGAATAGGGAGTCCAATATTCATAGTCAACCCATGCCTGAACCTCATCAATAAGTCTATTGGCATATTTCATGTCACCTTCTATATGATATACGAGTGCAAGACAAGGTGCCATATCCTGCATTAAAACTCCCTGGTCAACAAGCTGTTTGGGATTCTCGGGGAACTCTACAACCTTTCTGGCAAGCCACGAATCAGCCTCAGCCTTAATATCGGCGTACCAACTTGCTTTGGTTGAATTGGTTTTTATCTGTTCTTTAACTTTGTCAAAGGTGCTGCCGTCTATCATAATGCGAGGATGTGAATTATTAGGAAAGTTTTTCTTCATCCGGCTGAGTACCTCAGAGCCTTCGGGTCTCTGATAAACCATTTCGCCTGCTATTGCCGACAAATAGCTTGTATCATCGCGCCAATTAAGGTCAACTGTATCATCACTTAAGATAATCAAGCCTGTTTTATCCCAAAAAACTTCCTTACCCGCAAGTTCTCCCATAGCACGAAGGGGTATAAAGAATCTTCCCTCTTTAACCGTGGCAGGAGTTGAAAGCTCAACCTCTTCGCCATTTACAATAATATTTTTTTCATCGGCTTTAATTTTAACTGTTTTACCGCCAATCACCGCAGTGGCAGATTGATCCTGGGCATTATAAGAAATAGTGCCCGAGAGTGCTTCAACAATAAAACGTGCCGGAACAAGTGTTGTATCATTTACTATAAACGGAGAGACATTTGCATTTGTGGGATCAATAGGCTCGGCAACACCATTTAAAAGTGCGTTGCCTGCTCCAACATAAAGAACAATATTGTTTTGCATACCGTATTTAACCATGCCGGTGCTCACGCGGGAGTCATAGTTGAGCCTTAGAGTCCAATTTGTTTGATTAAATACTTTGTCGGAAATGGGCTTTTCGCCCTCATATATTCTTATGTCGTCTACAGAGTACTTTGTTTTGCAACCTGCAGCAGCATTGCGTGTATTAAAAAGAATAAGTGAAAGCCGGTCAAAGGAATAGTTTATCTGACGTATAAAAGAAATGTTTTGCGCTTTTCTGAGACCGTTGATAAAAACATCGTATGTGCCGTTATCAAAATCAAAAGCAAGTGAAAAATTATAGAATTTACCTTCGACCATAGAGCTTAAAAGCTCTATACCGCCAATACCCAAAACCTGACCGCTCTGAGTTATTTCAATAGGATAAATCTCATTGCCCCCGCTTTCGGGACTTCTTATTGCAATTCTGGGTGAGCAGCCACCAAGATCTTCCACCATGAGTCTTACGTCTAACACAATTTTGCCACCCGGCAAAGTGCCTGTAAATCTCTTTACTATAGACGCGTCTTTTTTGGCATCCTCGGTACTTTTCATTGTTATGCGCACATATTTATCTTCCGGATTTGTCTCCTTTTGTACAACGGTGATTTCATTGTTCTGAGATCCGAATTCCAAAGACTTTACCAAACCACCGCGCGCGGAGTTAAAATCTTCGCTAAAGTAAAGGATATTTTCTCCTTTGACCTCCGCAGCAGCCAATGACAGGTCGGCAGGTATGCATGTGAAGCTGATAATAAATGCAATAATAAGTGCTTTTAACCTCATGCTAAATCCCTCCTTTATTAAATTAATGTTTATGTACAACATAAGGCTTCACATTATTTTGATCTATCAAAAATACTTTGACTGTTTTTTCACCTTGCCTAAAATCACTGTCAAAACTTATTTCAAAATCCGTTTCTCCATTTGATACAAGCTCTTTTTTTTGAAAAACAACATCCGTGAGCCGATTATCCTCATATGCCGCCATAACCAGCGTCAGCTGTTTTGGATGATTTACATTTGTACCGGTTTTTGAAAGCTTTAAACTTGCATGGGTTTTGGCAGAATTTAATTCTATATCCCCAACATTGAAGCTATCGAGTGTCCAGTCAGAAAGAGATATTACCTCCGGATATGAATTATCAAATTTGTTTAGCTCTCCAAGTGGTGTAAAGCAAATCGTAATATCAACATCTGTTGCTTCTTTAAACCTCATTGCAAGCTTGGTTACATCAGGATGTGAGCTCTGCCCTTCAAGATGATAGCATTCGGGCAGAGGTTCTGCCTTGTTTAAGCTGAATTCCCCTTGAGCACTCAAGATTTTTACTTCCATTTTGTTTCCGTCAATATCCAGCACAGCTGTTTTTTTGTCATCGGAAAGTGAGACCATGGCAGGAGTATGCATACCCCAATATATATCAGACGGTTCGCAGCATTTTATTTCGTCTTGCAAAATAATGGTTTTTCTGTTATTTGTCATCTTTATGCCACGGACTGCACTTTCAACCTTGTCGCCGTAGGCCGCTGTCATATCAGTTACTGCAAGAGCACTTATTTCATTTGTTTCATAGCGGTTAAAGAAGCAATAAGCCTCTTTAAGCTGATCCATATAATCTGTTGAAGGATTGATTATGTATGTATTTGCTCCTTCGGCTCTGTTCATATAGGCCTTAAAAATATTGCCGCTTGCATCTGCAATTGAATATTTTTCGGGTCCGAAATCTGTAATAAATCTGTCACCATAAGCTTCTATAACAAATGTTCCTATGTCGAGCTGTGCATTTTGAGCACCGTTATAGCCTGAGTGAAAGCCTGCATAAACCATGCTGCCCCTATCCCAGCTGCTGCGCATTGAAACTGCTTCTGTACATCTGTAGTAAGCATCAAGCGGTAGATTTACTTTTACACTTTCGGTTGGAATGTCGCCTGACAAAATCAGCGCATCGGCTGTCATATATATGCCTTCCTCGCCTCTGTACTTTTCGTAATGGTCAATGCAAAGCTGCTTTAGTGAAGAATCTTTCAGACGCTCTGCGAAATACAAAAGAGATGGTTCGGGATATCCTCTTTCATTTGCAAAGTTAAAATTAAATATAGCAGTGTTTCCTGACATTTCATAAAGATAGTATCCCGCATATTTCATACCCGGCACATTAAAAAGTCCGTAATCTGTTCCCGTGATATTTCTGAGGCTTTCCATTGCCCATATCATGCCTTCAACGGTAGGTGTCCAGTAACCAACACCTTCAAACCATGAACCATCGGGAGCAAGCATATCAAATGCCGATTCGAGAGAATACATTGCTTCATTCAAAAGCAAACCGCATTCCTCTGTATACTCCTCTTCGTCGCCCATAACAAGAGCCGACATTATAACTGCGCTGTTTATGGTAGTGTTCCAATTATCACCTGTTCTGCGCAAAGACCATTTGTAGCTTCTGTCTCTTGGTGTGATATTACAATAATCTTTGGATACTTCGGAATAAAATCTTTCGCTTATGGCATTTCTTAAATTTACTTTTGTGGTATCGGACAATTCGTCATAAAGCCAGTCATAGGCAAATGCCATACCGTTTACCGCTCTTCCAAGAGCAAGCATACTGTATGGAGACCATACCTCCTGATTAATCCACGCTTCAATTTCGGCTATAAGCCTGTCTGAATATCTTGTATCTTCTTCCATGTGATATACAAAGGCAAGACATGGAGCCATTTTCTTAAGTTCTGTGCCCTGGTCAATAAATGTAGTGGTAGAAGTAATAGTTTCCGGAAAGACTGAGACACTTTTCTTAAGATATTTATCAGCTTGATTTTTAATATCATTATACCATTTGGCTTTTATCGGATTAGTTTCAATCTCTGCTTTTATTTTTTCAAAGGTGTTGGCATCTGCCATCAAACGCGGATGCGATTTATCCGGAAAGCTTTCTTTCATTTTCTGCAGAACATCTGCACCGGCAGGTCTTTCATAATTCATTTCGCCGCATAAAGACGAGAGATATGTAGAATTATTGTGCCAATCAAAAGAAATTTTGTCACGGCTGATAATTACAAGACCTGTTTTATCATACCAAACATTCATACCTGTAATTTCTCTTATCTGATTCGGCGAAATATAGTCTCCGATAAAGTCTTTAAAATATGCTTCATCCAACTGCGTTTTAAGAAATTCAACCGGAATGGCTGTAATCCCTGCATTTGATATACACATGGGATTTATCTGTGTATACTTTCCGAACACAAGTGCTTTTTTGACATTCGGATAAAATGCAAGCATGTTTTTTGTACTGCATTCTATCATCCGGCGGCTCAAAGCTGTATCATTGTCAGCGCATAGCTTCCAATTAATAGAATCAAATTCTTCTTCAGACAAAGGTTTGGTTCCTTTATATACTTTTATATTGTCGACATTATACTCGGTTTTACATGATTCTGACGCATATCGGGTGTTAAATAAAAGCATTGATATTTCACCAAAGCTATATGACAGATTTTCACAAAATTTAATATCCGATTTGACTTTGCAACCGTCTACATAAACATCATATGTACCATCTGTGAAATTAAAGTAAAAACCAAATTTATAAAATCTACCCTCTTCCACCGAAGCCAGAATTTCAGCTCCGCCAATTGCCGTAACTCTGCCTTTTGCCGAAATTGAAACAGGATAAATCTCGTTGCTCCCGCCTTCGGGACTTCTTATGGCAATCCTGGGCTGACATCCGCCCAAATTTTTAATCATTATATCAGCCTCAATAACAACATCACCGGACGGTCTGACATCTCCAAATCGCCTTACAATTGACGAGTCTTTTGGAGCATCGTCACAATTCATTATTATGACAGCACATTTATTGCCGCTGCTTGTTTCACTTATACAAACTTTGTTGCTTAATGGATTAAACTCCAAGGTCTTGACATTCATGTTATTGTTTGAAGCACTGAAATCCTCACAAAAATACAAAATGCTTTCATCAGAAATTCCGGAAGCTTCGACAGATGTGACAGACAGACAGTTAAAAAGCATTAAAATCACCTCAAACCATACAATCATTCTCTTATACACTTTGTTCATCCTCCGCAAAATTACACTTCTATATTTAGATTATATAAAAATTATGAATAAAAGTAAACAAATAATTCTTACATATATATCATTTTTTTGTTATTTTTGTTTGCGTAAGAAAGGAATCAAATACTATACAAAGCTTTGATGCAGCTCTTGTATGAAAAAAAACGGTATATACCCTAAAACAAGGTATATACCGTTTTTGATAAAAGGCGCCACCCAGACTTGAACTGGGGATAAGGGTGTTGCAGACCCGTGCCTTACCACTTGGCTATGGCGCCATACACATATATGAACATTATTACATTTATATCATATGCAGATATGCCTGTAATAATGTTATTTTACTGCAAGGTTTTGCAGTATTAGACCAATCAAGAGACGTAAAGCATACGTCTCTTGAACGGTAATCAAGCGGAAGACGAGATTCGAACTCGCGACGTTCACCTTGGCAAGGTGACGCTCTACCACTGAGCCACTCCCGCATACGCCGGTTAATGTGGTTCATCAACCAACGAATGATAGTATATCACAAATACTTTTGTTTGTCAACACTTTTTTATAAAATTTTTGAGATTTTTTTCACCGATTTTTTCACTGATTTTCAATAAGCGGCAAAGCCGCGTCATTCAACGTTTTCAGTGGGAGATTGAACTCCCACTGAAAAAATTAAGATGTCACCCGCCGCCTATAGAGGCGGGTGACATCTTAATTTAGTTATAACTTATGAAAATTTATCAAATGTGCTTTACAGCCC
>JAEDEG010000080.1 GCA_016293435.1 Clostridia bacterium
AGATAAATCTAACTGCTGTCAGCGGGATATACCAAAGAGCCACAAGCAGCCGCCATATTAAAATTATTCCTCCGACTGCGCCGACGATTATGACGCCGAAAATAACCGATGTCAGAAATCCATTCATACCGCCTATTGGGAATATGACAAGCCGTGATATTCCGAAAGGTATTCCGCATAGAATAAACAGCTTTATGTAGTTAACCTCTCCGGCTGCGGTACAGAGGTTGATAAACATATAATAAAGCAGATATGCGAACAATATCGGTATGATTGTCTTGATTATAAAATCTTTTGTTATCTGTAATTTTGCCAGTGCGTCAGTCTCCTTGTTTGTGCTTCAAGCAGTAACTTTCTTGCTCTGTTGAAATAGGCACTGTCAACAGCGGGAATATCCCAATAGCAAAAGTCGCCTTGCAGAGTATCAGGATTGAAAGAGGGATTTACCGTTTGCATAATTTTTATATATGCCTCTTTCTCTGCCGTATAATAATCTTTCGTGCCGCTCTCTACCTCTGATATAATATCCGATATTAAGGTCTGCACCTGCTGTTCCGCCTCTTGGTAAAATTCCGGGCGGAGGTATATATCTCTGTACTGATAGATTGCGTTTCTTGCTATTGACATAAGGTCTGCGTAACCGTAGCCGTTTGTCTGTCCCGCAATTACCGCATTGAAGATTATGTTTTGTGCCTGCGCCTGTGCGTCCGCATAACCCAAACCGTTTTCAACCTCAAAGAGTATTCCGCTGATTAGATTTTCGGTAAGAGCTATGCTCTCGTTTGTTGCATTTACCGGGACACTCTCACCCGGTATTTCTGCCGCAAGTGCCGTCAGGTTCATAGAACTTATGAGCGCGGTGATAATAATGATTTTTGTTGCTTTTTTCATTGTGAAAGCCTCCTTTAAGATATATTTGCCTACATAAATTATATCACATACCTTTATCCGCGCCCAGCCCTTAATCATTCCAAAAACGCCGATTTTTCACGGCTCGGCTTGTGAGATGCGCCTAAAAGCGTTTCGACATTTGATTTTACAACATCAATTTCAGCCGCCTTTGATTTGCACTTTTTATATTCCTCATAAAGTTTTTCCTTTTCCTCTGTCAGCTTGGAATAGCTTTGCCGTAATTCTTTCACGGGAGGATAATGGGCGTTTTTCAACTCCTTAAATGCCGCTTCAAACAATGTGATTTCAGCACGGTATTTTTCCTTAAACTGTTCTTTGTTTTTCGCCTTTTTATATTTGTCCATAACAGGCTTTAGTCTTGAATAGGTTTCAACATTTTTGATAAGCAGTGCAGTAGTATTGATTTGTTTTTCAACGGATTTTATTTTTTCGGAGATACTGTCAAAATCCTTATGTGTCCTCTCGGCCGATTTCTCTAAATCCTCATAAGTTGTAATATTGTTTTCGGTTAAGAAATTCAAAGTTTTAGCGGCTTGTTTAAGGTTATTCATTTTCGTCCAATGCTCATAGCCCTTGCTCTCTTGTGCTTTTATGCAATCCTGAATGTCAATAATAAGATTGATGCGCCTGTTAATTTTCAGAGCGGTAATTTTTCTTGCCCTGCCGGCAATACGTTCCTTGATAGCCTCAACAGTATAATCATCACCCAAAGTCTTTGAACGCATATAGCGTTCCCGTCCGTCAGTGCAGAACGAAATATTTTTATTCTGCCGCTTGACCTTATATCCGCTCTGCTCCATAAGACGCAAAAATTCGTCAAAGTCTTTTGCCCGCGATATATTTATATCAACTGCCATTTTAAGCTGTGCCTTCCAGCTCTTACCCTGTTTTGCGGCAGTGTGTTCAATATAGCTTTTGCCTTTGCTTTTCGGATTTCGTATTACCGACAGTCCGTATTCCTCACACAGATTGTCGCTTGTCTGTCTGATGAAGCGGTAGGATAGCTTATTGGACTGATATTTTTTGTAATCGACAAAGGAAACAGCGTTAAAAATGATGTGGTTATGAATGTGACCTCGGTCTATGTGAGTTGTCAACACAAATTCATATTTACCGCCCAAAACCTCCTGTGCAAGCCGCATACCGATTTCGTGCGCCTGCTCCGGCGTGGTTTCGCCCGGTTCAAAGGATTGTATCAGGTGCCTTGCTAAATGTTTTCCTCTGAAATTCTGTGCTTTCTCCCTTGTCCAGCCAAACTCAATATCCGCTGTTTCCGGCGAACAGCCGTAAGAGGAAACAAGCAGCTTTTCGTCCGTCTTTTTAGGGTTTAGGATATATTCAAGGGCAAGGTTTAATGTAGAGCTGATAGGATGCGTCTTTGTAACTGCCATATCTCATTTAACCTCGTTTTAAGCTCCGCAATATCCTCCTGATAGATTGCGCTTGTGGAATTGACGCGCTTTGCAATCTGATTGATATTCTTTCCTATAATCTGCAATTCGCCCGTAAACTCTTTTATATTGGTCGTGTCAGTATATATCACATATCCGTCAATCGCCATTTTCCGCATATATGCGCCTATCTGATTTGTGGGGAGCTGCGCCATTTTCTGTTCAATTAGTTTTCTTTCTTCCTCTGTTACCCATATTTTCAGTTGTATATTTCTTTTTCGGGTCGCCATAAAATCACCTCGTTTTTTCATCAATAAGGGTTTGGGAATATCCCAAGAATTTTTGCTTATTTCAGCAGAGCTGTAATAAACGCAAAAATCGTATGTGGGTACTCACATACTGTGCTTGCTATTAAGTAAAAAAGTAGTTTTTCCCTATATACTATCCCATAAAAACAGAGGTATTTGTTGCATATTTAAAAAAGAAAAAGCAGAGGATTTTTATTCCTCCGCTTCCGCTCTTGTTTCTATAATTCCTCGCGCTGTTGCCTCAATAATCGGTAAATCTCGTTCGGGTATACTGTCAATCAAACCATCAATCTGACGCCGCAGCGTTGACCGTTCCGGCTGCTTTTCAAAAATGAATTGGTCTACTGATATATTGAAAAGAGTTACAAGTTCGTACAATACTTGCAAACTTGGGTGTTGCCCCTCGTTTTCGATTGATACGATATATCGAGGCGCAAGATTTAATTTGTCACCTAATTGTTCTCTTGTCATTCCGGCGGCTGTCCTCGCTGTTTTTATCGCTTGACCTAACGCTGTGAAATCATATTTTTGTCTTTCTTTTGACATATTACATCACCTATATACATTTTACACCTCAAAATACATTTCATAAATGAGTTATAATATCATATAGGTTATATAAATATATCAATTTTATTCTAAGGGCAATTCTATATTTACAAAAAAACCATTCCTGTTTTTTACTGTCATTTTACCACCGTGCACATAAATAATTCTATACGCCATTGGAAGTCCAAGACCGTGAGGGGATTTTGGAATTTCCGTTATACTCTCTATCACTTTGTCGGGAACACCCTTTCCATTATCGGAAATATTCAGATGAACTATTCCGTTTTCAGTGTACTCGGAAATACTAATTTTACAACCGCCTTTGTTGTGAGTAATGCTGTTATTTATAAGATTAAAAATTGCTCTTTCAAGCAAACTTTCATCAGCCGACACAAACGCTTTTTCATCCTGTAAATTTAGTTCAGTTTCAAAGTTATCCGAAAGACCGCTATTCATAATATCCGTTACAATTTGTCTTATCAGAGGACACAGCCGAACATTGCTCTTTTTTGACGGCTGCATATCATATTCCAATGATGAAATCAGATTTAAGTCCTCTATCAGTTTCTTTATTTTTATGCTTTGCGCTGTTATGGTTTCAGCCTTATTTTTATTTTTCTCTGACAATTCACCGCTTTCTGAAAGTGCCTCAGAATATCCCATAATTAAGGATAGCGGTGTGCGTATATCGTGTGAAATTCCCGAAATCCAATTTGAACGTGCATTATCTCGCTGCGATAAAGCGAGGTTTTTTCGTTCAATGGCTATTGCAGTATTGTTTATACTTCGTGAAATTTCTCTGAATATTCCTTTTTCTTTTAGCCGCACGTCCTTTTCCTGTCTTAAATTATTTATTCCGTTCAGTAAAACCTGCAATCTTCTATACAAATTTATTCCGAACACACACGCAAGAACAGCCGCAAGGCATAGATTAAGTATAAGTATGCTGATTAGTCTTTGCGGCAAAGTGTTAAACCATTCCATTGAATAAGCCATATCGTATTTGCCGACAGCGTTTTTAGGTATGCCAAGCACAAGCAATCCATAATCTTCCGTATGCACATACACAGGATAATCATTCAAAAACCAGCGTGTCATCTTTGCTATGTCATTTATGGAATAGTGTTCAGGAATGTCCGTAGGTTTGTTTTTCGACCATATTATATCGCCGCCCTCATCAATCAAGATACACCAGCAATCAGAAGGAATTGTATTCTCATTTGTAAGCTCAAACCCATTATCGGTCTGTATCAACGCTTCGCTTACTCTATAAAGCATTCCCTGCGGAGAATTGCCGTGTATATTAGTGCTGACATCACTTCCTATAAATGCAAATCCCAAAAAGTTTATAATCAAAAGAATAGTTGCAACAATAGCTGATATTGCAGTAAAACAAGTAAAAATTTTTAATGCCGTTTTATTCATCTTTTATCACCAGCTTGTATCCAAGCCCTTTCACAGTAGTAAGGTAGTTTGGAGCAGACGGATTTTCTTCAATTTTTTCTCGAAGTCGTCTAATATGTACCATAAGTGTATTCTCATATCCGTAATATACATCGCCCCACGCTGTCATACAAAGTGCGTCATTTGTTACAATACGGTTTTTATTTTCATACAGTTTTTTCAACAATATAAATTCTTTTGCGGTAAACGATTTTTCTTTTCCTTGTGATGTAACAGAGGCCGTTTCAAAACTTATATGTTTCTCGCCAAGATAAAATTCTGTTTCCTGTTGTCTGATTTGATAGGCTCTTCTTAAAACTGCCGTTATACGCAAGGTCAGCTCTTTCATCAAAAACGGCTTAACGATATAATCATCAGCTCCCAGCCCCAAACCGTGTATTTTATCTTCCGCTTCGCCCTTTGCGGTTAAAAAGATTGCCGGAGTCTGTGATATTTTTCGTATTTGCTGAAATAGCGAAAAGCCATCGCCATCCGGGAGCATAACATCAAGCAGGATAAGTGCGATAGACTGATTTTTTATTATTTCAAGTGCTTCTCTACAATTTTCTGCTGTGTAAATATTAAAAAAGCCTTCGTTTCTCAATGCTGTTTCAGTCATTTGCAACAATTCTTTTTCATCATCAACAATTAAGATTTTTTTGTTTTTTAATTCATCCATTATAAATCACCAATATAATTATACCACAATAATGTTTATTCTTAAAGCCATTGACCGTGAATTTATAAAAATTTAAGGTTTATGAAAGGTTGTATTAAGTTTAATGACAGCTTGGACTGTTATAATTAACTCATCTTAAACGAAAGGAAGTTTTAAAAATGAAAGAAATCGTAAAAACAAATAGCTTAACAAAAATATACGGCGAACAGTTATGCGTAAATAATTTGAATATGAGTGTACCCGAAAATCGTATTTACGGATTTTTAGGTCCGAACGGCGCAGGCAAATCAACAACACTCAAAATGCTTTTAGGACTTGTGTGTCCTACAAAGGGTGAGATTGATATTTTCGGAAAGCGTGTCAATTCTAAAAGCAGAATTGAAATTTTAAGGAATGTAGGCTCGTTGATTGAGTCTCCGTCATATTACGGACATTTAACCGCAAAGGAAAACTTAAAAATTTTTGCCACGCTTTTAGATGTTCCTAAAATTAATATTGACAAAGTTCTTCAAATTGTCCGTCTTGATAAGCAACAAAGCAAAAAGGTGTCCAAATTTTCTTTAGGGATGAAACAACGACTTGGACTTGCTTCTGCTTTGTTATCTTTTCCTAAATTGCTTATTCTTGACGAGCCGACAAACGGGCTTGATCCGGCTGGTATTCAAGAAATGCGTGAACTTATAAAGTCATTGCCAAAACAATACGGTATGACAGTTATTGTGTCAAGTCATTTATTATCTGAAATAGACCAAATGGCGGAGGATATTGGTATTATAGCGAACGGAAAATTGATGTATCAAGGTGAATTAAACAAGCTCCACGAAATTGACACCTCAAAATCATTAGAGGAAATCTTTTTGGATTTGACGGGAAAGGAGCAAAGTTTATGATAAAACTTTTACAATGCGAAAATAGAAAAACAAGAGGGCGGTATATTTTTATAACAGCATTTATTATAACCGTCGTAGAGCTTGTTTGGGCGCTGCACAACAATTATAGTGGCTTTATGCTTGAAAACGGTTGGTTGAATTTTTTATATCAGCTTCCACTTATAAATGCAATTTTTATGCCGATATTGTCAATAATTGTTTCTTCACGTCTTTGCGATATTGAACATAAAGGAGCAATGCTGAAACAGCTTGCCGTAACAGTTGACAAAGGGAAAATCTATGACGCAAAATTCATTTACGGATTGTCAATCGTACTTTTCTGCAATATCATAAGTTGGGTAGCGGTAATAATCGGCGGATATGTTAAAGGATTTTATGGCAGCGTGCCAATAAAACTATATCTTCTGTATCTCCTGTTTACTATCATTCCGACAATCGCAGTGTATATTTTTCAGCATATACTGTCGCTCTTGTTCAAAAATCAGACAGTTACATTCTGCACCGGAATTATCGGTACTTTCGGCGGACTTTTTTCAATGTTTTTGCCTAATGTTCCGTTTCTTCGCAGGGTGTTGATTTGGGGCTGGTACGGAGCAACGCAATTTGTTGGATTGTTTGGCTGGACAAAAGAAACACGGTACGATACCGCTTATTTTGAGGTTATGGATATAGATTGGATATTATTTGCCATAATGATTGCCGTTTGCGTTATTATGTATTTGATAGGCAAAAAATTATTTTGCAGAAAGGAATTATAAAATGTTTAGATTATTAAACGCTGAGAGAATGAAATTAAAGCGTTCGCCCGTGTGGCTTGCGTTTTTGATAATGCCGATTGTTCCTGCACTTCTCGGAACGCTAAATTATATGGGAAATATTGAAATTTTGCAAAGCGAGTGGTATTCGCTTTGGACTCAGCACACGCTGTTTACAGATTATTTTTTCCTGCCTGTTATGATTGGAATATACTGTGTGTATATAATGCGACTTGAACATAATAATCATAATTGGAACAAGGTGCTGACTATGCCGCAGAGCAGAACAACTGTGTTTTTGTCAAAGCTCATCACTGCGTCGTTTATGGTTTTTATAAGCGAATTATGGATTGGAATTTTATTTATAATATCAGGTTTTGTTGTCGGAATGGCAAATCCGCCGTATATGCAAATTGCCGTATGGTGCTTGTTCGGAACGCTTGGCGGTATAGTTGTTGCGGCAATTCAGCTTATGCTGTCGCTTTTTATAAAAAGCTTCGCCCTGCCAATAGGAATATCTTTTGCAGGCGGTCTGTCGGGACTTGTATTTTTAGCAAAAGGTTTAGGCCATATATGGCCGTACTCGCTTATGGCATACGGAATGAACTCTAATGCTCCGCAAAAAATATTAGAAAGCGGTTACACGGAGTTTATTATAATTTGTATTGTGTATATTTTTCTATTTACTATAATTTCTAATGTTATATTATCTAAGAAAGATATATGAGAGTGATAGAATATGGAAACTAAATGGATATACTGTCCTATATGTGGAAATAAGACCCGTGATAAAATCCGCACAGATACCGTTATCAAAAATTTTCCCTTATTTTGTCCTAAGTGCAAAAAGGAAAGTTTGATAGATGTTGAAAATCTGACGGTAAAGGTTATAGAGAAATCTGCAAATTAAAAATATCACCTAACAATATTATAGAGCCCGACGCAAGACGCAGAGCCAATATATCACGATAACTCTATGTTATCGGCTCTGTGTCATTTACAGGAATATCCTGCATATACGTGCGTCATACTATATGATGTTGAGGTGAAATATATGCAAACTGAAAATAGCGAATGGGTATTATGCCCGATATGCAATAATAAAACACGGACGAAGCTCCGTAAAGATACAGAATTAAAGAATTTCCCTTTATTCTGTCCGAAATGTAAAAATGAAACTTTAATAAACGCAAAACAATTTAATATTACTGTTATCAAAGAGCCAGACGCAAAGACGCAGGAGCCTATGTAAACTGTAAGACGCAGAGCCGATAATTTGAGGTATATCTCAGATTATCGGCTATTTTTATTTTAACAGACCTGCCAAATAAAAAAACGATATTTGGCAGGTCTATTTTGTTGTGCTCAAAATCCCTCCAAGTATCATATGTTTGGAGGGATTTTTATGCGCTGGAGTTTGAAAGCCATACCGTTGCTTATCAGAAACGGCGAATATCTACCTGCTATTATATTTTAAAAAAATTGAAATCCTTTCAAAGAACAACTATACTCTTAATATTGATATTACAAATCATTTTGATAGATGTAATATATCCTTGAATGCTCGGCTGCATAATGCAGTCGGGCATTGTTGCGCTTTTTTAGAAAAAATTTTTTCAAAAGCGCAACAAACTCCTATTTTGGCACTGGATAATGAGCGAAAGGGGCAGAAAGGACAAGACTGTTCTTTCCGTTCACTCCACCGCAGGAAGGAGGTGAACTCAATGGAGCTATCTTCTTCCCAAAAGGAAACTATACAACATCAGTATGACGCGCTGATTAAAAAGGTTCTGAAAGGTGAAGCCAAAAACTACCTGATTGAACTTGTGAAACGCGCCGGTCGTGAAGTATGCTTTTCGGATTTGAGCGAAAGCGAGCTTAACAAGTTTTTTGTAACGGACACATATGCAAGCGACTACTTCAATTTTGAAGTTGCCGGATATGACATTATCGTAAAAAATGACTTGCTGGGCGAAGCATTAGGCACTCTGCCGGATAAAAAGCGGAATATTGTCCTTATGTCATATTTTTTAGATATGAGCGATGATGAAATAGGGGCATTGCTGAATGTTGTGCGCAGTACGGTTTTCCGCCACAGGAAAAGCGCACTTGCAAAAATCAAGCAGTATATGGAGGGAAAATCAAATGACGAACACAAGTAACAAAGCTAACTTGTTGCCGTTCAATGTCATTGCTGCGGCGGCAAACGGCGATACTGACGCTATATGTGTAATCTTAAAGCATTATGAGGGTTACATAGCGAAACTTTGTACCCGTACTCTGCGCGACGAGAACGGGAATACTTACTCATACATTGACGAGGAAATGTGCAATAGATTAAAAATCCGTCTTATTGCGCGTACTCTCGCATTTAATGTAGCGTAAATACAAACAAGCCCATACGGAGGTGCGTACCCCTTTCCGCACTTTCCGTAATGGGCTATTTGTCATTCCGTAAAAGCACATTTTTAGGGTGTGTTTTTACAGGCTGATAAGTGCCGATTGTTCTTTGACAAACACGCCCGAAACACCGGGCGTCATAGACAAAACGGACACAAAAGGAATGTGCCGAGCTTTACTGCAAATACGCCACGACTTTAACAGGAGCAGCTTCTACCTTTCATTTTCATATAGTGAAACGCTTGTTAAAAGAGCGATAAAATATTTGTACCGTAGCTGCGGTTTTGGCAGACCGCAGGCAATGACGTATATTCCGAATAATGATACTCCCGCCTTGAACGCGTCACTGCATTGGGCGGCCGGACGAAAACCGTGCAGGGGTGAAATTCCCGTGGAGCCGCAGCCGGCGGCCGTTCGATTTTGTCGTTATATGTATTTGTAATAGTGTACTTGCTGTCTTTCATAAAATATACTATCTCTTTACGGCAAGGGAGGTATCTAAATGAATGACAATATTTCGTATTTAACTGATACAAGTAAAATATCCTTAGAAAAAATGAATTTTACAGTTATCAATCTGCGCCCAAAGGATTCTGATAAATGCAACGATACAAAACTTGACATCGAAAGAAAACTTTTTGATATATTTAAAAAATATGTTGACAAGCATTGAAATGTGTTTTACAGCGCGTTATAATATGGGTAGTATGGGCAGCTCATATCATAACATCGTTATGGAGGTATACGATGTTTGATGCTATTTATACAAGACAATCTATTGATAAGGTGGACAGTATATCTGTGGAAAGCCAGCTTGAATACTGCAAATATGAAACACGCGGTAATGCTTATAAAGTATATTCGGATAAGGGCTACAGCGGTAAAAATACCAATCGTCCCGGTTTTGAAAGTATGATGAAAGATATTAAACAAGGCGGTGTTTCAAGAGTTATCGTTTATAAGCTGGACCGTATCAGTCGTTCTATTTTGGACTTTGCAAATATGATGGACGTATTTCAAGAATACAATGTTGAATTTGTTTCATCTACGGAGCGATTTGATACATCTACGCCTATCGGACGTGCAATGCTGAATATTTGTATTGTGTTTGCACAGCTTGAACGTGAAACTATACAAAAGAGAGTTGCAGACGCATATTATTCACGCAGCAAGCGAGGTTTCTATATGGGAGGACGTATTCCTTACGGATTTTCAAAAGAGAGTACCGTTATAGACGGAATAAAAACCTCTAAATATGTTCCCGTGCCGGAGGAAGCAGAACAAATCAAGTTAATGTATTCTATGTATGCTGACGGTAAACATTCGCTGGGTGAAATAATTTCTTATTTCAACGAACACGACATCAAGCATTTGCGCGGTGGTATGTGGAGCGTTGGAAGAATAAGCGATATGCTCAGAAATCCCATATATGTTATGGCGGACGCTGATGTTTACGACTTTTTCAAGAGTCAGGGTGCAGATGTTATAAATCCTGTTTCGGACTTTACCGGATATAACGCTTGTTACCTTTATCAAGGTAATAAGTCAAAAACCAGAAAGCAGCTTGATTTGACCGATAAGGAAATTGTACTTGCCCCACATCAAGGTATTATTCCGTCCGGTGATTGGATAAAATGCCGTTTGCGCTGTCTGAATAACAGACAATCCACCCAGACCTGTAAAGCAACAACCTCTTGGCTTGTAGGCAAAGTAAAATGCGGCAAATGCGGATATGGCTTAACTATAGTAAAAGCTAATACAAAATGGCACAGATATTTTGTTTGCTCAACTTCCCTTGCAACGAAAAAAGCAAATTGCAAAGGAACCGGCGGTACAATTTATGCTGATGTATTGGAAGATTATATGTTAAAAGCAATTCGCAATAAGCTCTCAGAGTTCAAAACGCTGTCTTATCAAACCGAGAAGAAAAACAATCCTAAAATAAATGAAAATAAAATCAAATTATCCGAAATTGACAACGAAATTAACGACTTGCTTTCAAAAGTTATCGGTGCAAATTCCGTTCTTATGGAGTACATAAACAAAAAGGTTGAGCAACTGGATGCCGAACGCAAAAGTATTCAGGAAGAAATTCTTTTACTCACTCATAATCAGGGTATAAAAGATTTTGATACAATATCAAATCACGTTGACGCTTGGGAGGGTATCAGCTTTGAAGATAAGCAGGCAGTCGTTGACGCACTTATAAAAGTGATACATATCGCCGATGGCAATATAGAGATAACTTGGAACATTTAAGGCGCCCTTGTATGACGCCGTTTTTAAGGATATTTTCACTTGTATCTTTCCGTTTCGGTGAAGCGCTTCGCCGTGTGGAAGAAAAATTAAACACTAAAAATAAATTTTATATGA